>JAICIN010000033.1 GCA_025924375.1 Dermatophilaceae bacterium | reverse complement strand
CCCTGCGGGGGGCCCGCCACCCCCTCGACTCGCGTGGAGGGGCCATAGAGTCCGGCCCATGACGCAGCAGGAGAGCGGCCACCTCGGCGCGGGGCAGGTCCGCGAGCTGGCCGCCGCCCTGGGCCTGCGGCCCACCAAGCAGTGGGGCCAGAACTTCGTCGTCGACGCCAACACGGTCCGGCGCATCGTGCGCCTGGCCGGCGTGGGCCGCGAGGACAGCGTCGTGGAGGTCGGCCCCGGCCTCGGGTCGCTCACGCTCGCCCTCCTGCCCGAGGCCGGGCACGTCACGGCGGTCGAGGTCGACCCCGCCCTCGCGCAGGCGCTGCCCGACACCGTGGGCCGGCTCGCACCGGCATACGCGGACCGGCTCACGCTCGTGCACGCGGACGCGATGCGCGTGCGCACCCTCCCCGACCCCCAGCCGACGGCGCTCGTCGCCAACCTGCCCTACAACGTCTCGGTCCCCGTCGTCCTCGGCTTCCTGGAGGCGTTCCCCACGATCGAGCGGGTCCTCGTCATGGTCCAGCTCGAGGTGGCCGAGCGCCTCGCCGCAGGGCCGGGGTCGAAGGCCTACGGCGTGCCGAGCCTCAAGGCGGCCTGGTATGCCGCGGTGCGCCTCGCGGGCACCGTGCCGCGAAGCGTGTTCTGGCCGGTCCCCAACGTCGACTCCGGCCTCGTCGAGATGGTGCGCCGGCCCCCGCCCGTGACGACCGCCACTCGCGCCGAGGTGTTCGCCTGCGTGGACGCGGCCTTCGCCCAGCGCCGCAAGACCTTGCGCGCCGCCCTCGCGGGCTGGGCCGGCTCGGCGGCACGGGCCGAGGAGGTGCTCCGCGCCGCGGGCGTCGACCCACGCGCCCGGGGCGAGCAGCTGCGGATCGAGTCCTTCGCGGCGATCGCCGCCGCGCGCCTGTCCTAGGGTGTCCGCATGACGAGTGCCGCCGCCTTGCCGACCTCGGCGACGGCACGGGTCCCCGCGAAGATCAACCTCGAGCTCATCGTCGGGCCGCGTCGCGAGGACGGCTACCACTCCCTGGCGACCGTCTACCACGCCGTCAGCCTCTTCGACGAGGTCACGGTGAGCGCTGCCGACGAGTGGGGGGTCAGCCTCGAGGGACCCCACGCGCAGGGCGTGCCGGCCGACGCGACCAACCTCGCGCTGCGGGCCGCGCGCCGGCTGGCGAGTGCAGCGGGCGTCGAGGAGCCGGTCCACGTCAGGATCCGCAAGGAGATCCCGGTCGCCGGCGGCATGGCCGGCGGCTCCGCGGACGCTGCCGCCGCCCTCGTCGCGTGTGACCACCTGTGGGGCCTCGCCAGCGGCCGCGACGAGCTCGCCGAGATCGCCGGCGAGCTCGGCAGCGACGTGCCCTTCCTCCTCGGCGGCGGCACCGCGATGGGCTCCGGCCGCGGGGAGGTCGTGGCGCCGGTCCTCGCCCGCGGCACCTTCCACTGGGTCCTCGCCCTGAGCGCCTGCGGCCTGTCCACCCCCGAGGTGTATGCCGAGTGCGACCGGCTTCGCGGCAGCCGCCGCGTCCCGGAGCCGACGCCCCGGCGGGACATGATGACGGCGCTTCGCTCCGGCGACGCCCGGGCGCTCGCCTCGGCGCTCGTCAACGACCTCCAGGACGCAGCGATCTCGTTGCGGCCGAAGCTCGGTGACGTCCTCGAGGCGGGGATCGACTTCGGTGCCCTCGGCGGCATCGTCTCCGGCTCGGGCCCGACGGTCGCGTTCGTCGTCGAGAACAACGAGGCGGCCCTGGACCTCGCGGTCTCGCTCACGGCGTCGGGCACCGTCCAGGACGTCCGTCGCGCCACCGGGCCGGCCCACGGGGCGCACATCGTGGCAGCCCCCAGAGCGGACTGATGGCCAACCTCGTCTCCGTCGAGCGGGCGTCCCTCGCCCTGGGCACCGCGCAGGTCCTCGACGAGCTGTCCCTGGGTGTCGGCGGGGGCGACCGCATCGGCGTCGTGGGGCGCAACGGCGGTGGCAAGACGACGCTGCTGCGCGTCATCGCCGGCGCGCGGGAGCTCGACTCCGGCCGCGTGGCCCGGGCCGGCGGCGCGAGCGTGGCGATGCTGGCGCAGGACGACGCGCTGGACCCCACCTCCACCGTGCGCCAGGCGGTCGTCGGCGGGCGACCGGAGCACGTCTGGGCCGGTGACGGGCGGATCCGGGACGTCCTCGCCGGGCTGCTGGGCGGGGTCGAGGCGCCGGCCGTCGGGGGCCTCGACGCGGTCGTGGGCCCGATGTCCGGTGGGGAGCGCCGGCGCATCGCGCTCGCCGGGCTGCTCGTCGCCGACCCCGACCTGCTGCTCCTCGACGAGCCGACGAACCACCTCGACATCGAGGGCGTCGCCTGGCTGGCCGACCACCTGGTGCAGCACCGCTCCCGCCCGGACCACGCCCTCGTCGCCGTCACCCACGACCGGTGGTTCCTGGACGCCGTCGCGACGCTCACCTGGGAGGTGGCCGACGGGCGCGTCAACGCCTTCGAGGGCGGTTACGCCGCCTACGTCCTCGCCCGGGCCGAGCGGGACCGCCTGGCGGCTGTGACGGCGGAGCGCCGGGACAACCTGCTCCGGAAGGAGCTCGCCTGGCTGCGGCGAGGCGCTCCCGCCCGCACGAGCAAGCCGCGCTTCCGGGTCGAGGCGGCCAGCGCGCTCATCGCCGACGAGCCGCCGGCCCGCGACACGGTGGAGCTCGTCCGGTTCGCGACGACCCGTCTCGGCAAGGACGTCGTGGACCTCCTCGACGCCACGGTCGAGCTGGGCGGGCGCACCATCCTGGACCGGGCGACGTGGCGGCTCGCGCCGGGGGAGCGGACCGGGGTCGTGGGCGTCAACGGGTCCGGGAAGTCGACGCTGCTGCGCGCCGTCGCAGGGGAGGTGCCGCTCGCCGCCGGCAAGCGCAAGGTCGGCGTGACGGTGCGCCTCGCCTACCTCTCGCAGGAGGTCCGCGAGCTCGAGCCGTATGCCGGGTGGCGCGTCATCGAGGCGGTCGAGGACGTGCGCACGCACATCCAGCTGGGCGGCAAGGAGGTCAGCGCCTCCCAGCTCGCGAAGCGCCTGGGCTTCTCGGGAGGCCGCCAGCAGACCCGCGTCGGCGACCTCTCCGGCGGCGAGCGGCGACGGCTCCAGCTGCTCCGCCTGCTCATGGGAGAGCCCAACGTGCTGCTCCTCGACGAGCCGACCAACGACCTCGACATCGAGACGCTCACCTCCCTGGAGGACATCCTCGACGGCTGGGCAGGGACCCTGCTGGTCGTGTCGCACGACCGGTACCTGCTGGAGCGGGTTTGCGACCGCCAGGTGGCCCTGCTCGGCGACGGCGGCCTGCTCGACCTGCCGGGCGGGGTCGAGCAGTACCTCGAGCTGCGCCGGCAGGCCCTGCAGACGGCCGGTCCACCGCTTCCCGCGAGCACCGGTGACGGGGACCCACCCGACCAGGGCCGCGCCGGCCCCACCGCCGCCGAGGCCAGGGAGGCGCGCAAGGAGCTCGCCCGGGTCGAGCGCCAGCTCTCCCGGCTCGCCGAGCGCGAGGAACGCGTCCACGCCGCCATGGTCGAGGCGGCGACCGACCACGAGCGCGTGCTCGCGCTGAACGCACAGCTGCGCGAGCTCGTGGAGGAGCGCGAGACGCTCGAGCTGGCGTGGCTCGAGGCCGCGGAGATCGTCGGCTAGCGCCGCCCGTCAGCCGTCGATGGTCGCGTCGGTCCAGGTGCGGTCGAGCCGGAAGGTGCGGCCGGTCACCTCGACGGGGTCGATGCGCACGACGTGGAAGCGGGCTTCGGGCACCCAGGGTCGCAGTGTCAGCAGGGCCGCCTCCTCGGCCGCCTCGCCGGCCAGCTCACGCGCCCGGCCCCGCACGACCACGCTGCGCGCGCATGTCTCGGTGTACTGGTCAACCTCGAAGGCCACGTCGTGGTTCATCGTGATCCCGAGCAGCTTGCTGCCCTCGGCAGTGCGGAAGACGAGACCGCGGTCCTGCACCGCGTAGTTCACGGGCACGATGTGCACCTCGTCGCAGAGGTGGTAGGCCAGCCGGCCGAACTCGTGCTGTGCCAACGTCTCCCAGGAGTCGAGCTCCGGCAGCTCCTGGACCATCCCGAGGTCGTCCGTGAACTGCTGCATGGCCCTCGCCTCCTCATGTGCGCCTCTTCCGGTGCCCAGACCGTATGCCGCCTGATCGCCGCCACGGATGGGCCGAAGGGCCCTGCCGTGCAGGCCGTGGGGCGCTCAGCCCTCGAAGGGCGTGAGCAGCTGGCGCAGGAGGTCGGCGAGCAGCTGCTGGTCGTGCTCCGGCAGCTGCGCGAGGAGGTGGCGCTCGCGCTCGAGCAGGTCGGCCATGGCGGCGTCGACGCGCGCCCGCCCGGCATCGGTCAGCCGGACGATGACACCACGCCGGTCGCGTGGGTCGGGGCTGCGCTCGACGAGCCCCCGGCGCTCGAGCCGGTCGACGCGGTTGGTCATGGTGCCGCTCGTCACGAGCGTCTGCTGGACGAGCTGTCCGGGGCTGAGCTGGTAGGGCGCGCCGGCCCGGCGCAGCGCCGAGAGGACGTCGAACTCCCAGCCCTCCAGGTCGTGGCCGTCGAAGGCCTGGGACCGGTCGCGGTCGAGGAGCAGGGCGAGGCGGGAGAGGCGCGAGAGCACGTGGAGCGGCGCGACGTCGAGGTCGGGGCGCTCCCGTCGCCACGCCGCGACGATCCGGTCGACGCCGTCGCCGTGCTCCGGTGGCCGTGGCCCGTGCTCCGGTGGCCGTGGCCCGTGCTCCGGTGGCCGTCGCCCGGGCTCCGGCGCCGGACCGCGCGGCCGGCGAGCTGTCATGGTGAAGACACTAACGGCCATCAAGTATCTTGACATCAAGATTCACCTCACGACCTCGTGGAGGCTGCCATGAGCACCCGCTGGGACCCCGAGCAGTATGCCCGGTTCGCGGACCACCGGGCCCGGCCCTTCGTCGACCTGCTCTCGCGCGTGGGCGCAGGGAGCGCCGGGCTGGTCGTCGACCTCGGGTGCGGCAACGGGCCTCTCACACTCTCCCTTGCTCGGCGGTGGCCCGACGCCAGGGTGGTCGGCGTCGACAGCTCGCCCCAGATGCTCGACGCGGCCCGGTCGCTCGACCGGGAGCGGCGCGTCGAGTGGGTCGAGGCCGACCTGGCCACCTGGGACTCCGCCGGCCTCGGAGCGGCTGCCGACGTCGTCGTCACCAACGCGACGCTCCAGTGGCTGCCACAGCACCTGCCGCTCGTCGGCCGATGGGTGGGGGCGCTCGCGCCGGGTGGCTGGTTCGCCATGCAGGTGCCCGACAACTTCGGCGCGCCCTCGCACCGGCTGATGCGCGAGACGGCAGCGGACCATCCCGCCCGTGAGCGGCTCCGGGAGCCGCTGCGCCGGGCCGGAGTGGCCGACATCGCGCGCTACATGGAGGTCCTCGACGGAGCCGGCTGCGACGTCGACGCCTGGGTCACCGAGTACCAGCACGTCCTCGATCCCTTGGGAGAGCAGGAGAACCCGGTCCTCGAATGGGTCCGCGGCACCGGCTTGCGACCAGTCCTCGAGACCCTCACCGACCCGGCGGAGCGAGACGCGTTCCTGACGGACTACGGCTCGCGTCTCCACACGGCATACCCACGCTCTGCCATCGGCGTGGTGCTGCCCTTCCGGCGCCTCTTCGCCGTCGGCCGGCGTCGGGCCACGCGCCGCCCGGGCTGACACGGCTGGGCGCGAGTCCGGCCGCGCCGGCGGTCAAAGCGCTCACGACGTCGGTTGCTGTCTGCAACGGCAGGTGAACGGTCCTGTCGGCATGTACCTGCCCCCAAAGCCTGTTCGCGCTCACGGGCACCCCACCAAACGGCCGAGAGCGCCTGTGGCCCGATCGGGCCATGCGCGAGGCCGGCCGATGGTCGGGACGAGCCAATTCCGGCTCTGGGCCCTATCGACCGCGCTGCGACCCCAGTTCAATGACGCTCACTCGGCTCAGCGAACGGCGGGCCGCAGGGAGGGGAAAGCGCAATGCGGGCGTCCAGGCAAGGTCTGTCAACGCTTCTGTGGGGCCGGGGAGCGGCCGCGGTCGCGGTGGCCGCGGTGGCACTGTCGACGGCGGTCGGCAGCGCCGGCCTCGCAGCGGCCGGGCCGGGTGGCCCCGGCGCCCACGGGCAGGGGAAGCCGCCTGCAGTGGTGGGCTACCCCGCCGTGGCACCCGCACAGCCGGGCACCACTCCGGCCCCCCTGCCGAAGAAGTCCGGATCGGTCAAGGTGCAGCGCCAGACGCTCACCACGAGCAAGGGGAGGACGACGCTTCACACGACCACGAGCGGCGCCCGGTCCCTGACGACCGACGCCACCGTGCAGTCGCTGGCGGCCGCCGTCCCCGCGACGAGCACCAGGCGGGTGGCCCTCAGGGCCCTGGTCCTGACCCTCGACCCCGCCGACTACGAGCTCCCGACGTGGACGTCGACTCTCGACCGGGTGGGCGCCGCCTACGACGTCGTCTCGGTCCGGGACACCGACCTGACGCCCGAGATGCTCGTCAACGCCGACGGCTCCGGTCGCTACAACGCCGTGCTGCTGACCAACTCGATGATGCTCTACCAGGACGCGGGTGGCGCGTTCGTGAGCGCGCTGACCGACGCCGAGTGGAACACGCTGTGGGCCTACGAGCGCGACTACGCGGTTCGACAGGTGACCCTCTACGCCAGCTACGGCTCGTGGCCCGAGGACTACTGCATGCGGGGCGGCACCGAAGGCAGTGTCGGCGACACCGCTGTCACCGCCTCGCTCACGAGCACGGGCAAGTCGTCGTTCGACTTCCTCAAGAGCGGCGCCCAGATCCCGCTCGTCCAGTCCTACGTCTACCGGAACAGCCTCGACCCCGCCTGCGGCGGCAGCGCCGTCCTGACGTCCGGCTCTGACGTGCTGGGCAGCAGCAGCGTCTCGCCCGACGGCCGCGAGCGCATCGCGCTGAGCTTCACGTCGAACCAGTACCTGCTCCAGGCCCAGCTCCTCGCGTTCGGCCTGTTCCGGTGGGCCAGCCACGGTCTGTACCTCGGGGAGCAGCGGCACTACCTCAAGCTCGACGTCGACGACTACTTCAACAACAGCGACGTGCTCAACCCCGACTTCACGATCCAGAGCGACCCGGGCTTCAGCATGTCGGGCCACGACGCCTACAACGTGAGCGTCCAACAGGACAACCTCCGGACGAAGTACCCGCTGGCCAAGGCCTTCGAGATCGGCATGGCCTACAACTCCGACGGCGTCAACCTCAAGGTGAAGGCCCTGTGCTCGCCCAACGGAGACCTGTCGACCCTGGACGCCACGACGAAGTGCCTGAGGAAGAACTTCGAGTGGATCAACCACACGCTGACGCACCCGAAGATGAACTTCACGGACTACGCCACGAGCTACTACGAGATCAGCCAGAACATCAAGAACGGCAACATCTTCGGGCTCCAGATGGAGCAGGGTGTCCTCAAGACGGGGGAGTACTCCGGGCTCGGCGTCTACAACCCCGACCCGACGAACGACATCGACCCGCCCACCGACTACGGCCTGCTCGCCTCGAACCCGAACCTCCTCAAGGCGGCCAAGGACCTCGGCATCAAGTACCTCCACGGGAACATGTCGTTCCCCAGCCACGTGCCCTCCTGCTTCAACTGCTCGATCGTGCACCCCATGGAGCCCTCGCTCTCCATCGTCCCGGACTGGCCCACGAACATCGCGTACTTCAGCAGCACCCCGGACCAGGAGACGCAGTTCTACAACTGGTTCTACGGACCGGGTGGCAAGTTCGCCTACTGGACCGAGCCGCAGACCTACGCGCAGGTCATCGACCACGAGACGTCGCAGGCGATGACGCAGCTCGCGACCGGGTCGATGTACACGCACACCATGCACATCTCGAACCTGCGGGACTACGGCAGCGGCCGCACCCTGGCGGTGGACTGGCTGGACGGCGTGATGTCGAAGTACTCCCAGTACTACTCGGTGCCGCTGCTGTCACCGAGCTGGTCCACCCTCGCGGCGACGACCACCGACTGGAACAGCCACTTCGGCGCCAAGGACGCGGTCAGCGCGGTCTACGACCCGGCGCTGAGGACGGTGACCCTCACCTCGCCGACGTCCGCCGCCCTGAAGACGACCGGCGTCCGCGCCACCGGGTACCAGACCTACGGCACCAGCTCGATGTCCACCGTGCGCCTCACCGCCGGCATCCCGGCCTCCTACCCGGTGGCGCTGCTGCCATGAGGATCGCACTGGTCTCCGAGGGCACGTACCCGTTCGCGATGGGCGGCGTCAGTGTCTGGTGCGACCAGCTCATCAGGGGCATGGAGGAGCACGACTGGGAGTTCGTGGCGCTCACCGCGGACAGTCACGAGCGGGCCCTGTGGGAGCGCCCGGACAACCTGCGGCACGTCCGGTCGCTCCCGCTGTGGAGCGACCGGCGCCCCGCGCACGGGTGGAACGCGCCCCCGCGGTCGTTCCTCACGGCATACGGACGGCTCTGCGAGGCGCTCGTGCGGCCCCTCGACGACGACCCCCGCCGCGCCCAGGAGGACCGCCTCGTCTTCACCGAGGCGCTCCAGTCCCTCTTCCTCACCGTGCGCGACCTGGGCGTGGAGCCGGTCGGCTACCTCAGCGGGGACGCCGCGCTGGAAGCGCTGGTCGACGCCTGGCGTGCCGCGAGCAGCGACCCGATCAGCCTGCGCGACGCCCTCGAGACGGCGAACCTCCTCGACCACTTCCTGCGCGCGCTCTTCGCGCAGCCGGTCGAGGCGGACATCGTCCACTCCTCCATGAACGGCCTCAGCATGCTCGTGGGCTTCGCGGCCAATTGGGCCCATGGCACCCCGCTGATCATGTCGGAGCACGGCATCTACCTGCGGGAGCGCTACCTCATGCGGGAGGCCCAGGAGTGCGGTCGCCCGGCACGGTTCCTGCGGCTCAACCTCTTCCGGTTGCTCGCCGGCGCCGGCTACCTCGTCTCCGACGCCCTGGCGCCGCACTCGCGCTACAACCGCCGCTGGCAGCTGCAGAACGGTGCCGACCCCGCGCGGATGTGGACGATGTACAACGGCGTGGAGCCGGACCTCTTCCCCCAGGCCAGGCACGAGCCCGACGTGCCCACGATCGTCTTCCTCGGTCGCATCGACCCCATCAAGGACCTCCACACGCTGCTGCGTGCCTTCGCCACGGTCAAGGTGGCCGTCCCGCAGGCCAGGCTGCGGATCTTCGGCGGCGCCGCGGGGAACGAGGCGTACCTCTCCAGCTGCCGGGAGCTGGCGGAGGAGCTCGGTGTCACGGCAGACGTGAGCTTCGAGGGCCCGGCCCCCTCGCCGGTCGGGGCCTACCACGCCGGCTCCCTCATCGCGCTCAGCAGCATCTCCGAGGGGTTCCCCTACACCGTCGTGGAGGCCATGGCGTGCGGCCGGACCGTCGTGTGCACCAACGTCGGCGGCGTGATGGAGGCGGTCGCCGACTCCGGGCTCGTCGTGCCGCCCAAGGACAGCACCGCCTTCGGGGACGCCTGCGTCGAGCTCCTCCTCGACGACACGCGCCGCCGCCGCATGGGGAGCAGGGCCAGGGACCGCGTCCTCCGGTCCTTCACGCTCGAACGCTCCCTGGCCGCGTACCGCGAGCTCTACGACCGGGTCAGCGAGGGACGGGGGTGCCGGACCGCCGCCGAGCTGGAGCCGGTCCTCTCGAGCATCGCGGGGAGCGCGAGCCGGTCCTTCTCGGGTGCCGGCCAGCAGGCGGGCGTCCTCTCGTGACGACGACGCCGGAGCGCACCGAGGAGCGCGAGGCCGGTGAGGACGCACTGGAGCTCCTCGCCGCCGGCTTCGAGCTGGTCACCGCCTCCGCGGTGGACACGCTCCAGGTCGCGGCCTCCCTCGAGTCGATAGGCGTCACCGACGACCTCGCGCGCACCCGCTACGGACACCACGACGTCTTCGCGCTCGCCCGCGAGCTGCGCGCACGCGCGGCGGCCGGCGGCGCCCCACCCGGGGACGGAGGGGGCGTCGTACCGCCCGACTCCCCCGACCCGTACGGGCGCACGAGCATCCTCCACGGGTTCCTCTACCTCATCCCTGCGATCGCCCTCCCCGCCGTACTGGCGATGCTGAGCGCGCGGGACACCGTCGTCGCGCTCCTCACCGGCGGCGGCCTGGGGTGGATGTGGACGTCGGCCTCCTCGTGGCTCGAGTACCGCCTCGTCGGCTCCGGGCGCGCCGGGAGGGCTGCCGAGCTGGTCCAGCGCGCGACGGCCGGTGGGCTGGTGCTGGCTCTCCTCGCCGGCGCGGGGGTGGTCCTCGCCACCGGGGGCTCGCTCCTCGCCGGCGTCCTCACGGTCGCCGTCATGGCCTACCAGCTCGGCACGATGGCGCTGTTCTTCCTCGGCCGGCGCGCGTGGATCTTCTGGTCCATGTGGCCGGCCGGGATGGCGGGGACCGCCTACCTCGTCACCGGCGAGCCCGCGGAGGGGCGGGGCCTGGTGGCCGTGGTCGCCGCGCTCGGCGTCGCCTCCGTGCTGGTGCTCGCCTGCCTGTGCGCCGCTCGGTCACGACGCGCCTCCCCGGCCACCTCGGGAGACGGGCCGAGCCTGCGCGGGCTGGCCCCCGGCATACCGGCCGTGCTGGGCTGCGCGGCCCTGTCCGCCGCCTACCTCCTCACCGCCCAGGGCGCCTTCCTCTTCGGGTCCTTCGACGTGGCGGTCGGCCTCATCGGGCTCATCGTGGCGATGGGCTTCGTCGAGTGGCGTGCCGCGGTCCTCCCGGCACGCGTCCGCGCGCTGCTGCGGCAGGTGAGCTACCCGGCGGAGCTGCACGCCGCCGTCCCGCGTCTGCTGGGCAGGGAGCTGTGGCTGTGCGCGCTGGTCTCCGGGGCGACGAGTGCCGGCGTGTGCGCCGGCCTGCTGGCGACCCGCGGACTGACGCTCCAGGGCACCCTCGTGGCGCTGGCGGCCCCGCCGCTGTCCGGCGCCTACCTGCTGACCTTCGCCCACGCCAACATGGGTCGCTACGGCTGGACCGCGGCGTCCTTCGCCGTCGCGCTGCTCCTCCAGGCCGGCGCCGGCCTCACGCCACAGGTCACCTGGCCGGAGGCCTTCCTGCTCTCGGCAGTCGTCCTCCTCGCACTGCTGCGCGCCGGCTTCACGCGCCGGCCGTCGAGCGCAACGAGCTACCAGTGAACGCCGCACCGCAGACGCGCAGGACCACCGGCGCGCCGGCCCAGCACTACAGGAGGAGAACGTCATGCACGCTGTGATTCTCGCCGGAGGCAAGGGAGTTCGGCTTCGGCCCTACACCACGGCGCTCCCGAAGCCGCTCGTGCCGATCGGCGACGAGCACGTGATCCTCGACATCATCCTCCGCCAGCTCGCGGCGCAGGGCTTTCGCTCGGTGACCGTCGCGATCAACCACCTGGGGACCCTCATCCGGGCGGTCGTCGGCAACGGCAGCGCATGGGGCCTCACGGTGGAGTACGCGGAGGAGGGCGCACCGCTGTCCACGGTTGGGCCGCTCTTCGGCCTCGTGGACCAGCTGCCAGAGCACTTCCTGGTCATGAACGGTGACGTCCTCACCGACCTGTCCTTCGAGTGCCTCCTCGCACAGCACATCACCTCGGGGGCACCGCTGACGGTTGCGACGGCCCCGAGCGTGTCGAAGGTCGAGTTCGGTGTTCTGGACGTCCGGGAGGAGCACATCCACGGGTTCACGGAGAAGCCGACCTTGACGTACCACGTGAGCATGGGCGTATACGCGATGTCGCGCTCCACCATCGCGCGCTACCCGGCGGGCCTCGCCTACGGCTTCGACCAGCTCGTGCTCGACCTCATCGAGCGTGGGGAGTACCCGGCCAGCTACCTCTTCGACGGGCTGTGGATGGACATCGGCCGGCCCGACGACTACGACGAGGTCAACCGCACGTTCGAGGCCCTGCGGCCGAGGCTCCTGCCGGAGCGGTCGGCGGTGAGTGTCGCATGACCAGGGTGCTGCTGCTCGGCGCCACGGGCTTCATCGGCCGGCACGTCCGTGCCGCGCTCGAGGCGACGCCGGGCGTGACGGGCCTGGTGTGCCCACGGCGGACCGAGCTCGACCTCCTCACCGCCGAGGAGGCACAGCTCGGGACGGTCCTGGGCCGCCACGAGCCGAACGTGGTCGTCAACTGCACCGGACGCCTCGACGGCACCCGCGCCGAGCTGATGACGGTGCACGCCATGGTGACGGCGCGTCTGCTCGATGCGATCGCGGCCCGGGCACCGCACACCCGGCTGGTCCGCCTGGGATCCGCGGGGGAGTACGGACCGGTGGGACACGGCACCCGCATCAAGGAGGGCAGCAAGACGCGGCCCGTCGGCGCATACGGCGTCAGCCACCTCGCAGCCACCCACCTCGTGAGGGCGGCCAAGGACGGCGGCGCCGACGCGGTGTCCCTGCGCGTGTTCAACCCCATTGGCGCCGGCGCCCAGGGAAACAGCGTGCTCGTGCGTGCCGCCGAGCGGATCTCGCACGCGCTGCACACCGGGGACGACGCCGTGACGATGGGGCCCCTCGGCAGCTGGCGAGACCTGGTGGACGCCCGGGACGTGGCCCGTGCCGTCGTCGCGGCGGCCATCGTGCCGTCGCTCCCGGCGGCCGTGGTCAACGTCGGCCGAGGGCACGCCGTTCGCACCCGCGACGCCGTCATGGCGCTCGCCGACCTGGCCGGCTACCGCGGACGGATCGTCGAGAGCGGGGACGCGCCGGCACGTTCGCAGGGCGTGGACTGGACGTGCGCCGACCCGGCGCTCGCCCGCGACACCCTCGCGTGGGCTCCGTCCCACAGCCTCGAGGAAGCACTCTCGGCGATCTGGGCGGACGTCCAGTCGCGAGCAGCGGTCACGGCGTAGGCCGCGGACCGACCACCAAGCACCTACGCAGGAGGGAAACGCGTCATGCCACTCACCGTCGGGGTCCTCGGGATGGGGTACGTGGGGCTCACGCTCACGGCAGCCCTGGCCCAGGCCGGCCACACCGTCTACGGCGTCGACTCGCAGCCGCGCGTCGTCGAGGCGCTGCGGCGCGGCCGTCCCCACATCTACGAGCCGGGACTCACCGAGGTGTTCGAGTCGATGGTCGGCCGGACCATCTTCCCGGTCGGGGAGCTGCCCGAAGCCGGACTGGACGCCGTCATGGTCTCGGTGTCCACGCCCGTCGACGACCGCACCCACCAGCCGATGCTCGAGAACCTGCGGGCAGCGGCGGCCCACATCGCGCAGCGCTGTGGCCCGGAGACGCTCGTCGTCGTGCGCAGCACCGTGCCCATCGGGACGAGCCGCCGCCTCGTGCTGCCGGTCCTCCTCGAGGCGTGGGGCACCGCGCTCCTGTGCATGGCGCCGGAACGCACCATCCAGGGGCAGGCGCTGCGGGAGCTGGTCGACCTGCCACAGGTCGTCGGAGGCCTCGACGAGCCCAGCCTGGAAGCAGGCGTCGCCGTCTTCGAGCAGCTGGCGAAGCATGTGGTCCCGGTGAGCAGCCTCGAGACCGCCGAGATGGTGAAGCTGTCGAACAACTGCCACACCGACCTCATCTACTCCTTCGGCAACGAGATCGCGCTGATCGCCGAGCAGCACGGCATCGACCCGCTCGAGGTCATCAGGGCGACGAACCTCGACTACCCCAGGCCCGACCTCTCGAAGCCGGGGTTCGTCGGCGGCGCGTGCCTCACCAAGGACCCCTACATCATGCTGGCCAGCTCGCCGGACGCCGAGCCGTTCCTCGTCGGACGGGCCCGGGAGCTGAACGAGCACCTCCCGGTCCACGTGGCGGAGCGGGTGATCGCGATGGTGGCCCGTGCCCGGGGTGGCGAGGTCGCGGGCGGCACGGTCGGCGTCCTGGGCTGGGCCTGCAAGGGCTGGCCCCCCACCGACGACATGCGCGGCACCGCCGTGGAGTCGATGGTCCCCCTCCTCCGCGCCGCCGGCCTCACCGTGCTCGGCCACGACCCGATGGTCCACCCGGACGTCATCGCGCAGTACGGGGGCACCGGCGTACCCCTGGCGGACGTGTTCCAGGCGGACGGCGTGGTGATCGTCAACGACCACCCGGAGTACCGCGCGCTGGACGTCGAACCGCTGGTGCGAGGCGGCCGTGCCGCGTTCGTCTACGACGCGTGGCGGGTGCTCGACGAGTCGACCGTCCGCCGGCTGGGACTGGAGTACGCCGGACTGGGCTACCGCTCGCGGGTCGCGTCATGAGGTCCCTCGTCCTCGGTGGCGCCGGGTTCATCGGGCTCCACCTCACCCGCCGCCTGCTCGCCGACGGCCACGAGGTCACCGTGGTCGACGACTTCTCGAGGGGCCGGCACGACGAGGAGCTGGCGCTCGTCCAGCAGCACGAGAGGGTCCACGTCGTCTCCGCCGACCTCACCGACCCGCGCTCCCTCGATGAGGTCGGCCATGGCCACGACCACGTGTACCTCCTGGCGGCGGTGGTTGGGGTGCGCAACGTCGAGCGCGACCCATCGCGCGTCATCCGGGTGAACACGCTCTCGGCGCTCAACGTCCTCGACTGGCTGCACCCCGGCCAGCGGGTCTTCTTCGCGTCGACGAGCGAGGTCTACGCGGGCGGCGTCGCTGCCGGCGTCGTGCCCGTCCCGACCGGCGAGGACGTGCCCGTGCTCGTCGAGGACGTCGGCGCCCCCCGCTTCGCGTACGCGATCAGCAAGCTGCTGGGCGAGGCGGCGTTCCTCCACGGGGCCACCGCCAGGGGCGCCTCGGCGGTGATCGGCCGCTTCCACAACGTCTACGGCCCGCGGATGGGCGCGGACCACGTCATCCCGGAGATGCTCCTGCGTGCGCGGGACGGCGAGGACCCGTTAACGGTGTGGGGCGCAGAGCAGTACCGCGCGTTCTGCTTCGTCGACGACGCCGTCGAGGCCGTCATCCGGCTCATGGCCGCTCCTGGCGCGGCGGGCCGCGTCGTCCACATCGGCGACGACACCGCGGAGACCAACATCGCCGACCTGGCCAAGCTCGTCCTCCGGACGACCGGTGCCACGCCCGACGTCGTCCCCGCGCCGGCCCCGACCGGCTCGGTGGCCCGGCGCTGCCCCGACCTTTCGCTGCTGCGCGAGCTGACGGGGTTCGAGCCCGAGACGTCGTTGGAGGAGGGGGTCCGCCGGACGTGGGAGTGGTATGCCGGGTGGCAGCGGTGACGGAGCTGCGCGTCGGCCCGGGGCGTGGACGCGGCAGCCGGGACGGCTGCCGCTGCAGCTCTCGTTCCTGCCTCCTCACGCCCGGAGGAGCCCGTAGGGGACGGCTGCGTGTTGGCTACCCTGTCGGTGTCCCGCTGGGGACGTTCCCCGGTTGGTCTGCTGGCAGGGCCCGCCTGACTTTGAATCAGGACTAGCGACGAAGGTTCGATTCCTTCCCGGGGAGCCCGGCGGCGTGCCTCTCGGTGAAGCGCGCGCCATGGTGATGGTTCCTGCCTCCCTCGGCTTGCTGGCACTCGATCCGCCTGTCAGTCTGGAAGCGGGTCAAGGGGTGGTTTGGGGGTCGGCATGGAGCACTGCGAGCGGGCACGGCACGGGGTCCAACGGCGTCGGCGGTGGTTCGGGGCTGCGGTCGCTGCGGCGCTGCCGGCGGTCGCCGGTCTCGCGGCGCTGCCCGCGCAGGCAGCCGCCGCGCCCACCGTGGTGGGGCTGTGGCACATGGACGAGTCGCCCGGTGCGACGTCGATGAGCGACTCCTCCGGCTACGGCCACGACGGCGTCATCGGCTCCGGGGTCAGCGCCGGCACACCGTCCGGGGACGGCACCACCGGCTACACGTTCGCGCAGCCGGGTGGCCTGGTGCGGGTGCCGCATGACGCGTCGCTCAACCCCGGGAGCGCTCCGATCACCGTGACGGCCCACCTCAGGGTGGCTGCAGACCTGCCGGCCGGGGACTACAACGTCCTCGAGAAGGGCACGGCGACCGCGTCCGGCGGTGCCTACAAGCTCGAGATCGACGCGACGAGGGCGGGGTCCAAGAAGTTCGGCTTCCCCGACTGCGCCTTCAACGGTGCCGTCGGGAAGAACCGCGTCTACGGCCCCTCGAGCGTCGCGGACGGCGCCTGGCACGTGGTCGCCTGCGTCCTCACGGCCTCGCAGGCCTACGTGACCGTCGACGGCAGGGCGGGGCCCGCGGAGCCGCGAGAGGTCAGCACGATCGCCAACACCGTCGACCTCACCATCGGGGCGAAGCCCGACGGCAGCCACGGCTTCGTCGGTGACGCCGACGAGGTCTCCATCAGCATCGGGTAGGTCCGGCCGGAGACCACGGCCAGCCACTGCCTGCGCGCGGGGGGCCGCCCGCGCGACGGGTAGCATGGCCACGTCCCGGACCCGCCATCCCTGGAGCCCCGCGCGCGTGAGCACCCCCCACCTGGCCGCTGTCATCGTCCTCGCCGCAGGTGAGGGCACACGGATGAGGTCCGCGACCCCGAAGGTGCTCCACCGCATCGGCGGCCGCAGCCTCCTCGGGCACGCGCTCGCCGCCGCCCGCGCCACGGTGCCCGAGCACCTCGCCGTGGTGGTGAGGCACGAGCGGGACCGGGTGGCGGCGCACGTCGCCGAGCTGGACCCCGAGGCACTGGTCGTCGACCAGGACGAGGTCCCCGGCACAGGGCGCGCGACGGAGTGCGCGTTGGCCGTTCTACCGGCAGACCTCGACGGCACCGTCCTGGTCACCTACGGCGACGTGCCCCTGCTGTCGGGCGAGACACTGCACGCGCTCATCGAGGACCACAGCGCGACGGGGAGCGCGGTCACGGTGATCACCGCGCACCTCGAGGACCCCAGCGGCTACGGCCGCATCCTCAGAGCCGCCGACGGCTCGGTCGAGGGCATCGTGGAGCAGAAGGACGCCACCGAGCAGCAGCTCGGCATCCGCGAGATCAACTCGGGGATCTACGCGTTCGACGGCAGGACCCTCCGCTCGGCGCTGGCCGAGGTGGGCCGGGACAACGCCCAGGGCGAGAAGTACCTCACCGACGTCCTCGCCATCGCCAACCGGAGCGGTGGACGCGTCAGCGCCCACCTCATCGACGACCTCTGGCAGACCGAGGGCGTCAACGACCGCGTCCAGCTCGCCCGCCTCGGGCGCGAGCTCAACCGCCGCACCACCGAACGGTGGATGCGCGACGGGGTCACCATCGTCGACCCGCAGACGACGTGGATCGACACTGACGTCACCATCGGCCGCGACACGACGATCCGCCCCGGCACCCAGCTGCTCGGCGCGACGACCGTCGGCAGCAACGCCGTCATCGGGCCGGACACGACGCTGACCGACACCGAGGTCGGCGACGGCGCAGAGGTCAGGCGCACCGAGGCCCTGCTGGCGGTCATCGGGCCCGAGGCGACCGTCGGGCCGTTCTCCTACCTGCGCCCCGGCACGACCCTGGGACGCAAGGGCAAGATCGGCGGGTTCGTGGAGACCAAGAACGCGACGATCGGTGAGGGCGCGAAGGTCCCCCACCTGACGTATGCCGGTGACGCGACCATCGGGGAGGGCGCCAACATCGGGGCGGGCACCATCTTCGCCAACTACGACGGCGTCGCCAAGAACCACACCACGGTGGGGCGGCACAGCTTCGTGGGCAGCGACTCCGTCCTCGTCGCACCCGTCGACATCGCCGACGGGGCCTACGTCGCCGCAGGGTCCACCGTCGTCGCCGACGTCGAGCCGGGGCAGATCGCCGTCGCGCGCGGTCGCCAGCGCAACGTCGACGGCTGGGTGGCCCGACGGCGCGCGGGCACCCGGACGGCACAGGCCGCGGAGGCGGCGACAGCCGTCGCCGCGAGCCCGGACGGGCAGCGGGCCGGCCGGCACCCCGACGAGGTGGCCGAGGGGCAGGCCCGCCGGTGACCGGCATCGTGAAGGTCAACCAGAAGAACCTCATGCTCTTCTCGGGCCGGGCCAACCCCGCCCTCGCCGAGGAGGTGGCGACACTGCTCGGCACCGAGCTCGTCCCCACGACGGCCTACGACTTCGCCAACGGCGAGATCTACGTGCGCTACCAGGAGTCGGTGCGCGGCTCCGACGCGTTCGTCATGCAGAGCCACGCGACGCCGATCAACCAGTCGATCATGGAGCAGCTGCTCATGATCGACGCGCTCAAGCGCGCCTCGGCGAAGCGGATCACGGTCGTGCTCCCGTTCTACGGCTACGCGCGGCAGGACAAGAAGCACCGCGGGCGCGAGCCGATCTCGGCCAGGCTCGTCGCGGACATGCTGAAGACGGCGGGGGCCGACCGCCTCAGGGCGGTCGACCTCCACACCGCGCAGATCCAGGGCTTCTTCGACGGGCCCGTCGACCACCTCCTGGCCCTGCCGATCCTCTCCGAGCACGTGCGGGAGCGGTACGGCTCGGAGCCGCTCGCGGTCGTCTCCCCGGATACCGGGCGGATCAAGGTGGCGGAGCAGTGGTCGGAGCGGCTGGGAGGAGCGCCGCTGGCGTTCATCCACAAGACGCGCGACATCGACCGGCCCAACGAGACGGTCGCCAACCGCGTGGTCGGTGAGGTCCAGGGTCGGGTGT
>JAICIN010000032.1 GCA_025924375.1 Dermatophilaceae bacterium | reverse complement strand
GCCATCGCGGGCGCCGCCAGCCCTCGTCCGCGCAGCCGCGGCGCCAGCCAGACGCCCTGGATCTGCGCACAGCCCAGCGCCACCGAGCCGACGTCGGCCTTGAAGACCACCTCGTCGTCCTCGACGATCACGTAGGTGTGGCCGCGCTCGATGAGGGCGAGCAGCGCGCCCCGGTAGGCGTGACCGCTGCCCGTGTAGGGCCGGTAGCCGATCTCTCCGGCGAACATGTGGGCCGCCGCCGGCATGACGATGTCCACCTCGTCCGGTCGGGCGCGCCGGACCCGAGGATCGAGCTCGACGCCCAGAGCGGAGGGTCTCTCCATGGTGCTCATGAGGGGCTGGTGCGGTCGCACCGATCGTGCCGGCCCCCACGCCGGCGCGAGGAGCCTCCACAGCTCCCCCACCTGCTCGGCCGGGCCGAGGATCGACGCGCAGTTGCGGCGCCACTTGCGGACGCGGTCGGCGAACGCGCCGAGGGCCTCCTCCCCCGCCTCCACCGGCACCAGGTTGGCGCTCGACCAGCACAACGCCTCCAGGCGCCCGCCCTCGCGGTAGCCGAGCAGCGACCCCGGCTGGCTGAGCATGACGCCCTCGAGGATGCGCGCCGCGACGAAGACGTTGGCGGCGAGGTCGCGAGCGCACAGCTCGAGCGCCTCGTCCCGGTCCGCGGACGAGAGCGCGCTGACCGGCGTCCTGGTGCGCAGCACACGCTCAGCGTAGGGCGTCCCGAGGCTGATGGCCCGTCATCCGGTGGACCGGCGCCTCGAAGCCGTGGATGACGCGCCCGGCAGCGCGTCAGCCCGCTGGCCGGGTTCCGCCGGTCCTGGGGAGGGCCGCGGCTCCGCGCAGACAGAGTGCCCGGGACCTAGGAGACCGTATGCCGTGGCCGCACCCGCGCACCGCAGCTCACCGCGTCCCAGAGCTCGCCGCGCGCCGCAGCGCACGAGGGCAGGAGCTCACCGTGCGCGGACGCACGTGCGCCCGGAGCGCCGAGTGGGGCGCGAGTCAGCCCACGGTCACCGTCGGCGCCCCCGCCGCGGTCTCGTCGACCGGCGCGCCAATCTCGTCGGCGATGCGCATCGCCTCCTCGATGAGCGTCTCGACGATGGCGCTCTCGGGCACCGTCTTGATGACCTCGCCCTTGACGAAGATCTGGCCCTTGCCGTTGCCGGACGCCACGCCGAGGTCGGCCTCCCGCGCCTCGCCGGGGCCGTTGACGACGCAGCCCATGACGGCCACGCGCAGCGGCACGGTGAGCCCCTCGAGGCCGGCCGTCACCTGGTCGGCGAGGGTGTAGACGTCGACCTGCGCCCTGCCGCACGACGGGCAGGACACGATCTCGAGCTTACGGGGGCGAAGGTTGAGGGACTGCAGGATCTGGCTGCCGACCTTGACCTCCTCCACCGGAGGAGCGGACAGCGAGACGCGGATCGTGTCGCCGATGCCCTTGGACAGCAGCGCCCCGAAGGCCACCGACGACTTGATGGTGCCCTGGAACGCCGGGCCGGCCTCGGTGACCCCGAGGTGGAGCGGCCAGTCGCCTCGCTCCGCGAGCAGCTCGTAGGCCCGCACCATGACCACCGGGTCGTTGTGCTTCACCGAGATCTTGAACTCGTGGAAGTCGTGCTCCTCGAAGAGGCTCGCCTCCCACACGGCCGACTCGACGAGCGCCTCGGCCGTGGGCTTGCCGTACTTCTCGAGGATGCGCTTGTCGAGCGACCCGGCGTTGACCCCGATGCGGATCGAGACGCCGGCGTCCTTGGCGGCCTGGGCGATCTCCTTCACCTGGTCGTCGAACTTGCGGATGTTCCCCGGGTTGACGCGCACGGCCGCGCACCCGGCGTCGATGGCGGCGAAGACGTACTTCGGCTGGAAGTGGATGTCGGCGATGACCGGGATCTGGCTGTGCCTGGCGATCTCGGGGAGGGCGTCGGCGTCGTCCTGGCTGGGGCAGGCGACCCGCACGATGTCACAGCCCGTCGCGGTCAGCTCGGCGATCTGCTGGAGGGTGGCGTTGACGTCGGTCGTCGGCGTCGTGCACATCGACTGCACGGAGATCGGCGCGTCTCCACCGACCGCGACCTTGCCCACCTGGATCTTGCGCGACGCGCGGCGGGGAGCCAGCACGGGGGCCGGGGCGGAGGGCATGCCGAGGGAGACGCTCATGCCCCAAGTATCGCTCACGCTTCGAGACGCAACGAATGCGCCGGGACGTCGCTCGCCGCACAGCCGTCCGCTCGGCTCGTCCCGGCAGCCGCGCACTCGGCTCGCCGCACGGCCGCCTGCTCGGCTCGTCCGGGCAGCCGCCTGCTCAGCCGCCGATGCGGATCGGCTTGACGATGTCGGCGTAGATGAGCAGGGCCGACATGACGATGAGCACGCTCGACATGGCGTAGGCGATCGGCAGCGCCTTGGCGACGTCGACGAAGCCGGGGTCGGGCCGGTGCAGCAGGCGTGCCCGCAAGCGCTTGACGCCCTCCCACAGCGCCCCCGCCACGTGGCCACCGTCGAGCGGCAGCAGCGGCACGAGGTTGAAGACGAACAGCGCGAGGTTGAGCGACGCCATGAGGCTGGCGAGGAACGCGAGCAGCGACCCCGGCGTGTCGCCGAACCCCTGCACCTGGCCCGAGGTCACCTCGCCGGCGATCCGGCCCACGCCGACGACGGAGACGGGGCCGTTGGGGTCGCGCTCCCCGCTGCCGAAGGCGGCCTGCGCGATCCCGACCATCTTCTGCGGCACCCGGAGGACAACGGCAGCGGTCGCCTCGAGGCCCTTGCCGACCACGGCGGGCACCGCGGTGACCGGCTGGCGCTCCAGCGTCACCGGCGTCGCCGACGAGATGCCGATGAAGCCGGACTCCACCATGGCGGTCCGGCCGTCGGAGCCGGTCACCGGCACGCCGTCGGCGTCGAGCTTCGGGAGCAGGTTGCGCACCGGCGTGAGGGTGAGCGTCTGCTCACGGCCGTCTCGACGGATCACCATCGTGGTCGCCTGCCCGGCCCGGGGCCGGATCGCCTCACCGACGTCGGCGTTGCTCTTCATCGCGTGCCCGTCGACGGAGACGATCTCGTCGCCGGGGCGCAGCCCTGCCTCGTATGCCGGTGTCCTGGGGTCCGTGGCGTCGCAGGCCTGCTTGCCGGCGGCCTGGCTCGCCGGCACGACGCACTGGCTCACCGACGCGACGACGGCGCCCTGCTGGGCGACCGGTGTGCCGTAGAGGGTGACGACACCGGTGAGCAGGACGACGGCGATGAGCAGGTTCATCACCGGGCCGCCGAGCATCACGGTGACCTTCCGCGGCACCGAGAGCTTGTAGAACACCCGGTCCTCGTCGCCGGGCCGGACCTCCTCGAGGCTGGCCTGGCGCGCCTCGTCCATGAGCTGGGAGAACCGCCCGGTGCTCGAGACCCTGAGCTTGCCCGGGTCGTCACCGGGGCGCGGCGGGAACATCCCGATCATGCGGATGTAGCCGCCCAGCGGGATCGCCTTGACGCCGTACTCCGTCTCGCCGCGCCGCCTCGACCAGATGGTCGGACCGAAGCCGACCATGTACTGGGTCACCTTGACGCCGAACCTCTTGGCGGGGACGAGGTGTCCGATCTCGTGGAGCCCGATGGACACACCGATGCCGAGGGCGACGGCGAGGACGCCGAGGAGGTACATCACCGGGCGCCACCGGCCTCGTGCTCCACTGCGGCGTCGTCCACTCCGAGAACCTTCCGTGCGCGGGCGCGGGCCCAGGCGTCGGCCCGCATGACGTCCTCAACGCCCAGCCCGGCGGAATCACTCCCGTCGTGCTCCTCGACCACCCTGGCCACCGTGTCGACGATGTCGAGGAAGCCGATCTGCCCGGCGTGGAAGGCGTCGACACCGACCTCGTTGGCGGCGTTGTAGACGGCGGGGTAGGTGCCGCCGGCCTCACCCACCCGGCGGGCGAGGCGGATCGCCGGGAACGCCTCGTCGTCGAGGGGGAGGAGCTCCCAGGACTGGGCCCGTGACCAGTCGCACGGCGGCGAGGCGCCTGGCACGCGGTCGGGCCAGCCGAGGCCGAGCGAGATGGGCAGGCGCATGTCCGGCGGGGAGGCCTGCGCGAGGGTCGAGCCGTCGGTGAACTGCACCATCGAGTGCCCGACCGCCTGCGGGTGGACGACGCCCTCGATGCGGGCGAACGGGATGTCGAAGAGCAGGTGGGCCACGACCACCTCGAGGCCCTTGTTGACGAGGGTCGCGGAGTTCGTCGTCACGACCCGCCCCATGGCCCATGTGGGGTGCTTCAGCGCCTGCGCCGGCGTGACGTCGCGCATCTGCTCGCGGCTGAGCCCGCGGAACGGCCCTCCGCTGGCGGTGACGACGAGGCGCTCCACCTCCTGCGCCCGACCGCCGCGCAGGCACTGGGCGAGCGCGCTGTGCTCGGAGTCGACCGGCACGATCTGCCCGGGTGAGGCGAGCGCCTTGACGAGCGGGCCGCCCACGATGAGCGACTCCTTGTTGGCCAGCGCGAGCACGGAGCCGGCCTCGAGCGCCGCGAGGGTCGGGCGCAGCCCGATCGACCCCGTCACCCCGTTGAGCACCACGTCGGCGCCGCAGCGCGCCGCGGTCACGGCCGCGTCGTCGCCCACCACCACCTCGGGGCGGTACCGCACCCGGCCGGCCCGACCGGCATACGCGTCGATCGCCTCGGTGACCTGCTCGTGGGTGGCTCCGGCGACCGCGACGAGGTCGACCCCCAGGTCGACCGCCTGCCGGGCGACGAGGTCGACGTTGCGGCCGGCGCTCAGCGCGACGACGCGGAAGCGGTCGGGGTTGCGGGTGACGACGTCCACGGCCTGCGTCCCGATGGAGCCCGTCGAGCCGAGCAGGGCGACGCTGCGTGGAGGTGTCACCGCCTCATTGTCCCCCATCGGCGGCTCGCGCCGTCAGCTGTCGAAGCCGAGACCGAGCCGGTCGAGGGTGCGCAGCCAGAGGTTGCGGCGCCCGTCCGCCTCGTCGGCCCGCGCGATGCTGCGGCGGGTGAGCTCGATGCCGGCCCAGCGCACCGGCTCCGGCGGCCAGGGCATCGACGGGCGGCGCACCATGGTGAGCCGCGTGCGCTCGCTGTCACGCCCGGCGAGCAGGTCGAGGCAGACCTGGGCCCCGAAGCGCGAGGAGCCGACACCGAGGCCGGTGTAGCCCAGGACCGCGGCAACCCTCCCGCCGCAGGCGCGGTGCCACGAGGGGCTGAAGCGGGTGGAGGTGTCGATGGCGCCGGCCCAGGCATGGGTGACGCGGATGCCCTCGAGCGCTGGGAACGTCTCGAGCAGGTGGCGGTAGAGCATGGCCTCGGTGTCGGCGCGACGGCTGCGCCTGGGCGAGAGGTCGGAGCCGTAGTAGTAGAGCGCGTCGTAGCCGCCGAAGACGACCCGGTCGTCCCGGGTCAGGCGGTAGTAGTGGAACTGGTTGCCGCTGTCCCCCACGCCCTGCCGGCCGTGCCAGCCGAGCGCGGCGCGCTGCACCGGCGTGAGCGGCTCGGTGGCGATGACGTGGTCCCACACCGGGACGACGAAGGGCCGCAGCCGCCGCAGGGGCGACGGGAACACGTTGGTGGCGAGGACGACCTGACGTGCCCGCACCCTGTGGTGGCCCACCGCCAGCTCGACATGGTCGCCGCGGTCGCGCAGCCCGTCCACGCGCGAGCTCTCGTGGACCCGGGCGCCGGCGTCCTCGGCGGCCCGCGCCAGGCCCCAGGCGAGGCGGGCCGGGTCCACCATCGCGACGCCGGTCGGGTCGAGCAGCCCGCCCACGTAGGTCGGCGAGTCCACGAGGGACCGGGTCTCGGCGGCCCCGAGCACCTCGCACTCCCCGCCGAGGCGGCGGCGGAGCTCGGCGAGCTCGTGGAGGCCGTCGACCTGCCAGGGGGCGACGGCCACGTCGAGCTCGCCGCTGCGCTCGAAGCCGCAGTCGATGCCGTGCTCGTCGACGGTCGCCTCGATGGCGTCGAGGTTCAGGGCGCCGAGTCTCTCGAGGGTCGGCATCTCGTCAGGCCACCGCGCGAACCCGTTGCCGAGCCCGTGGGTGAGGCTCGCCGCGCAGAAGCCGCCGTTGCGCCCGCTCGCCGCCCAGCCCACCCGCCTGCCCTCGAGGACCAGGACGTCACGGCTCGGCTCCTCCTCCAGCGCGAGCAGCGCGGCCCACAGCCCGCTGAACCCGCCCCCCACGACGACGAGGTCGACGTCGGTGCTCGCCTCCAGCGCCGGCCGCTCGTCGGGCCGGGCGTCGTCGTCCCACCACAGCGGCGTGGAGGACGCAGCGGCGAGCATCTCGGCGGTGGAGCGCCCGTCGGTGGTCTGGTGCTCGCTGGTGGGAATCACCATGGAACTCAACCACATCCACCTCCGTCCACGGGCCCGGACGCGCAGGCGGTGGCTACCGGTGCACGACGGTGACGTGGAAGTCCTCGTGCTCCTCGGCGACCTCCGCGAGGACGGAGCGCACGCCGGCATACGTCGCCGCGTCGGACGCCTCGAGGGCTGCCACGCCGTCCCAGACGAGCTCGACCGGCTCCGACGCCTCGAGGGCGAGCTCGTGGAGGCAGTCGGCGAGGGCGTCGAGGTTGTGGCCGAACCAGTCGGGCAGCCCGAGGGACTGCGCGAAGAGGTCGAGCGTCTCCCGGCGGGTGCTCCCGCCGGGCACGACGTGGACGTCGCGGCCCTCACCCTCGGCCCGGGCGACGACGGCGGCGGCCGTCTCGTCGGGCCGGGCGTCGCGGATCCGCGGCGCGGGGCGCGCGCCCGGCCCGCGGTCCCGGGTCACCGGCCCTCCACGACGAGGCGGAACGACGCGTAGTGGTCGTCGGTGTAGTACATCGCGCCCTCCCGGCCCGTGATGATCCGCCGGGCCCCGCGGTCCGGCTGCCCCGGTGTCGTCACGGTGTACTCGCGGTAGTAGCCGCTCGGCTGGCTCGGCAGCAGACCCTCGCGGTTGCCGAAGACGACACCGTCGCGGCTGTAGGGAAAGGGCCCGCCGCGGTGGATGAGCTCGATCGTGTGGCGGGCCCCGGGCGGAAGGGCGGACTCCAGGACGAGCGCACCCACCGTGCGGTCCGGCTGCTGCGTCTGGACCCGCGCCGCGATGCCGGTCGTCGGGGCGGGGCGCACGGTGGCGCCACCGGCGCCATCGGCGCCACCGGCGCCCTGCCGCGGGCCGGCCGTCGCGCTGGGCGACGTGTGGCTGGACCCCGCGGGGCCGCCGGCGCTGGCCCACCACCACACGCCGACGACGGCGACGCAGGCGAGCAGCGCCAGGGCGGCGCGGCCGGTGCGCGGGATCCTCGGCATGCCGACACCGTAGCCGCGCTACTCGGTGAAGATGCGCTCCTCGAGCAGCTGCTCCGAGACGATCCGCCCCGTCCGCTCGAACCTGCCCTGCTCGAACCGCTTGAGGAACTCGAGGTCGACCTGGTCGACGCCGTTGCGGTTCTTCTCGATCGTGAGCACGACCCACTGCCGGAACCGCTCCGCCTGCTCGAGGTGGTAGACGAGGTGGTGCCGGGCGACGACGGAGTACTTGTCGTTGAGCACGAGGATGACGTCGGCCTCGTACGCGAGCGCCGACGAGCCGCGCAGGTGGTGCGTGCGCATGCGGGTGCCGGCCTTGAGGCTGCTCTTCTCGGCGGCCGTGATGGCGACGACGGGCACCTTGAGGCTGAGCGCGATGTCCTTCAGCCCCTCCACCACCGCGGTGATCCGCTCCTCCTCGCCGAGGAGGACCGTGGGTGCGGGGACCTTCTGGAGGTAGTCGACGAGGACGAAGGGCGGCGGCCCGCCGTCGGCCGTGACCTGCTCGACGGCCTGGCGGATGGCCGCGACGTCGGTGTGGGCGCCGCTCGAGGCGTGGAGGTGGAGCCGGTCGGCGTAGCGGTCGAGGGAGCGGACGGCCTCCCGGCCGCCGGGCACGCCGGCGAACCGCTCCTCGAGGGTGTTCGCCGCGCTGTGCCGCGCCTCGAAGAGGCTGCGCACGGTGGTGAGGCTGATCGGGTCGTCCTCGAGGTCGCCGGCCAGGGCCCTTGCCTGGGCGCCCTCCGCGGCCTCGATGGCGATGAGCCGCTCGAGGACCGACTGGGCAGTGTGCTCGAAGGAGAAGAAGATCGCCGAGCGGTCACCGCTCGTGACGGCGTTGCGCAGCATCTGCAGGCCCATGGTCGTCTTGCCCAGGCCCTGCGGCCCGGCCAGCAGGACCAGCTCTCCGGAGCGCACCCCACCGCCGAGCGCCGAGTCGAGGACCCCGAAACCGGTGGGCCACAGCCGCGCGCCGGCGCTGTGCCCGGCCCGCACCTGCGCGTTGGTCGCCTCGAGGACGCCGGCGAGCGACTGCAGCCTGGGGTCCGATCCGCCGGCTGCGCCTCCCGTCGTGCCACCACGCGGGGCCTCGTCGAGGGGCGCCTGCGCCCCATCGACGCGCCCCTGATCGATCAGGCTCTCTGTCATGGGCGCCATTCGACCACCGACGGCCTCCCGCGCGCTGCGGCCGCCGCCGACATCTGTCCCAACGGACGAGGGCGAACCGGGACCGTTCGTCCCGCGGGGCCCCCGGGCCGGCTCAGCGCGTCGTCGTCACGGAGCGATGCCGACGTAGCGGGTCTCGAGGTACTCCTCGATCCCCTCGAAGCCGCCCTCGCGGCCGAAACCGCTGGCCTTGACCCCGCCGAAAGGCGCGGCCGGGTTGGAGATGATGCCCTGGTTGATGCCGATCATGCCGAACTCGAGGCCCTCGCTGATGCGGATCACGCGCGAGAGGTCACGGGTGAAGACGTAGGACGCGAGGCCGTACTCGGTGCTGTTGGCCTGGGCGAGCGCCTCCTCCTCGGTACGGAAGGTGCAGATCGGCGCGACCGGCCCGAAGATCTCCTCGCGCATCATTCGCGCGTCCGGGGAGACGTCGGTGATGACCGTCGGTTCGAAGAAGTAGCCGCGGCCGGGCGCCGGGGCACCGCCGGTCAGGACGGTCGCGCCGCGTGACCGCGCGTCCTCGACGAGCTCGGCCACGCCGTCGCGCGCCTTGGCGTCGATGAGCGGGCCGACGTCGACGCCCTTCTTGGTGCCCTTGCCCAGCGTGAGGCCCGCCATCCGCTTCGCGAACAGGCGCCCGAACTCCTCCGCCACCTCCTCGTGCACGTAGAACCGGTTGGCCGCGGTGCAGGCCTCCCCGATGTTGCGCATCTTCGCGAGCATCGCGCCCTCGACGGCACGCTCGAGGTCGGCGTCCTCGAAGACGATGAACGGTGCGTTGCCGCCGAGCTCCATGGAGACCCGCAGCAGCTGCTCGGAGGACTGCTCCACCAGTCGCCGCCCCACGCCCGTGGACCCGGTGAAGGTCAGCTTGCGCAGCCGGGGGTCGCGGATGATGGGCTCCATGACCTCGCCGGTGCGCGAGGTCGTCACGACGTTGAGCACGCCGTCCGGCAGCCCGCACTCCCGCAGCAGGTCCGCGAGGGCGAGCATCGTCAGGGGCGTCTGGCTCGCCGGCTTGACGACCATGGTGCAGCCGGCAGCCACGGCCGGGCCGATCTTGCGCGTCCCCATGGCGAGCGGGAAGTTCCACGGGGTGATCATCAGCGTCGGGCCGACCGGGGCCTTGAGGGTCAGCAGCCGCGTCGCGCCGTTGGGCGCCATCGAGTAGCGGCCGTGGATCCTCACCGACTCCTCGGAGAACCACCGGAAGAACTCGGCGCCGTAGGCCACCTCGCCCCGGGACTCGGCGAGCGTCTTGCCCATCTCCAGGGTCATGAGCGTGGCGAATTCCTCGGCGCGCTCCGTGAGCCGCTCGAAGGCGGTCCGGAGGATCTCCCCCCGGTCGCGCGGCGCCGTTCGAGCCCAGCCGGCCTGCGCCGCGACGGCGGCGTCGAGGGCGGCGCGTCCGTCCTCGACCGTGGCGTCCGCGACGCGGGCGAGGGTGGCACCGCTCGAGGGGTCCTCGACCGGGAGCGTGGCGCCGTCCGAGCTGTCCCTCCAGGCGCCGCCGATGAACAGGCCGGTCGGGACGGACTCGACCAGGGCCTTCTGCGAGATGGCCATCAGTTCCTCTCCTCGCTGGGGTCGTGCGTTGGGTGACCGGCGCCGGGTGCCGGGTGACCGGTCTCGTATGCCGGGTGGCCGGCGCCGTGAATCGTGCCCCCGGCGTCGGGTGCCGGCGGGGCCGCGGCGTGGTGGCCGGCTCCGGGTGCCGGCTGGCGGGCGTCGTGCGCCAGCCCCGTGCTGTGGTGGTGCCCACCGAACGGCTCGGTGGGCTCGGGGACGCGCCCGGCGAGCAGGGGCTGCGCCGGGTCCCAGCGGGTCCCCTCGCGCTCGTCACGCCGCTTGCGCGCGATCGCGGACAGTCCTTCGAGCACCACGCGGTTGGCCAGCGCCGCCGTGATGTCGGCGTGGTCGTAGGGCGGGCTCACCTCCACCACGTCGATGCCGACCACCGGCAGCTCGAGGCAGATCCTGCGCACGGAGTCGAGCAGCTCACGGGCGGAGAGCCCGCCGGGCTCCGGGGTGCCCGTGCCCGGTGCGTGGCCCGGGTCGCAGACGTCGATGTCGACCGAGAGGAACACGCCGTCGCACTCGTCGGTGGCGATGGCGAAGGCCTCGGTGAGGCACTCCTGCAGGCCGCGGTGCACGACCTCGGTCATCTCGAAGGAGCGCATGCGCTGCCCGGCCATCCAGTCGAGGGTCTCGGGCGGCGGCCAGTAGCCGCGCAGCCCCACCTGGAGGAACCGGTCGCCGCGCAGGGCGCCCGACTCGATGAGGCGGCGCATCGGCTGGCCGTGTCCCCACAGCGAGCCGAACTCGATGTCACCGGTGTCGGCGTGGGCGTCGAAGTGGATCATCGACACCCGGCCGTGCCCGAGCACGTTGGCCACGCCCTTGGCGTCGGGGTAGGCGATGGAGTGGTCGCCGCCGAGCACGACCGGGATGGCGCCCGCCCGCGCCACCTTCTCGACCGCGGCCTCGAGCGCCGGCAGCGCGACCTCGATGTCGCCGGAGTACATCTCGACGTCGCCGGCGTCGACCACCCGCAGGTCGACCAGGCCGTCGGTGCGAAGCGCCAGCGAGGGCCGGGAGCCGTCGTGCGGCAGGTAGTCCGTCATGCGGATCGCCTGTGGGCCGAACCGCGTCCCCGGGCGGTGGGAGGTGCCCCCGTCGAACGGTGCACCGAGCACGACGACGTCGGCACCGGCATACGTGCCCTCGTCGTCGAGGTCGCACGCGGGCACGCCCAGGAAGGTGATGTCGGGCCCGTACTGGGCGCCGTACCGCGTCATGTCATGGATCCTAGGCCGCGGCCCGCTGGCGCCGGCTGCCCAGCAGCTGGCCGCCGATGACGACCACGAGTGCGACGAGGAACATGATCGTCCCGATGACGTTGATCTGCACCGGCGTGCCACGCGTCGAGGCACCCCAGACGTACATCGGGAACGTGATCGAGCTGGGGCTCGCGTTGAAGTTGGTGATGATGTAGTCGTCGAAGCTCAGCGAGAAGGCGAGCAGCGCGCCGGCCGCGATGCCGGGGGCGGTCAGCGGCAGGGTCACCCGCAGGAAGGTCTGCACCGGGGTGGCCCCGAGGTCGGCCGCCGCCTCCTCCAGCCTGGGGTCGAGGGCCGCGACGCGCGCCTTGACCGCGACGACGACGAACGACAGGCAGAACATGATGTGCGCGATGAGGATCGCGCCGCTGCCGGAGGGCACGCCCATCATCACGAAGAGCGTCAGCAGGCTGGAGCCCATGACGACCTCGGGCGTGGCCATCGGCATGAAGATGAGCAGGTTGGTCGAGGCCCGGCCACGGAAGCGGTGGCGCCCCAGGGCGAACGCCACCATGGTCCCGAGGATCGTCGCCACCACCGAGGCCGTGATGCCGATCTTGAGGCTGAGGCCGAGCGAGTCGCAGATGCCCGGGGTGCCGCACGGGTGCTGCCAGGCGTCCGTGGAGAACTTCGTCCACTCGTAGTTGTAGCGGCCGCTGGGCTTGTTGAACGAGAAGAGCGCCACGACGACGTTGGGGACGAGCATGTAGACCAGCACGGCAAGGGCCGCGAAGGCCAGCAGGTGCTTGCGGATCCAGCGCATCTCAGACCAGCTCCTCGGTGCCTGCGCGCCTGACGTAGACCGCCACGAGGGTGACGATGAGGACGAGCAGGACGAACGACAGGGCGGCGGCCAGCGGGTAGTTCAGCACCCGGAGGAACTGGGCGTCGATGACCTGGCCGATCATCACGGTGTTGGTGTTGCCGAGCAGCTTGGAGTTGATGAAGTCGCCGGCTGCGGGGATGAACGTCAGCAGGGTGCCGGCCACGACCCCGGGTAGCGAGAGCGGCCAGGTGACGTGGCGGAAGGCCTCCCGCGGCGAGGCGTAGAGGTCGCCCGCCGCCTCGACCAGCCGGCCGTCGAGGCGCTCGAGCGAGGCGTAGAGCGGCAGGATCATGAAGGGCAGGAAGTTGTAGGTCAGCCCGCAGATCACCGCGAACTTGCTCGCCATGAGGCGGTCGTTCTCGGTGAGGCGCAGGAGCTGGAGCAGGTCGGTGACGTGGGTCGTCTTGGCCGCCGTCGCGACCCAGCCGCCGTCGGAGAGGATCGTCTGCCTGGCGAGGGTGCGGATGAGGAAGCTCGTGAAGAAGGGCGCGATGACGAGCACGAGCAGGATGTTCTTCCAGCGGCCGGCCTTCTGGGCGATGAAGTACGCCAGGGGGTAGCCGAAGAGGAGGGCGAGGACCGTCGCGCTGGCGGCGTAGCCGATGGAGCGGACCAGCTGCTCCCAGTACTGCGAGAGCGCCTCGCCGTAGACGCCGACGTTGCCGGTGAAGACGTAGCCCTGGTCGACCGACCCCTCCTGCAGCGACTGCGAGGCGAGCGTGATCATCGGCACGACGAAGAACACGACGAGCCAGAGCATGCCCGGAAGGAGGAGGACGTAGGGAACGACGTTGCGGCGCCTGCGCGCCGGCGTGGTGGCGCTGCCCGTGGACAGCGCCGGCGCCTGGGGCTCGACCTGGGGCGCGTGGACGCTAGCCATGGTCGTCCTCGAGCTGCGCGCCGGCGTCGGCGTCCTGCGAGGCGTCGAGGGCGAAGCCGTGCTCCGCGGCCCAGGAGATCGTCACCGTCTCCCCCGCCCTGGCGCGACCGGACCCGTCGTTCTGCTGCACGACCACGAGCTCGCGGCCCCACGGCATACGGACGAGGTACTGCGTCGCCACCCCGGTGAAGGACACGTCGGTGACCTGGCCGCTCAGCCGGTTGGGGCCGCCGGAGTCGCCGAGCCGCAGCTTCTCGGGGCGGACCCCGAGCCAGATGTCGCGCACACCGGCCGGCACGTGGTCGCGCCGGACCTCGAGGCGGTGGCCGTGGCTGGTCACCTCGACCACGCCGTTGCCCTCACCACGGTCCACGGTGGCGCGCAGCAGGTTGGACTGGCCGAGGAAGTTGGCGACGAAGGTCGAGCGCGGGTGCTCGTAGAGCGTCGCCGGGTCGCCGAGCTGCTCCACGCGACCGCTGTTCATCACCGCGATGGTGTCGGCCATGGTCATGGCCTCCTCCTGGTCGTGGGTGACGTGGATGAAGGTCAGGCCGACCTCCGACTGGATGCGCTTGAGCTCGATCTGCATCTGGCGGCGCAGCTTGAGGTCGAGCGCGCCGAGCGGCTCGTCGAGGAGGAGCACGTCGGGACGGTTGACGATCGCCCTGGCGAGGGCGACGCGCTGCTGCATGCCGCCCGAGAGCTGGCTCGGCCTCTTGCGCGCGACCTCTCCGAGCTGGACGAGCTCGAGGGCCTCCTTCGCCTTGCGGTCGGCGTTCTTGTCGCCACGGCGCTTCAGCCCGAAGGAGACGTTGTCGACGACGCTCATGTGGGGGAACAGGGCGTAGGACTGGAACACGGTGTTGACGTTGCGCTGGTAGGCCCTGGTGTCGGTGATGTCCTTGTCACCGATGAGGATCCGACCGCCGGTCGGCTCCTCGAGGCCGGCGACCATGCGGAGCGTGGTCGTCTTGCCGCAGCCGGAGGGACCGAGCAGCGCGAAGAAGCTGCCGGCGGGGACGGTGAGGTCGAGCGGGTGCACCGCCGTGAAGGCCTCGAACTGCTTGCTGATACCGGCGAGGCGGAGGTCGCCGGACTCGTGGCCAGCCACGTCAGCTCGCCGTGAGCTCGGCGAACGCCGCGTTGTACCGGGTCTCCTCGTCGGCCGACAGGCCGCGGAAGACGTGGGCCTTCTGCAGCGTGGCGGCGTCGGGGAGGATGAGCGGGTTCTTCGCGACGGCGGGGTCGGTCTTCGTCAGGATCGCCTTGGTGCCCTTCACCGGCGAGATGTAGTTGACGTAGTCGACTACCTGGGCCATGACCTCCGGGTCGTAGTAGTAGTTGATGAGCATCTCGGCGTTCTTCTTGTGCCGGGCGAGGGCGGGGATGACGAAGTTGTCCGACCACAGCGTGCAGCCGGTCGTCGGCAGCGTGTAGCCGAGGTTGGGGTTGTCGGCCTGGAGCTGGACCACGTCACCGGTCCACGCGAAGCAGGCGGCGGTGTCGCCGGACGCCAGCGGCTTGGTGTACTCGTTGCCGGTGAAGCCCTTGATCTGGCCGGCGTCCTTGGCCTTCTTGAGCTCGTCCATCGCCGCGTTGAAGTCGGCGTCGGTGAAGCTCTCGATCTTCTTGCCCATGGCAAGCAGGACGAGCCCCACGGTGTCGCGCATCTCGGTGAGCAGCGTGACCTTCCCCTTCAGGGAGGGGTCGGTGAGGAGCTGGTCGACGGACTCGACCTTCTTGCCGCCGGTGGACTTCGGGTTGTAGGCGATGCCCGCGAACCCGCTCTGCCACGGCAGGGAGTAGAGGCGCCCCGGGTCGAACTCGACGTTCTTGAGCGAGTCCTCGACGTTGCCGGCGTTGGGGATGTTGGAGAGGTCGAGCTTCTGCACGTAGCCCTGGCGGATCAGCCGGGCGACCATCCAGTCGGTGCTGCACCACACGTCGCGGCCGGTGTCGTTGCCCGCGGCGAGCAGCGGGCGCACCTTGGCGTAGAACTCGTCGTTGTCGTTGTAGTCCTCGGTGTAGTTGACCTTGATGCCGGTCTTCGAGGTGAAGGCGTCGAGCGTGGGGTGCTTCTGCGTCTTGTCGTCGACGTCGATGTACTCGGGCCAGTTCGACCAGTTGATGACCTTCTCGCTGGCGGACATGTCGTCGGCGGCCTTCGCCGTCGGCGCCGCGCTGCCGGTGGCGCTCGGGCTGCGGCCCTTGGAGCCGCACGCCGAGAGGGCTGCGACGCCCGTCATGCCGACCGCGCCCATCATGAGGGTCCGGCGCGAGACCAGCCCGCGGGCGAGGGCGGCGGTGAGGGTGGGGGGGATCTGGTCGTTCATGGGCTCTCCCTGGGTACGGCGCGGGACACGCCGGTCTGCCGGACGGTGGGTGGGATGGTACGTCGGGTCCCCGGGGTGGCCGCCCCGGAGGGGGTTCAGCTCTCGATGTTGGCCATGACGTGCTTGATGCGGGTGTAGTCCTCGAAGCCGTACATCGACAGGTCCTTGCCGTAGCCGGACTTCTTGAAGCCGCCGTGCGGCATCTCCGCGACGATCGGGATGTGGGTGTTGATCCAGACGCACCCGAAGTCCAGGCGCTTGCTCATGCGCATCGCGCGCCCGAAGTCCTTGGTCCACACGCTCGACGCCAGGCCGTAGTCGACGCCGTTGGCCCAGCGGACCGCCTCGTCCTCGTCGGTGAACCGCTGGACGGTGATGACCGGGCCGAAGATCTCGTTCTGGACGGCCTCGTCGTCCTGGTTGAGCCCGGACAGGACGGTGGGCTCGAGGAAGAAGCCGTCGCCGAGGCCGGACGCGCGGTGCCCGCCGGCCGCCACGCTCGCGTGGTCGGGGAGCCGGTCGAGGAAGCCCTGCACCCGATCGAGCTGCGTGGCGCTGTTGACCGGGCCGAAGAGCGCGTCCTCGTCGTCGGGCATGCCGACCTTGGCCGAGCCCTTGGCGTAGTCGGCCAGGGCGGCCACGAAGTCGTCGTGGATGCGGGGCGCGGCGAGGACGCGGGTGGCCGCCGTGCAGTCCTGCCCGGCGTTGAAGTAGCCACCCACGGCGATGCCCTCCACCGCCGCCTCGACGTCGGCGTCGTCGAAGACGACGACCGGCGCCTTCCCGCCGAGCTCGAGGTGGACGCGCTTGAGGTCGCGGCTCGCGCTCTCCGCGACCTGCATGCCGGCGCGCACGGAACCGGTGATGGCCACGAGCGCGGGGGTCGGGTGCTCGACCAGGGCGCGGCCGGTGTCGCGGTCACCGGTGACGACGTTGAAGGTGCCGGCCGGGAGGAACTCCGAGGCGATCTCGGCGAGCAGGAGCGTGGTCTCGGGCGTCGTGTCCGCGGGCTTGAGCACCACGGTGTTCCCGGCCGCGAGGGCCGGCCCGATCTTCCAGACCGCCATCATCATGGGGTAGTTCCACGGCGTGACCTGGCCGACGACGCCGATCGGCTCGCGACGGACCCAGCTCGTGTGGCCCGGCATGTACTCCGCCGCTGCCCGGCCCTCGAGCACGCGTGCGGCGCCCGCGAAGAACCGGAGCTGGTCCACCATCGGCGGGATCTCCTCGCTCGCCGTCAGCGCGTGCGGCTTGCCGGTGTCCTCGCCCTCGAGCCGGACGAACTCGTCGGCACGGCTCTCGACGGCGTCCGCGAACTTCAGGAGGGCCTGCTGCCGCTCGCTCGGGGTCGTCTGCCCCCACTGCTCGAAGGCCTTCGCCGCCGCGGCGTAGGCGCGGTCGACGTCCTTGCCGCTGGAGACGGGAGCCGTGGCCACGACCTTGCCGGTCGAGGGGTTGACGACCTCGCTGGTCGCGTCGGTGGCGGCGTCGACGTACTCACCGTCGACGAAGTTGCGCAGGGCGCGGGGGCTGGCGGTCACGAACACTCCCGTGGGGCTCGGTGCGGATTCCGTGTCACAGACTGTAGCCATCGAGGCGCTGAAATCAATAGCCTTCGAGCAGAAATCCGCGCGAATCAGCATCCTGAGACCCTTGACGACCACTAAATCCGTGCCGCGGGGCCGATCCGGATGCCCGACACGCCGTTCTACTGCGGATTTCACGCCCAATCGGCGCGTGCTCCACGGATTTCGTGGGCAGGAGGCTTGCCAAGCGACGGATAACGCGGCACTATCGGCGTCGTGAGCGACTCTGCAGCACATCGGCGCAACGGGCACCGTCCCGTCGCACCCGTGCTCGACGACGTCTCCAAGGCCATCATCGAGCACCTCCAGGAGGATGGCCGCCAGGCCTACGCCACCATCGCCAAGCAGGTCGGGCTCTCCGAGGCCGCGGTGCGGCAGCGGGTGCAGCGCCTGCTCGACGCCGGCGTCATGCAGATCGTCGCGGTCACCGACCCGCTCCAGGTGGGGTTCACCCGGCAGGCCATGCTCGGCATCCGGGTCGACGGCGACGTCGAGGCCGTCGGCGACGCGCTCAGCGCGCTGCCGGAGGTCGACTACGTCGTCACCACCGCCGGCAGCTTCGACCTCCTCGCAGAAGTCGTGTGCGAGGACGACCAGCAGCTCCTGGAGCTGCTCACCCGCCGGGTCCGCACCATGCCGGGTGTCCGATCCACGGAGACCTTCGTCTACCTCAAACTCAACAAGCAGCACTACAACTGGGGAACCCGATGACCACCGAGCCGTCCACCGTCCACGAACCCGCCAGCGACGCCACGACGCCGCTGGGCACCTCCTACGCCGAGGCTGCGCGCGACCACCTCTGGGGCCACTTCACCCGCCACTCCGTCTTCGAGCCCAAGGAGGCCGGCGGCAGCGGCGGGTCCTGGCCGATCATCACGCGCGGCGAGGGCTACAAGATCTACGACGACCGCGGCAAGGAGTACATCGACGGCCTCGCCGGTCTCTTCGTGGTCCAGGTCGGCCACGGCCGCGAGGAGCTGGCGGAGGCCGCTGCCCGGCAGGCCCGCGAGCTGGCGTTCTTCCCGCTGTGGTCCTACGCCCACCCGCGGGCCATCGAGCTGGCCGAGCGGCTGGCCGCCGGCACCCCCGGCGACCTCAACCGCGTCTTCTTCACCACCGGTGGCGGCGAGGCCGTCGAGTCGGCGTGGAAGCTCGCGAAGCAGTACTACAAGCTCGTCGGCAAGCCGACCAAGCACAAGGTCATCAGCCGCAACGTCGCCTACCACGGCACACCGCAGGGCGCCCTGTCGATCACCGGCATCCCCGCCGCCAAGGAGATGTTCGAGCCGCTGGTGCCCGGTGCCTTCAAGGTCCCGAACACCAACTTCTACCGGGCCCCGGAGTCCCTGCGCGAGGACGAGAAGGCGTTCGGCCGCTGGGCGGCGGACCGCATCGCCGAGGCCATCGAGTTCGAGGGCCCCGACACCGTCGCTGCCGTCTTCCTCGAGCCGGTGCAGAACTCCGGCGGATGCTTCCCGCCGCCTCCCGGCTACTTCGAGCGGGTGCGCGAGATCTGCGACGAGTACGACGTGCTGCTCGTCAGCGACGAGACGATCTGCGCGTTCGGCCGGATCGGGGAGATCTTCGCCTGCAAGGACTTCGGCTACGTGCCCGACATCATCACGTGCGCCAAGGGCCTGACGTCGGG
>JAICIN010000031.1 GCA_025924375.1 Dermatophilaceae bacterium | reverse complement strand
CCGTGACTTCCGTGCTCGTGCCCGCGCTCGGTCTCGTGCCGGTGGCGCGAGCGGTGCCGGCCGAGCTGCTCGGCCTCGTCGCTGTCGTCGGTCTGGCGCTGCCGCTGGCCGGCCGAGGACGCGACCTGGGCACCCTCGTACTGCCAGCTGTCGGTCGCGTAGTGCGCGCCGTCGTCCTGCCAGCCGGAGAACAGGCCGTCGAGATCCTCGGTGTCCTGGAAGTCCTCCGAGACGATCGTCGCCGCGTTGGTGTACGCGACCACGTAGTCGCGGAACTCCAGGCCGTTGTCGAGCACGTAGTTGATCAGGCCGCCGAGCAGGGCGATGTCCGAGCCGGCGCGGATCGGCACGTGCTGATCGGCGACCGCGCCGGTGCGCGTCAGCCGCGGGTCGACGTGGATGATCGTCGCGCCGCGCGCCTTGGCCTCCATCACCCACTGGAACCCCACCGGGTGGCACTCGGCCATGTTGGAGCCCTGGATGACGATGCAGTCAGCGTTCTGCAGGTCCTGCTGGAAGGTCGTGGCCCCGCCACGCCCGAACGAGGTTCCCAAACTGGGAACGGTGGAGGAGTGTCAAATGCGGGCCTGGTTCTCGATCTGTATGGCCCCGAGCGCCGTGCCCAGCTTCTTGATGAGGTAGTTCTCTTCGTTGTCGAGGGTCGCCCCGCCCAGCATGGCGATGCCCATCGTGCGGCGCAGGCGCTGCCCGTGGTCGTCCACGTCGACCCAGGTCGCGTCGCGCGTGGCGAGGACCCGGTCGGCGATCATGTCCATCGCCTTGTCGAGCTCCAGCGGCTCCCAGTCGGTGCCACCCGGGCGCCGGTAGAGGATCGTCCGCTGCCGGCCGGGGCCGTTGACGAGCTGCTCGCTGGCGGAGCCCTTCGGGCACAGGCGACCTCGCGACACGGGCGAGTCCGGGTCGCCCTCGATCTGCACGACCTTCTCGTCCTTGACGAACACCCGCTGGCCACAGCCGACGGCGCAGTAGGGACAGATGGACTGCACGACCCGGTCGGCGGTGCTGGTGCGGGGCTCGATCGTCTCCGTGCGGGGGGAGGTCACCGCGGCGCCGCGGCCCAGGAAGTCACCGCTGCGGAACTGCCTCACCACGGGCCAGGAGAGGAATGTCTTCTGCGGGGACTCCATGGCGCCAGCCTCCTCGTCGAGCGGTTGAGCCCCATCTCAGCATGTGCGCACGGGAACCGCACCCCCACCGATGACGGAGAAGGGCCGGCCGTCGAGGGCAGAGACTGCGGTCGACGCCAGAGCCGGCGGTCGACGGCAGGTGCCCCGCTCGACGGCAGGGACGGGGCGTCCGCGGAGCGGGATCCCCTTCCCTCAGCCGACGGCCGGGATCAGCAGGCTCTGGCCGGCGTGCACGGCGCTGCTGCTCAGGCCGTTGGCGAGCTGGATCTGGGCGACCGCCTCGGCCACGGGCAGCTGCGGCAGCTGCTGCACGGCGACCTCCGAGAGGGTCTGCCCCGACCGCACGGTCGTGCTGTGGTCGATCGCCGGGCCTCCGGAGCCACCGCCACCCACGAGGACCACGGCGAGAAGGGCCACGGCAGCGGTCGCGACGACCAGTGTGACGGCCAGCCGCCCCGCCCGGGTGACGCGCAGCCGGCCCGGGACCGGCGCGGTGACGGCCTCACCCGTCGGGACGGAGACGAGGCGCGGACGCGGCGGACGCGCCCCTCCGACCGGCCGGAGCCCGCGCACGGGCACTCCGGCGGGAACCGCGGCTCCCCAGGCAGCTGCTGCACTCATGGTCTCCTCCATCCCGGCGACGGCGGTCCAGCCGTCACCTGTCACCGAACACCTGTCCGATAGAACCTCTGTACGATTTCTAGCACGTCGACCCCTCAGCGGCAAGACACGCGTCGAACAGGTGTTTGGCACCTGCGTTCGAAAGCCATAGGCTGGGTCCATGCCTCAGAGCGTGTCAGCGACCACCGACAGCGGTCTCCACGCAGCGGCGACCGCCCTGCCTGGGAGGCCGCACGCCGAGGCCCGCACCCGGCATACGACGCCTGTGACCTGCGCAGACAAGGGGCCAGCATGAGCGAGGACAACGTCAAGGAGCTCCCCGACCGCGAGCACGCCGGCGGCCTCACCGTCCGGCAGCGACGGGTCCTGGAGGTGATCCGCAACTCCGTCGACCGGCGCGGCTACCCGCCGAGCCTGCGCGAGATCGGCGAGGCGGTCGGCCTGACCTCCCCCAGCTCGGTGGCCCACCAGCTCTCGGCGCTGGAGCGCAAGGGCTACCTGCGCCGCGACCCCAACCGGCCCCGCGCCATCGAGGTCGTCTCCCCCGACGCGCCGGCCGACCAGCGCGGCTACCGCGGCGGACCGGTCGCCGACGACCCGACCGCGGGCCCCGACGAGACCGGCGTCGGCGACGCCCGCCCGGAGGCGTCCTACGTGCCGGTCCTCGGCCAGATCGCGGCCGGCGTGCCGATCACGGCCGAGGAGCTCGTGGAGGACGTCTTCCCCCTGCCGAAGCAGATCGTCGGCGAGGGCGCGCTGTTCCTGCTCAAGGTCGTCGGTGAGTCGATGGTCGACGCGGCGATCTGCGACGGCGACTGGGTCGTCGTCCGCCAGCAGCCCACCGCCGACAACGGCGACATCGTCGCCGCCATGCTCGACAGCGAGGCGACGGTCAAGACGTTCAAGCGCAAGGACGGCAAGGTGTGGCTGCTGCCGCACAACCCGGCCTTCGACCCGATCGACGGCGACCACGCGACGATCCTCGGCAAGGTCACCGCGGTCCTGCGACGGGTCTGAGCACAGGCACCTCGGAGCACACGGCCCCTCGCTGCACTGCCTCTCGACGGCGCTACTCGAACGCCGAGAGGTAGTGCAGCAGCCGCTCCTCGAGCTGGTCGGCCGTGCCCCGGGACTCCCACAGGTCCCACCACTCGTTGTCGTCGTGCCGCAGCGCCCGGTGGAAGGTGCGGGTGGCGAGCTCCTCGACGGTGTCGTCGACCTCGACCGGCTCGTCCTCGAGCCACGCCGGCACGGCGCGCTCCCCCGCGACGACGTCGGGGTCGACCGAGCCGGCGACGAGCGCCGCCGCGGCGACCGCCTCCGCCATCTGCGGCGCCTCGACGTAGCCGGTGTTGGCGAGCAGGCCCTCGAGCACCGCGACCACGCGGCCCTGCCGCTGGCCGCCGTCCATCCCCTCGAGGTCGTCGAGGAGCTCGATCGCGTCGTCCGTCTGGAACGGTCCCGGGATCCTCGCCATCTCAGGCCCCGAACTCCTCGTCGAGCGCCCGCTGCACCTGGTCCGGCGTCAGGCTGATGGGTGTCTGGATGAGCCACTCGTGCCCGTAGGGGTCGCGCACCCTGCCACCGCGGGCGCCGTAGGGCTGGTCGCCGACCGGGAAGACGACGACCGCGCCGAGCTCGATCGCCGCGTCGGCCAGCCCGTCCGGGTCGGGCGCGATGACGTCGAGGAGCACCCCGGGGCGGCCGAGGCTGACCGGCGACCGGTCGGCGTCGTCCTCCTCCTTCAGCAGCACGCACGTCCCGAACACCAGCATCTCGGCCTGGACGACCTGCCCACCGGCGCGGTAGCAGGGGCCCAGCTCGGCGCCGAAGGCCTTCTCGTAGAACGCGAGCGCCGCCTCCGCGCCACGGACGACGAGCTTGGGGCGCACCGACTGAGTCATGTCTCGACTGTGCCAAGCCTCAGCGTGGCCCGCCACCCCGCCGCTCGGCGGCGGGCTGGACGTGCGCGACGGGCAGGCGCTGCCACCACGCCGTGTCGACGTAGCGACCGAGCTTGTGGCCGACCTCCCGCAGCACGCCGACCCGCTCGAACCCGAGCCGCCGGTGCAGCGCCTCGCTGGCATCGTTGGGGAGGGCGATGACGGCCATCTGCGTGTGGACCGCCGGGTCGGCGTCGAGCCGCCCGAGCAGCTCCTCGTAGAGCCGCCCGCCGATGCCCCGTCCGCGCGCCCGTGCCGTGAGGTAGACCGAGACCTCCTTGGTGGCGCGGTAGGCCGGACGCTCCCGGAAGGGCGCCGAGAGCGCGTAGCCGACCACGTCCCCGGCGAGCTCGGCGACGAGGAGGTGGTTCCCCGACCCGACGTGGGCCAGCTTCCCGGTGAGGTATGCCGCGCCGCGCGCCTCCAGGTCGAAGGTGGCCACGCTCGTGCGCACCGCGTCGTCGTAGATCGCGGCCATGGCGGCGATGTCGTGCTCGCCCGCGTCGCGCACCAGGAGCCCGTCGGTGCCCGGGCGGGACGGCATCCTCACATCGGCGACACTAGGCCCATGGAGGAACGGGGACACAGCAGTGGGCGCGGGGACGGTCACGAGCACCACCACGAGCACCGCCACGGGCATGCCGCCGCCGAGCACGCGACCGCCGGGCACGACGACGACCGGCGCGCCATGTGGGACGCGCGGTACTCCTCGGGCGAGTACGTCTGGAGCGAGGGCCCCAACGCCGAGGTGGAGCGCATCGTGGCGACCTGGCCGCCCGGGCGCGCCCTCGACCTCGGCGCCGGTGAGGGCCGCCACGCCATCTGGCTCGCCTCGCTCGGCTGGCAGGTGACCGCGGTGGACTTCTCCCGGGCCGGCATCGAACGCGGCCGGGGCCGGGCAGAAGAGGAGGGCCTCGACGTCGACTGGCGGGTCGCGGACGCGACGGTGTGGCAGCCGGGCGAGGACGCGGCATACGACCTCGTCCTGGTCTCCTACCTCCACCTGCCGGACGACGTCCTCTCGCGCGCGAAGGCGTGGCTGGCCCCGGATGGCGCGCTGGTCGTCGTGGGGCACGCGCTGCGCAACCTCACCGACGGCGTCGGCGGTCCGCAGAACCCCGCCATCCTCAGCTCGCAGGAGCAGCTGCGTGAACGCGCCGCGGGACTGGCGATCGAGCGCTGCGAGGAGGTCGTCCGGCCCACCGACGACGGGGACGCCATCGACGTCGTGCTCGTCGCTAGGAGGCCAGCCGTCTGACCAGCTCCCCGAGCGCCTCGCCCAGGGGCGCGTCGAGCTGGTGGGTCGCCTGCGCGTCGCCGCGCGTCGTCCCGTGGGTGATGATCGCGACCGGTATGCCGTGCGCCGCCGCCCGGCGCACGAACCGGTAGCCGCTCATCACCTTCAGCGAGGAGCCGAGCACGAGGAGGGCGCGCGCGCTCTCGGTGAGCTGGAAGCACCTCTCCACCAACGGTTTCGGCACCGACTCACCGAAGAAGACGACCTCGGGCTTGAGGGTGTCGCGCCCACAGACCAGGCAGCGCGGCACGACGAAGGCCTCGACGTCGATGGCGTGGAGGGCGATGTCGCCGTCGGGGCGGATCTCGTCGCTGCTCACCGTGAAGGAGGGGTTGGCCGCACGCATCCGGTCGTCGAGGTCCCACCGGCTGGTGCGGTCGCCGCAGGTGAGGCAGACGACACGCTCCAGCGCGCCGTGCAGCTCGGTGACCTCGCGGGAGCCGGCGGCCTGGTGGAGGCCGTCGACGTTCTGCGTGATCACCGGCCCGACCAGCCCCAGCTGCTGGAGCGCGGCGACCGCGTGGTGGCCGGCGTTGGGCCGGGCGAGGTTGAAGCGCTGCCAGCCGACGTAGCTGCGCGCCCAGTAGCGCTGCCGGGCCGCGGAGGACCCCACGAACTCGGAGTACTGCATGGGCTGGACGCGGCGGGTGCCGTCTGGCCCCCGGTAGTCCGGGATCCCCGACTCCGTCGAGATGCCTGCGCCGGTGAGGACGAGGACCTCGCCCCGGGCGACGAGGTCGGTGATGGCCTCCAGCACCGAGTGGTCGAGGTGCGGCCCGGCCGTCGTGAGGAGCGGGGCGTCGACCTGCATGCCGACAGTATGCGCGACGGGAGGCTCAGGACCACGCCCGCACGGTCAGCAGCCACAGGCCGGCGAACAACGGGACGACCGCGACGAGGTACCAGCCGTACCAGCGCCGGAGCCACGGCTCGACAGCGCGCGCGGCGGCGCACAGCAGCGCCGCCGTGCCGAGGACCCGCAGCGGCCGCTCCACGGCCGCCGCGAGGCCCAGCTCCCACGGTGTGACGCCGGCGGCGGGTGCCTGCGCGGCATACACCTTGACGGGTATGCCGCTCAGCGCCTGCCGCAGCACGCCCCACCCTCCGTGGGCACGGAGGTCCGCAGCCGCTGCGGCCGCCATGCGCGGCGTCGTGACGGGCAGGGGCGGGTGGAGGCCGTGCCAGGCGAGCCAGGCGTGGAGCGTCACCCCCAGGACGGACCCTGCCGCCAGAGCGGCGCCGAGGCGCCACAGCCGGCGCGGTGCCGCGACGCCGAGCAGGACGAGCGACATCTCCGCGAGCACGGGCCAGCTCAGCGCCTCGGCGACGCCCCAGAGGACGGCGACGAGCAGTGCGGTGCGTGCCGTGACGCGGGTGTGGGCTGCTCGCCACATCCGGGATGTCGCAGGAGTCGCCGCCGGGCCACGTCCGAGGAGCTCGGCGACCTCCGTGCGCGCCTCCGCGGCCGTGAGTCCGTGGCGGGCCGGGCCGAAGCGCACCTCCACCGGGACGCGCCGGACCCGGCCGTGCTTGGGGAACGCCTCGCGGGTCCCGACGACGGCGGAGGGGACGACCGGCACCCCGAGCTCGGCCGCGAGGCGGGTGGCGCCGGAGTGGAACTCACCGAGGGAGCCGTCGCACGTGCGCGTCCCCTCCGGGTAGACCACGACGACCCGGCTCTCGGCGAGCGCTGGCGCGACGGCTGCCCGCAACGCGGCGTAACCGCCCCCGTCCCGGCTGACCGGCAGGGCGGCGACCACGGAGCTCACGAGGGCACGACGCCAAGGCACCTCGAACCAGTAGTCGGCCGCGGCCACGACGACGGGCGCAGCCCCGTGGGGCAGGGCGCCCAGCAGCGCCGCGGTGTCGGCGTGGGAGCTGTGGTTGGCGACGACGACGGCGGGCCCTTCGGGTGGGGTCCCCGTGACGGTGAGGCCGCCGGCCACGGAGTACACGAGGCGCCAGAGGCTGCGCCGCGCCCACGCCGAGGTCGCGTCAGAGGGCGCAGTGGGGAGGGGCTGCGTCGCGGGAGCCGTCACGCCCGTCGCGCTCACGACAGCACCGCTGCGACGGGCAGCACGATCAGCAGGGAGTCGACGCGGTCGAGCAGGCCCCCGAAGCCGGGGAGCCAGGTGCCCGCGTCCTTCACGCCGGCCTGCCGCTTGACCATGGACTCGAGGAGGTCGCCCGCTGCGCCGCCGAGGGAGACGGCGAGGACGAGCCCCGGCGTGAGGGAGCCGAGGAGCGCGAGGATGCCGATGGCGCCGATCACCGCCCCGGCGACGCCTCCGACGGTCTTGTTGGGAGAGAGCGGCGAAAGCGGGGTCCGCGCCCAGCGGAAGCGACGCAGGCCCTTGCCTCCGCACCAGGCGGCGACGTCGGCGGCCGCGGCGGCGAAGCACACGACGAAGGCGTTCTGCCACAGCACCACCAGGTGGCTGAGGGACCAGCACACCCACACCGAGCCGAAGGCGGTCAGCGACGCCCGGCGGATCCCGTGCGCGGTGTCGCCGCGGGCAAGGGCCGGCAGCGCGCAGGCGAGGGCGACCAGCGGGGCGAGGTCGAGGAGCCGCGGCTGCAGCCAGGCCGCGAGCGGGTAGGCGGCGGCGAGGACGGTGAGCAGGAGTCGCTCACCTGCCGCCAGGTCGACCAGGCGCGCGAACTCGAGCACCGCCACGACAGCGAGGCCCACCGCCAGCGCCGCGGTCGGGCCGGGGCCGAGCCACATCGGCAGGCCCACGACGGGTGCGATCAGCGCCCAGGTGACCCAGCGCCGGCGGAGCTCCGGCCGGCCGGAGAGCAGGACCGCGACGCCGCCGACGACCAGGAGCGCCACGGTGACCCACATGAGGTGCACCGCCTGGCCTTCGGCGCTGACCCGCCACGGGCCGACCTCGAGGTCGAGATGCGTCGGGTCGATCCTCATGACCCGCTCCGGGTCGCGGTTGCGGGGACGTCGGCGGTGGCGGCGCTCGGGAGCGCACGGTGCGCGGCCCGTAGCCGGAGGACCGCGGTGGCGACGGAACCGGCGATGATGACCCCCGCCACGACCGGGGCCCACGCCGGCACGGCGGTGGCCAGGACGACGAGGACACAGCGTTCGGTCTTGCCGAGCGGGCCACCGTTCGCCCTCGCGGCCCCGGCGCCGGCGGAGGCGAGGGAGGCGAACGTCGGAAGCGTCGCCGCCACGGTGGCCACGAGGACCCAGGCCACGCCGGCCGGCGTGCCCGCTCGCACGGTCAGCGCGACCAGGCCCGCGAACATGAGCAGGTCGCCCGCACGGTCGCCGACCTCGTTGAGGACGAAGCCCCACGGCCGTTCGACGCAGCGCGAGCGCGCCACCGCCCCGTCGAGGTTGGCGCCGGCGAGCCGTCCGGCGAGCCCGAGCGCGGCCAACGGCCAGGAGCCGAGGGCGATGGCCAGCGCCGCCCCGGCGGCGCACGCGACCCCGACGGCCGTGAAGGCGTCCGGGGACCAGCCACGCGCGGTGGCGAGGTCGGTCGCGCGACGCAGCCGCGCGGCATACCAGGGCTTGAGGGCATAGAGACCGTCCATGGGGAGCAGCCTCGCGGCGCCTGCCCTTCCGGCACATGAGTAGACCTACTCACCGCACGCGGCCCAGGTGGCCCACACGGCTGCGGCTCGGGTCAGAACCGCCCGAGGAGCCGGCGACGCGCGGAGTCGGCGAGAGCCGCCGCCGCGACGGCCGGGTCGGCAACGTCGCCGTGTGGCGGTCGCAGTGGCGCGGGGTCGCTGACGAGCGCGGGTGCGTGGGCGGCGATGGCGGCGTTGGCCACGAGGTAGCCGTGGCGCTCGAGGATGTGCTGCTCCGCCTCGCTGAACGCGTCGAGGTCGGTGCGGATGGCGTTGATCCGCTCGACGACCGCACGCGGGTAGGAGCCGGGGACGACGGCGTCGAGCGCCCAGGTGGCGCCGTCCTGGACGCCGCGGGCAAAGCTCGCCAGGAGCCACCGGGAGCGCACGCTCTGGCCGCCGCCGGTGGCGATGCCGAGGATGCGCAGCATGCGGCCGAGCACGGTGTGCTCGGTGCGGGCCCGGAAGACCAGGCCGCCGTCGCTGACGAGGATGGTGCGGTGGTTCTTCCACACCGGCTCGAGGGCGAGGTTGTCGTAGACCCCGCCATCGGTGAGCCGGATGCTGTGGCGGATCGCGGCGCGCTGCGCCCTGGACTCCAGGCCGGGACGCCCGCCGCTCAGGCCGAGGGCGTCGCCGTCGAAGCGCATGGGTGCGAAGAACGGCGGAAAGGCGCACGAGGCGGCGATGGCGTCGGCGATGCGCACGCCGGGCGGGGGCACGGCGTAGCCGAGGCGGTAGTCGCCGATACGGCCGTGCGGGCGGTGGGCGCTGGGGTCGGCGAAGGTCCAGTCGACGCCGTAGCCGATCTCCGTCGCGCCGGTGACCACGGCCGGACCAGCGGGCGAGCTGTCGCGCAACGACCCGCCCCACCAGTCGACGGCGTCGGCGAGCTCGTCGGCGAGCGCACGGACCGCGACGTCGTCCTTCCACCAGTTCCAGGGCCACAGCTTCCTGGCCAGCGCCGGCGTGCGGACGTTGGTGCCGGCCAGCGTGGCGAGCGTGGCCGCCACGTGCTCCTCGAGGCCGTCGACGCGCCCGCCCACCCACCGCAGGCGGGGGTCGGCGAGGAGGTTGGCGGTGATGGAGCCGCCCGAGACGGCGCTGACCGTGTCGGCGCGCGCGAGGATGCCGAGCTCGTTGAGCCGTCGGACGGCGCCGAGGTGGAACAGCGCGGCGCGGTAGCCGCCACCGCTCAGGCACAGGGCGATGCCGCTGCGCGCGCGGCCCGTGGGCTGCTCGGCCGCCGCCGCAGCGTGGGTGGTGCTCGACTCCTGTGCCGTCATCGTGCCCTCGATGGAAGCACAGGGGCGCGACACCGGCCCCCCCGGGACGGGGCGACCGCCACGGGGCGCCGCACATCGACCGGGCAGCGGGTCACCACTCGGGCACCACGCATCACGAGGCGTACGAGAACTGCCATCACGGATAACAGTGAGTTATCCTTGGCTGCATGATCGACGCCGCCGGTCTCCGCGTGATGAAGGCCATCAACGACGAGGGCAGCTTCACCGGTGCCGCCCTCGCGCTGGGCTACTCGCAGCCCGCGATCTCGCAGATGGTCCGTCGCCTCGAGCAGCGCACCGGCACGGTCCTCGTCGAGCGGGTCGGCCGCAACGTCAGGCTCACGGAGGCCGGCCAGGTGCTCGCCCGGCACGCCGTCGCGGTCCTCAGCGCGCTCGACGCCGCCGAGGAGGAGGTGGCCGCGATCGCCGGGCTGCGCTCGGGACGGGTGCGGCTCATGGCCTTCCCGTCCTCGTCCGCGACCCTCGTGCCCCGCGCGCTGGCCCTGGTCAAGGAGCGCTTCCCCGACGTCACCGTCACCTTCACCGAGGCCGAGCCGCCCGAGTCCCTCGCCGCCCTGCGCGCCGGCGAGTGCGACCTCGCCGTCGCGTTCGCCTACGAGGGCACCGACCTCGGCCGCGGCGAGGAGGACCTCGACATGTTCGTCACGCAGCAGCTCCTCGACGACGAGGTCCGCCTCGCCGTCCCCACCAGCCACCGGCTCGCCAAGCAGAAGGTCGCCCGCCTCGCGGACCTCGCCGAGGAGAACTGGATCGCCGGATGTCCCCGCTGCCGCGGGCACCTGCTGCAGCTCTGCGCGCGAGCCGGCTTCTCCCCCAACGTCGGCTTCGAGACCGAGGACTACGTCGCGGTGCAGGGCCTGGTCGCGGAGGGCCTGGGCGTCGCCCTCATCCCCGACCTCATCCTCCGGACCGCCCACCACACCGACGTCGTGACGCTGCCGATAGAGCCGGCGTCCCGGCGGCAGATCCACGTCGTCACCACGCCCGACCTCAAGCGCGTGCCTGCGGTGCAGGCCACCATCGACGCGCTGGTGGAGGCGGCGAAGACCCCGCCGCGCGTGCTCGTCAGCCCCTGAGTCGCCCGTATGCCGCGCCGTCACCGGCGCGGCCACCGGCGCGGCCACCGGCGCGGCCACCGGCGCGGCCACCGGCGCGGCCACGTCACCGGCGTCGCCAGGTGACCGAGACGTCCTCGCCGTGCGCGACGAGCGCGATGTCGCCCCGCTGGTCGGTGCGATAGACCGTGTAACCGTTGCGGCGCAACACCTCCAGGTGCTTCGGCGCCGGGTGTCCGTAGTCGTTGTCCTTGCCGACGCTGATCACGGCCGCAGGCGCACGCACCACTGCCATGAGGTCCTCGTCGAGGTTGGCCGAGCCGTGGTGCGCCGTCTTCACGACGTCGAAGGACCGCGCCTCCTCTGCCATGTGCGGGTCCCGCCGGAGCTCGAGGAGGATGGCGTGGGCGGCCTCCCGCTCGACGTCGCCCATGAGCAACGCGTCGAGGCCGCCGGCGTGGACGGCCAGCACGACGCTGGAGTTGTTCGGTACCGAGCCGGCGGAGATCCGCCGCGCCGGCCACCAGACCTCCGCGGTCACGCCGTCCCAGGCCAGCCGGTCCCCGGCCTGGAGCTCGCGGACCGGGATGCCGCGGGCTGCTGCCCACTGCTCGACGTGCCGCCACTCGTAGGGCGGGTCGCGCACGGGTGTCGTGAGGATCTCGCGGACGCCGCGCCCGGCCAGCGCTCCCGGCAGGCCCTCGACGTGGTCGGCGTGGAAGTGGGTGAGCACGACGCTGTCGAGGGTGTGGACGTCGAGGCGTCGCAGGCACGCGGCGACCGGGGCCGGGTCGGGTCCGGAGTCGACGAGGACCGCGTGGCCCGGCGTCGTCGAGACGACGAGGGCGTCGCCCTGCCCCACGTCGCAGGCGACGAGCCGCCACCCGGGTGGTGGCCAGGTCGCGGAGGAGGTGGGCAGGGCGGCACCCAGGACCAGCAGTGCGGCTGACGCGGTGGCGAGCGGGTGGAGCCGCACGTGGTGGGACACCCAGCGGCCGGCGAGGAGGACCAGGACCGTGAGCGCGGCGAGGAGGAGCGCGCCCCGGCCGCCGTCGGGCCATGGCAGCGTGCCGCCGGGCACGGTCGCACAGGACCGGGCGATCCGGGCGATGCCCAGTGCGGGCAGCGCCCCGGCCCAGCAGAGCATTCGGGCCGCAGCGCCCCACACCGGTGCGGCCAGGGCGGCCGAGACACCCATGACGGTGGCGGGAGCGACCAGTGGCGCGGCCAGGAGGTTGGCCAGGACGCCCACGACGCTCACCGAGCCCTGGAGCAGCACGATGACGGGGGCGCACATCGCCTGCGCCGCGACGGGGATCGCCAGGGCGGGCCCCCACGAGCGGATCCGCCGCGGCAGCCGCCGGCCGATCGCTGCGCCCCAGCTGCGCGTGAAGACCAGCAGCCCCAGCGTCGCGAGGGTGGAGAGTGCGAACCCGTAGGACCTGCTGAGCCACGGGTCCACGACGAGCAGGACGAGGACGGCGCACGAGAGGACCGGCAGGCCGGCCGCGCGACGTGACCGGCTCAGCCCGAGGAGGCCGATCGCACCCATCGCCGCAGCGCGGATCACGCTCGGCTCGGGACGCGCGAGCACGACGAACCCGGCGAGGACGGCGAGCGCGAAGCAGGGCCGTGCCCACCGCGGGAGCCCGGCGAGGCGGGCGGCCCCGAGCGCCACCGCGAGGACGATCGCCACGTTGGACCCGCTCACCGCACTGAGGTGGGTCATGCCGGTCGCCAGCATCGCCTCGGTGAGGTCGTCGGGCGTCCGGCTCGTGTCACCGATGACGAGGGCGGGCAGGAGCCCGCGGGCGTCGCCGGGCAGCGGCTCTGCTGCGGTGCGCAGGCCGGCCCGGACGTGCTCGGCGGCGCGCGCCACCAGCCCCGGTGGACCGAGGTGGCGCGGCTCCCCGCGGGCACGCAACGCCGCGAGCACGGTGTCGCCCGGCTCGGCGGGGCGCAGCCGGCCGGTCGCCTGGACGCGTTCGTGCCAGCGGACGTGCTGCCACGCCGCCCCGCCGGCGAGGAGCACCGGCGCCCGCGCACGGGCGTGCTCACCCCGGCCGGTGACCTGCTCCACCCGCACGGTGAGGAGGACCTGGACGTCGTCCGCACCCGCCCGGCTCAGCACCCGGGGCTCGGTGAGCACGGTGCCGGTGAGGGTCACCTCGGCGTGCTCCGCGGCCAGCTCGTCGACAGGGCCGGCCCGGCGCACCAGGTCCTGGGCGCCCGACGCGACGAGGACGAGGGCGCAGGCGGTCATCGAGAGCAGCGCCCACGGCGGGAGGCGGGCGAGGCGAGAAGACCGCCGTGGGAGGCCGAGGCCGGCGAGCGCGATGAGGGCGAGGGCTGCCCCGACGCCGAGGCGGGTGTTGGCGTCCCAGGGCAGCGTGGCCGCGCACAGCGTCCAGCCGCTCAGTGCGGGCAGGAGGAGCCGCAGGTCGAGCGCTCGAGGCGCCCTCACACGGTCACCTTGTCCTGGAGCTGGGCGAACATCTTCTCGCCGATGCCGCTCACCTCGGCCAGCTCGTCGACGGAGGTGAACCGTCCGTGGGCGGTGCGCCAGTCGACGATGCGCTGCGCGAGCACCGGGCCGACGCCCGGCAGCTCCTCGAGCACGGCGGTGGTGGCGGTGTTGAGGTTGACGGGGCCAGTGCCTGCCGCACCGGGACCGGCACCCGCGGCACCACCCGCGCCCCCAGCTGCCGACCCGCCCGCTCCGCCCACGGCGGCTGGGGCCTCGCCCGGCCTCGGCACGTGGACCTGCTCGCCGTCGACGAGTGGCCGGGCCAGGTTGAGCGCGGCGAGGTCGGCACCCTTGGTCGCCCCGCCGGCTGCGGCGACCGCATCTCGCACCCGTGACCCGGCGGGCAGGGTCACCACTCCCGGCCGGGCGACCTGACCGACGACGTGGACGACGACGGCGCCCACTGCCGCCGCCGGGGCCCCGTCGCGCGCGCCGGCGGGGGCGGTGCCGGCACGATGCGCAGTGCCGGTCCCGGTCCCCGTCGGACCCACACCCGAGCTGCCACCCGCGACTGGCGAGGGCTCTCCCGTCCTCGCGGTCAGTGCGGAGCCGGCCGAGCCGCGGACGGGCGTGGGCGCGTCGGCCGAGCGCGCCCACGCGACGCGCACGCCGAACACGGCGACGGCCCCGACGAGGACGAGCACCATCCCGGCCACCGCTGCGCGGGGGCCGCTCAGCCTGGCCCCGTGCAGGGCGTCGGGGAGCGCGAGCACGGCTCGCCCGGGCGGCCGGGGGCGACGGTGCCGCCCGGGCGGCGACCACGACGGCCCGGCTGGCGACCACGACGGCCCGGATGCTGACGACGACCGGCCCGGTGCTGACGACGACGGCCCGGGGGGCGACCACGACGGCCTGGGTGCTCGCGACGACCGCTCGGTCGGCGACGAGTGCCCGGACACCCGCTCCGGCGTGTCGTGGCGGCCGCGGGCGCGCTCGGGCACCGCCTCTCGACGACCCTCGACCCATGACCGATCGGGCAGCCAGAACTCGCCGTCGCCGCGACCGCCCGCGGCCGCGGCTCCACCGGTGCGCGGCGTCCCGGGGTCTCCCCTCGCGAGCAGCGCCAGCAGGCGGGGTGACGGCTCGACGGGCTGGCGACGCAACGGCATACGGGCACGCTAGGAAGGCGGCAGCGGCGCCGGGGACGTGGCGGTTCGGGCTGTGGACGCCGGGACGACGCGTCGTCAGGGTGTGGACGAGCCGCTGCGCGCGGAGATCCAGAGCTCGATGTTGCGGCGGTGGCGGTAGATGACCACGAGGGCGAGCACGACGCACCAGACGCCGGTGTCGCGGTCCCCCACCGGCAGCCAGCCGAGCCACGACAGCACACCGAGGAGCAGCAGGACCAGGGAGGCGCACACCGAGGCACCGGCGACCCACCGCATCCGCCAGACGAGCAGCCCGAAGACCGCCACCATGACGAGGGCGAACCACGGCTGCACCGCAAGGACCGCACCGAGCGACGTCGCCACGCCCTTGCCGCCCTGGCCGCGCAGGAAGGGCGACCAGATGTGCCCCAGCACCACCGCGAGCCCGGCGATGAGCGCGACGACCTGGCCGAACCAGTGGTGCGCGAGGACGACGGGCACGACCCCCTTGAGGACGTCGGCCACACCGACCGCGACACCCCAGCGGACACCGAGGACGCGGCCGGCGTTGGTCGCCCCCGGGTTCCCCGAGCCGGCATGGCGCACGTCCTTGCCCAGCGCGCGGGCGACGATCGACGCGGGGTTGACGGAGCCGAGCAGGAACGACCCCACGACCACGAGCAGCGGCCCGGCCACCGACGCCACACTCAGGTCGCCGCTCATGAGGGCTGGGCCGGCCGCGGCGACACGGCCACGGCGATCGTGCCGGGCCCCACGTGGGCCCCCACCACTGCCCCGAGCTCGACGACGCGGAGGTCGTGGAGCCCCTCCAGCCGCTCACCGAGCCGCTGGGCGAGCGCGTCGGCGCGCACCGCCGAGTCGAGGTGGTGCACCGCGACATCCACGCCGTCCCAGCCGTCGGCGGCCGCCGAGCGGGCCGCCGCCGCGGCCAGCTCCTCGAGGCGCGCGAGCGCCCGGGTCGAGGTGCGCACCTTCTCCCGGGGCGCGATGTGGCCGTCGTCGAGGGCGAGGATCGGCTTGATCGCCAGCGCGGAGCCCAGGAACGCCGAGGCGGCGCCGATGCGCCCGCCGCGACGCAGGTGCTCGAGGGTGTCGACGTAGAACACCACCGTCGCGGCCTCAGAGCGCGCCAGCGCTTGGGCGGCAATGGAGTTCGCGTCCTCGCCGGCCGAGGACGCACGCGCGGCGGACAGCACGGCATACCCCATCGCCATGCCCAGTGAGCGGGAGTCCACGACGTGCACGGGCACCGGGGCGTGCCGCGCCGCGAGGTGCGCCGACTCCACCGTGCTCGACATCGCCGCCGAGATGTGCACGGACACAACGGCATCCGCGCCGGCACCGGCGGCGGCCTCGTAGGCGTCGAGCAGCGCCTGGGGGCTCGGCCGCGAGGTGCTCACCGGCCGGAACGCCCGGAGCGCCTCCGCCACCTCCGCGGTGCTCACGTCCACGCCCTCGCTGAACTCCTTGCCCGCGATGACGACGTGCAGCGGCACGACGCGGATGCCGTGCTCCCGGACCGCTTCCGGCGGCAGGTATGCCGTGGAGTCGGTGACGATGGCGACGCTCACCGGCGGAGGCTATCGCCTGGCGGGTCAGGCCGGGACGACGTTGACGAGCTTCGGGGCACGCACGATGACGGTGCGGATCCCGTTGCTCGTCGCCGCCTTGACCTTCGTGCTGGCCAGGGCCAGCTCGCGGAGCTCGTCCTCGCCGATGTCGGCCGGCACCTCGAGCCGGTCACGCACCTTGCCGCTGACCTGCACGACGCAGGTCACGGTGTCCTCGACGAGCAGCGCCGGGTCGGCGTCGGGGAACGGCTCGTAGGCCAGCGTGTGGTCGTGGCCGAGGCGGCGCCACAGCTCCTCGGCGATGTGCGGAGCCAGCGGCGCGACCATGAGGACGATCGTCTCCGCTGCCTCGCGCGGCACGGTCTCGAGCTTGGTGAGGGCGTTGTTGAGCTCGATGAGCCGGGCGATCGCGGTGTTGAAGCCGAGCCCGGCGTAGTCGCGGCGGACGGCGTCGATGGTGCGGTGCATGACCCGGGCGGTGGCGTCGTCGACCGCTCCGTCGCCGACGCGCACGTCGCCGGTCTCCTCGTCGATGACGTTGCGCCACAGGCGCTGCAGGAACCGCTGTGCTCCGACCACGGCCCTGGTCTCCCACGGCTTGGAGAGCTCGAGCGGCCCCATCGACATCTCGTAGACGCGGAACGTGTCTGCTCCGTAGGCCTCGTACATCTCGTCCGGGCTCACGACGTTCTTGAGCGACTTGCCGATCTTGCCGTACTCCCGGGTGACCGGCTGGCCCTTCCACGTGTAGGTCGCCGCCCCGGAGCCGTCCTCCGCGAGGAGCTCCTCCACCTCCGCCGCGGGCACGGGCTGGCCCCGGTCGTCCCGGTAGGCGGCCGCCTGGATGTAGCCCTGGCTGAAGTACTTCCGGAACGGCTCGTCGCTCTGCAGGTGGCCCAGGTCGTGGAGCACCTTGTGCCAGAAGCGCGCGTAGAGGAGGTGGAGCACGGCGTGCTCGACCCCGCCGATGTAGAGGTCCACGCCGCCGGGGTCCCGGCTGCCGGCAGGCGCGCCAGCCACTGGCTCGTCGTGCGGCCCCATCCAGTACGCCTCGTTGGCCGGGTCCACGAAGGCCTTGTCGTTGGCCGGGTCGAGGTAGCGCAGGTAGTACCAGCAGGACCCGGCCCAGTTCGGCATGGTGTTGGTCTCGCGGCGGTAGCGCCGCGGCCCGTCGCCGAGGTCGAGCTCCACGCTGACCCACTCCTCGACGCGGCTCAGCGGCGGCTCGGGCTCGCTGGTCGCGTCGTCGGGCTCGAAGGTCTTGGGCGAGTAGTCCGGGACGTCGGGCAGCTCCACCGGCAGCATCGAGTCGGGGACAGCATGCGCAACGCCCTTCTCGTCGAAGAGGATCGGGAACGGCTCGCCCCAGTAGCGCTGGCGGCTGAAGAGCCAGTCGCGCAGCTTGTAGCTGACGGTGGCCTCGCCGAGCCCCTTGGCGACGAGCCAGTCGATGATGGCCGCCTTGGCCTCGGCGACACCCATGCCGTCGAGCGAGATCTCGTCGTTCGCGCTGTTGACCGCCGGGCCGTCGCCGACATACGCCTCGTCCTCCGGGTGCCCGGGCGGGGGCTGCACCGTGCGGACGATCGGCAGCTCGAAGCGGGTGGCGTACTCCCAGTCGCGCGTGTCCTGCCCGGGGACCGCCATGATGGCGCCGGTGCCGTAGCCCATGAGGACGTAGTCCGCCACGAAGACGGGAATCGCCTTGCCATTCACGGGGTTCGTGGCGAACGCCCCGGTGAAGACACCGGTCTTGTCGCGGCCCTCCGTCTGCCGCTCCAGCTCCGACTTGCGTGATGCCTGGAGCCGGTATGCCGTGACGGCCTCCTTCGGGCTCGTCGCACCTGCCGTCCATGCCTCCTTGGTGCCCTCGGGCCAGGCGCCGTCGCCCGTGACGGCGTCGACGAGCGGGTGCTCCGGCGCGAGCACCATGAAGGTCGCCCCGAACAGGGTGTCCGGCCGGGTCGTGAACACGTCGACGGACGAGTCGTGACCCACCACCGGGAACGACACGCGAGCGCCCTGGCTGCGACCGATCCAGTTGCGCTGCATGAGCTTGACCTTCTCCGGCCAGTCCACCCGGTCGAGGTCGTCGGCCAGCCGGTCGGCGTAGGAGGTGATCCGCATCATCCACTGTCGGAGGCTGCGCTTGAAGACCGGGAAGTTGCCCCGCTCCGACCGCCCCTCGTTGGTGACCTCCTCGTTGGAGAGCACCGTGCCCAGCCCCGGGCACCAGTTGACCGGCGCCTCGGAGGTGTAGGCCAGCCGGTAGCCGTCGAGGACGCCGGCCCGCTCGGCGTCGCTCAGCTCCGACCACGCGCGCCCATCGGGGGCGCCGCGCCGGCCGTTCTCGTGCTGCGCGACCTGCTCGTGGTTGGGCCGGGCCCGGCCGCGACCGCCGTCCTCGCGCTCGGCGTCGGGGTCGTACCAGGCGTTCCAGATCTGCAGGAAGAT
>JAICIN010000030.1 GCA_025924375.1 Dermatophilaceae bacterium | reverse complement strand
GTGCTCCCGTCGGACGTAGATGAACGCCGGTGCGCCCGGGCCGCCACTGAGGTACTTGTAGCCACACCCGACCGCGAGGTCGGCACCGCCGGCGTCCAGGTCGACCGGCATGGCGCCCACCGAGTGGCAGAGGTCCCAGCACGCGAGGCCGCCGACCTCGTGGACCGACCGGGTCAGCGCCGGCAGGTCCCACTGCTCGCCCGTGCGGTAGTCGACCTGCGAGTAGGCCGCCAGGGCCAGGGAGTCGCCGAGCTCGGCGGCCCGGTCGGCGGCCTCGGGGACCGGGACGAGCTCGAGCGCGAGGCCCAGGAGGTCCGCGGCCGACTGGGCGATGTAGACGTCGGTCGGGAAGGAGTCGGGGTCCGTCATGACCGTGCTGCGGCCGGGGCGCATCCGCGACGCGGCGACGACGGCCTTGAAGAGGTTCACCGAGGTGGAGTCGCTGACGACGACCTGGCCCGGTGCGGCTCCGACGAGCTCGCCGATCCGGTCACCGACCCGCTCGGGCGCCCGCCACCAGTCCGACTCGTTCCAGGCGCCGATGAGCTGGCCGCCCCACTGCCGGCGCACGACGTCCGCCGCGGTCGTGGCGGCCGCGGTGGAGAGGGCGCCGAGGGAGTTGCCGTCGAGGTAGACGACGCCCTCGGGGAGCTCGAAGGCGCTCCGGCGGTCGGTGGCTGCGTGCTCGGCGTCGAGGGCGGCCGCGCGAGCGGTGAGGTCGGTCATGGGGAGAACGTACTGGGGCGACGGGTCCCGCCGGGGTCCCGGGCGGGGCACCGCAATACGCTGGCGCCGTGAGCCGCACCCCCGTCATCGGCGTCCTGGCCGTCCAGGGCGACGTCCGAGAGCACCTGCGCGCGCTCTCCGCCGCCGGCGCCGAGGCGCGCACCGTGCGTCGCCCCGCCGAGCTGGCGGAGGTCGACGGCCTCGTCATCCCCGGCGGCGAGTCGACGACCATGGACAAGCTCGTGCGCGCCTTCGACCTCCTCGAGCCCCTGCGCGAGCGCATCGCCGCCGGGATGCCGGCCTACGGCTCCTGCGCCGGCATGATCATGCTCGCCGACCGCCTCGCCGACGGCCCCGCAGACCAGCAGACCCTCGGCGGGCTGGACATCACGGTGCGCCGCAACGCCTTCGGTCGCCAGGTGGACTCCTTCGAGGAGGACCTGCACATCCGCGCGATCGGCGGCGAGCCGGTGCGGTGCGTCTTCATCCGCGCCCCCTGGGTGGAGGACTGCGGGCCCGGCGTGGAGGTGCTCGCCGCGGTCGAGCACGGCCCCGGCGCCGGGCGGGTCGTGGCGGTCCGGCAGGGGCGGCTGCTCGCCACGTCCTTCCACCCGGAGGTGACGGGGGACCACCGGTTCCACCTGCTCTTCACGGGGATGGTCCGCGACGCCGTGTCGGAGGACGCGCACGCCGGACAGTAGGATCGCCTGCGGCTTTTTCAGCACGACCAGCGACGAGGAGTCCCGATGAGCGGCCATTCCAAGTGGGCGACGACCAAGCACAAGAAGGCGGCCATCGACGCCAAGCGCGGCAAGCTCTTCGCCAAGCTCATCAAGAACATCGAGGTCGCCGCGCGCACCGGTGGCGCTGACCCGGGGGGCAACCCGACCCTCTACGACGCGATCCAGAAGGCCAAGAAGTCCTCGGTCCCCAACGACAACATCGACCGCGCCGTCAAGCGGGGCTCCGGTGCCGAGGCGGGCGGCGCGGACTGGCAGACCATCACCTACGAGGGCTACGCGCCCGGCGGTGTGGCGCTGCTCATCGAGTGCCTCACCGACAACCGCAACCGCGCCGCGGCAGAGGTGCGCACGGCCCTGACCCGCAACGGTGGGCAGCTCGCCGACCCCGGCAGCGTCTCCTACATCTTCAACCGCAGGGGCGTCGTCATCGTCCCCAAGGACGGCCAGACGGAGGACGACCTCCTCGACGTCGTCCTGGACTCCGGCGCCGAGGAGATCAACGACCTGGGGGACTCCTTCGAGATCATCTCGGGGGCCTCCGACTTCGTCGCCGTGCGCACCGCGCTGCAGGCCGCCGGCATCGACTACGACTCGGCGGAGGCGTCCTGGGTGCCGAGCGTGCAGGTGCCGCTCGACGCCGAGGGCGCCCGGCGGATGATCCGCGTCGTCGACGCCCTCGAGGACTCCGACGACGTGCAGGACGTCTTCGCCAACGGCGACGTCCCCGACGACGTGATGGCCGAGCTCGAGGGCGACGAGGAGTAGCCCGGCCGTCGTGCGTGTTGCTCACCGGGCCGCCGAGGGGCGCTGTGTAGCGTGGGCGCCGAACACCTGTTCCAACCGGTTGGAGGCCGCGTGCGCGTGCTCGGAGTCGACCCCGGCCTGACCCGGTGCGGGCTCGGCGTCGTCGACTCCGGCCGCGGGCGGAGCCTGGCCATGGTGGCCGTCGGGGTCGTGCGGACCCCCGCCGGGGCCGACACCGGCACGCGGCTGCTCTACCTCCAGGAGCAGCTCGACGTCTGGCTCGACCGGTTCGCACCGGACGCCGTCGCCCTCGAGCGCGTCTACGCCGCGGACCACGTCCCCACCGTCATGACCACCGCCCAGGCCTCCGCGCTCGCGCTCCTCGCCGCCGCTCGTCGCGGCCTGCCGCTGGTCACCCACACGCCCACCGAGGTCAAGGCGTCAGTGACCGGCTCCGGGCGCGCCGACAAGGCGCAGGTCACGGCGATGGTGACGCGCATCCTCGACCTCGACACCCCACCGCGTCCTGCCGACGCGGCCGACGCGCTGGCCCTCGCGATCTGCCACCACTGGCGGGGCGGTGCGGACAGCAGGCTCGCCCTCGCCGCGGCGTCGGAGCGGGCACGGCTGCGCTCGGTGCGGGAACGGTCGCCCCGTCTCCCGGTGCCGGTCCGGGCAGTGGCGCCGTGATCGCCTCAGTGCGTGGGGTCGTGCGCCGGGTCGGCCTCGACCATGCCGTCGTCGAGGTGGGCGGAGTGGGAATGCTCGTGCACACCACGCCGGGCACGGCGGCCGCGCTCCGCCAGGGAGAGGATGCGTCGCTCGCGACGAGCCTCGTCGTCCGCGAGGACGCCCTCACCCTCTACGGCTTCGGCACCGAGGACGAGCGCGCGGTGTTCGAGCAGGTCCAGACCGTCTCCGGTGTCGGTCCCCGGCTCGCGCTGGCCATGCTCGCCGTGCACTCGCCGGCCGGCCTCCGGGCCGCGATCGGCGACTCCGACATCGCGTCGCTCACCAAGGTGCCGGGCGTGGGGAGGAAGGGGGCGGAGCGGATCGTGCTCGAGCTGCGCGACAAGGTCGGCATGGCCACAGGTTCCGCGGGCGCGGGCGCGGGCGCCGTGCCCCCGGCGCCGGTCGCCGCGTGGCGCGAGCAGGTCACGGAGGCGCTGGTCGGGCTCGGCTGGAACGCCAAGCAGGCCGAGGGCGCCGTGTCGGCCGTCGCCGACGGGGCCGGTGACGACGTCGACGTGTCCCAGATGCTGCGGGCGGCGCTGCGCGAGCTGGGGCGCTAGGCGTGTCCGACGGCTTCGGCTCCGAGATGTTCGAGGACGCCTCCGTCGACGCCACCGCCCGGGTCGTCGACGCGAGCGGCGAGGACGACGAGCGCACCATCGAGGCAGCGCTGCGGCCACGCCGGCTGAGCGACTACACCGGCCAGCGCCGGGTCCGCGACCAGCTCGGCCTGGTCCTGCAGGCGGCGAAGCAGCGCGGGACGACGCCCGACCACGTGCTCCTGTCCGGGCCGCCGGGCCTGGGCAAGACGACCCTGGCGATGATCGTCGCCACGGAGCTCGAGAAGCCGATCAGGGTGACCAGCGGGCCTGCCATCCAGCACGCGGGTGACCTCGCCGCGGTGCTGTCCTCGCTCACCGAGGGCGAGGTGCTCTTCCTCGACGAGATCCACCGGATGTCGCGCCCCGCCGAGGAGATGCTCTACCTCGCCATGGAGGACTTCCGCGTCGACGTCATCGTGGGCAAGGGCCCCGGAGCCACCGCCATCCCGCTCGAGCTGCCTCCCTTCACCGTCGTCGGCGCGACCACCCGCGCGGGGCTGCTGCCCGCCCCCCTGCGCGACCGGTTCGGGTTCACCGGCCACCTCGACTTCTACGCCACCGAGGAGCTCGTCGTCATCCTGCGGCGCAGCGCCCGGCTGCTCGGCGTCGAGGCGCACGACCGCGGCATCACGGAGATCGCCCGTCGCTCCCGGGGCACACCGCGCATCGCCAACCGGCTGCTGCGCCGGGTGCGCGACTGGGCACAGGTGCACGGGCGGCACGTCGTCGACGAGGAGGCGGCGCACGCCGCGCTGGCCCTCTTCGACGTCGACGACCGGGGGCTGGACCGCCTCGACCGGGCCGTGCTCGACGCCCTCTGCCGGCGGTTCGGCGGCGGACCGGTCGGCCTGGGCACGCTGGCCGTCGCGGTCGGCGAGGAGTCCGACACGGTGGAGACGGTGGCGGAACCGTTCCTCGTCCGCGAGGGCTTCGTGGTGCGCACCCCGAGGGGACGCGCCGCGACCGCGCTGGCGTGGCGCCACCTCGGCCTGCCGGCGCCCCGGGGGGCTGAGCTGCAGGCCCCGCTCCCGCTCGACGGCGAGGGCCGGCTCGGCGGCTGAGCGGTGCCCGCCACCCCGGCCAGCCCTCCTCCGACCGGTCAGGACGGGAACGCCACCCGGGCGAGGCGCGTTGGTTGCGGTGGTGCCTGTCACCTACACTCAGGCGGTCACCCGGCTCGCCGGGTCTGCTGTGTGTCCGGACACCGGTGCCGCGGCGCGCACGACCAGCCCCCATCCGTGAAGGGACCGATCCATGTCAACGGGCAGCGTCACTGCCAACGCCCTCCTGGCCGCGCAGAGCGGCAGCGGGGGCTCGTCGGCCAGCCTGCTGATCTTCCTGCTCCCGCTCGCCCTCATCGGCTTCATGGTCTGGTCCCAGCGCAAGCGCCAGCGGCAGGTCGCCAGCGTGCAGCAGAGCCTCTCCGTCGGTGACGAGGTGTGCACGACCTCCGGGCTGTTCGGCACCGTCACGGCCCTCGACGAGCGCGTCGCGACGCTCGAGGTCGCGCCCGGCGTCGAGCTGCGCTACGACCGGCGGGCCGTGGGCCTGAAGGTGGCCGACACCGACGCGCCGGCCGTGCCCGAGCCGGGGGAGTAGCGCGTGGCGATCAACCCGCACAACCGCAAGCCCCTCAAGGTCCTCGCCTCGCTCGCCGCGCTCATCGTCGGCCTCGGCGTCCTCCTCGGCGCCGTCAGCACGTGGGGGACCGCCAAGCTCGAGCCGAAGCTCGGCCTCGACCTCGAGGGCGGCACCCAGATGATCCTGGCGCCGGTCCTCGTCGGCACCGACAAGGTCTCCAGCGACCAGCTCAACCAGGCGCGCGACATCATCGTCCAGCGCGTCGACTCCAACGGCGTCTCAGGCGCCGAGGTGACCACCCGCGGTGGTCGCAACATCGTGGTGAGCATGCCCGGCACACCCGACCCGCAGACCGAGAACGCCATCCGGAAGTCCTCCCAGCTGCGCTTCCGCCCCGTCCTCGCCGCGGCCCAGGGCACACCCGCCCCGGCCCCGACGACCACGCCGGGCGGCACGGCGACCACGCCGGCCCCGACGACCTCGGGCGGCAGCAAGGTCCCCACGGCCAAGCCCTCGGCCACCACCAGCAAGGCCGGCAGCGCGATCCCGCAGGCCCTCAGGGGCGACACGACCCCGACGACGCCCAGCGCCCCCGCCACGACGCCCGCCACCCCCACCGGCTCCGCGACCCCCCAGAACGGCAGCGACCTCGCCTGGGTGACCCCCGCGCTGAGCCAGGAGTTCCAGGCGCTCGACTGCTCCAAGAACGGCGTCCTGGACAAGGTCGTCGACGACCCGGCGAAGCCCCTGGTCACCTGCGCCACCGACGGCAGCGAGAAGTTCATCCTCGGGCCGGTCACGGTCGGCGGCGACCAGATCTCCAGCGCGTCCGCGGGCTACCGACCGTTGTCCAACGGCCAGCCCTCCAACGAGGTCGAGATCCAGCTCTCCTTCAAGTCGGCGGGCGCCAAGGCCTACGCCGACGCCAGCAAGCGCATGGTGTCCCTCGAGAGCCCTCGCAACCGGATGGCCGCCACGCTGGACTCCAAGGTGATCGTCGCGCCCCAGTTCAACGAGGCGATCCTCAACGGTCAGGCGAGCATCACCGGGAACTTCACCATCGAGGAGGCCCGCGACCTGGCCAACCAGCTGAAGTTCGGCGCCCTCCCCATGTCGTTCACCCTCGAGACCCGTGAGCAGATCAGCCCGACCCTCGGCGGCGAGCAGCTCCGCTTCGGCATCATCGCGGGCATCATCGGCTTCGTCCTGGTCTTCCTCTACTCGCTGGCGCAGTACCGCGCGCTGGGCTTCGTGACCGTCCTGTCGATCGTCATCGCCGGGGTGCTCACCTACCTCGCCATCACCCTGCTCGGCTGGTCGCACAACTTCCGCCTCGACATGGCGGGGGTGACCGGCCTGATCGTGGCCATCGGTGTGACCGCGGACTCGTTCATCGTCTACTTCGAGCGCATCCGCGACGAGGTCCGCGAGGGCCGTCCGCTGCGCGCGGCCGTGGACACGGGCTGGCGCCGGGCACGGCGGACCATCTTCGCCGCCGACGGCGTGAACTTCCTCGCCGCCGTGGTGCTCTACGTCCTGGCCTCGTCCAACGTGCGCGGGTTCGCGTTCACGCTCGGCCTCACGACGATCATCGACCTGCTCGTCGTCGTGATGTTCACCCACCCGCTCGTGGCCATCCTCTCGGGCACGAAGTTCTTCGGTGGCGGCCACCGGTGGTCCGGCCTGGACCCGCAGCGGCTGGGCGCCAAGACGATCCGGTATGCCGGGCGGGGGCGCGTCGCCGTCGGCCCGCCTCGTCCCGCCGCGACCCAAGGGGGGACGCTGTGACCAGCTTCGCCGCGCTCGGCAACGACCTCTACACCGGCCGCCGGTCCGTCGACTTCGTCGGCCGCTACAAGCGCTGGTACATCATCTCGGGGGTCCTGCTCGGGCTCGCCGTCCTCGGCCTGGTGTGGCACGGGCTGAACCTCAGCCTCGAGTTCCGGGGCGGCTCGGAGTTCCGCGTCACCGGCGTCTCCGCGAGCACCGGCTACGAGGTCAAGGCCAAGGACGCGGTCCGTGGCGTCGCACCTGGCAGCGACGTGTCCGTCACCCACATCGGCAGCAACCAGGTGCGGGTGCAGACCGACAAGCTCGACGACAGCCAGAGCGTCGCGGTGAAGAACGCCCTGGCGAAGACCTACGACAAGAACCCGCAGGAGGTCAGCGCCTCCTTCGTCGGCCCGTCGTGGGGCGCCTCGGTGAGCCAGAAGGCGCTCCAGGCACTGATCGTCTTCCTGCTGCTGGTCGCGCTCGTCATGGCGTTGTACTTCCGCACCTGGAAGATGTCGGTCGCGAGCCTCGTCGCCCTGCTGCACGACCTCGTCATCACGGTCGGCATCTACGCCCTCGCCGGCTTCGAGGTCTCGCCCGCCTCCATGATCGGCTTCCTCACCATCCTCGGCTACTCCCTCTACGACACCGTCGTCGTGTTCGACAAGGTGCGGGAGAACACCACCGAGGCGATGGGCAACGGTCGGATGACCTACGCGCAGGCGGCCAACCTCGCCGTCAACCAGACCCTGGTGCGCTCGATCAACACCACCGTCGTCGCGCTCCTGCCCATCGGCTCCCTGCTCGTCATCGGCATCCTGTTCCTCGGGCCCGGCACGCTGCTCGACCTCTCCCTCGCGCTGTTCGTCGGCATCGCGGCGGGCGCCTACTCCTCGATCTTCATCGCCACCCCGCTGTTCGTGCACATGCGCGAGAAGGAGCCCGTGGTGGTGGACCTCGCCCGCCGCGCCCAGCGCCACCAGGCCAAGCAGGCGGCTGCGGCCCAGGCCCAGCCGGTGACCGAGGGCGAGCTCGTCGAGGAGGGCGACGCTGCTGCTGGTGCGGAGGCGCGTGAGCGGGTCAGTGCCGCTGCCGCACCGGGGCGGACCGCCGGAGCCGCCCCCACGCGCAGCGGGGAGGGGGAGCAGGGCTCGGGTCGCAGGATCCACCCCTACGCCCAGACCGGACCGCGGAACCAGCCGAAGCGGCCCCCCCGGTCGCGGCGCTGAGCGCGGCGGTGGAGACGACCCTCCAGGACCTCGTGGCCAGCCGGCTGCGGGACATCCCGGACTTCCCGCAGCCCGGTGTGGTGTTCAAGGACATCACGCCGCTGCTCGCGGACGGAGAGGCGTTCGGGGCAGTGGTCCGTGACATGGCGGCCCGACACCGCGGCGACGTCGGCGTCGTCGCCGGGATCGAGGCCCGCGGCTTCATCTTCGGAGCCGCCCTGGCGCACGAGCTCGGCACCGGCTTCGTGCCGGTGCGCAAGGCCGGCAAGCTGCCCGGCCGCACCCGGGGCGTCTCCTACGACCTCGAGTACGGCAGCGCGAGCATCGAGATCCGCGAGGACTCCTTCGTCGGCGGGGAGCGGGTGCTCGTCGTGGACGACGTGCTCGCCACCGGGGGCACTGCCGCTGCGACGTGCGAGCTGCTCGAGGGCGCCGGCGCGACCGTGGTGGCCGTGGAGGCGCTGATCGAGCTCGCGTTCCTCGACGGGCGTTCACGGCTGCCGGGAAGGGCCGTGAACGCCACCATCGTCCTCACGTAGGCTCTCTGCATGAGCGAGGAAGTCGTCTCCACGGGCGCCGGGTCCTCCTCTGCCCGCGTCCGGGCGCGGCTGGCCCGCTTCGGGGGGAGCCGGGGTCACGGCGCCAACCCGGTCCTCGAGCCGCTGCTGCAGATCGTCCGCTCGACCCACCCGCGGGCCGACGTGTCGGTCATCGAGCGCGCCTACGCCGTCGCCGAGCGTGCCCACCGGGGGCAGCTGCGCAAGAGCGGCGACGCCTACATCACCCACCCGCTCGCGGTGACCACGATCCTGGCCGAGCTCGGCATGACGCCGGCGACGCTCGCGGCGGCGCTGCTCCACGACACGGTGGAGGACACGGCATACAGCCTCGAACAGCTCGAGAAGGACTTCGGCCACGAGGTCGCGATGCTCGTCGACGGGGTGACGAAGCTCGACAAGGTGACCTACGGCGAGGCCGCCCAGGCCGAGACCGTCCGCAAGATGGTCGTCGCGATGGCGCGCGACATCCGCGTCCTCGTCATCAAGCTCGCCGACCGGCTCCACAACGCCCGCACCTGGCGCTACGTCTCGGCCGAGTCGGCGCAGCGCAAGGCCCGCGAGACGCTCGAGATCTACGCCCCGCTCGCCCACCGGCTCGGCATGAACACCATCAAGTGGGAGCTCGAGGACCTGTCCTTCGCCACCCTCTACCCGAAGGTCTACGACGAGATCGTGCGCCTCGTCGCCGAGCGTGCCCCGGCCCGTGAGGAGTTCCTGGCCCGGGTGCGTGAGCAGGTCGGCACGGACCTCAAGGCCGCCAAGATCAAGGCGACCGTGACCGGCCGGCCCAAGCACTACTACTCCGTGTACCAGAAGATGATCGTGCGCGGCCGCGACTTCGAGGACATCTACGACCTCGTCGCGGTGCGGGTGCTCGTCGACTCGGTGCGCGACTGCTACGCGGCGCTCGGGGCGCTGCACGCGCGGTGGAACCCCCTGCCGGGGCGGTTCAAGGACTACATCGCGATGCCGAAGTTCAACATGTACCAGTCGCTGCACACGACGGTGATCGGGCCCGAGGGCAAGGCCGTCGAGCTGCAGATCCGTACCAATGCGATGCACCGCCGTGCGGAGTACGGTGTCGCGGCGCACTGGAAGTACAAGGAGGACGGCACCGCGCCGGCCGCGGGGGCCAAGGACGGCGAGACCGGCCCCATCACCGACATGGCCTGGCTGCGCCAGCTCCTCGACTGGCAGAAGGAGACCGCCGACCCGGCCGAGTTCCTCGACTCGCTCCGCTTCGACCTGTCGGTATCCGAGGTCTTCGTCTTCACCCCCAAGGGCGACGTGATCGCGCTGCCCCAGGGCGCCACGCCGGTCGACTTCGCCTACGCCGTGCACACCGAGGTCGGCCACCACTGCATCGGCGGCCGGGTCAACGGCCGGCTCGTGCCGCTGGAGTCGACCCTCGAGAACGGCGACGTCGTCGAGGTCCTCACGTCGAAGGCCGACGGCGCCGGCCCCTCCCGGGACTGGCTGACGTTCGTGAAGTCACCCCGGGCGCGCAACAAGATCCGGCAGTGGTTCTCCAAGGAGCGCCGCGAGGAGATGATCGACTCCGGCCGCGACGCCATCGCCAAGGCGATGCGCAAGGAGGGCCTGCCGCTCCAGCGGCTCATGACCGTGGAGTCCCTCACCGGCCTCGCGTCGGAGCTGCGCTACCAGGACATCGCCGCCCTGTATGCCGCCGTGGGCGAGGGCCACGTGTCCGCCCAGCACGTGGTGGGTCGTCTCGTGGCCTCCCTCGGGGGCGAGGAGGGCGCGAGCGAGGACCTCGCCGAGGTCACCCTGCCCAGCCGGGTCACGCGGGCCGTGCGCCGGCGCGGCGGCGACCCCGGCGTGGTGGTCAAGGGTGCCCCCGACGTGTGGGTGAAGCTGGCGCGCTGCTGCACGCCGGTGCCCGGTGACCCGATCATGGGCTTCATCACGCGCGGGAGCGGCGTGTCGGTGCACCGCACCGACTGCACCAACGCCGAGTCGCTGCGCAGCCAGCCCGACCGCATGATCGAGGTCGAGTGGGCGCCCTCGGCGGGCAGCGTCTTCCTCGTCCAGCTCCAGGTGGAGGCCCTCGACCGAAACCGGCTGCTCTCGGACGTCACGCGGGTGCTCTCCGACCAGCACGTCAACATCCTGTCGGCGAGCGTGCAGACCTCGCGGGACCGGGTGGCGATGAGCAAGTTCACCTTCGAGATGGGCGACCCCAGCCACCTCGACCACGTGATCAAGGCGGTCCGCAAGATCGACGGCGTCTTCGACGTCTACCGCATCACCGGGACGAAGGCCCACGCCGGCAGCAGCAGCTGACCGACGGCCCTGACCTCCCGGTCAGCCGCGGAACTCGTCGAGGTTGCCGCGCGCCTGGACCAGCCACTGCTCCTGCGCCTCGAGGCGGGCCCGTGCGTCGGCCAGGCGGCGCTCGTCGCCCGACGCCTCGGCCGCCGCGAGCTCCTCGCGCAACGAGGCCACCGACGCCTCGAGCTGCTGCGCCAGGCTCTGCGCCCGCGCGGCGACCTCCGGGTTGGTCCTCGCCCAGCGGTTCTCGTCGGCCTCGCGGACCGCGGACTCGATCCGTCGCAGGCCCTTCTCCATGCGCTCGACGTCAGGGCGAGGCACCTTGCCGGCCCGGTCCCACTTGTCCTGGATGGTGCGCAGGGCCGCCTTGGCGGCGTCGAGGTCGCGCACCGGCAGGATCGCCTGGGCCTCGGCGAGGAGCTGCTCCTTGACGGCGAGGTTGGCGCTGAGCTCCTCGTTCTCCGCCGACGCGACCACGTCCTTGGCGGCGAAGAAGGCGTCCTGGGCGGCCTTGAAGCGCAGCCAGAGCGCGTCGTCGTCGGTCCGCGACGCCCTGCCGGCCTTGCGCCACCGGTCCATGAGCCGCTTGAAGGCGCCGGCCGTCGGCCCCCAGTCCTTGCTGCTGGACAGCTCCTCGGCCTCGCGCACGAGCGCCTCCTTCGCGGCCCTGGCCTCCGCCTGGCTGGACTCGAGCTGGGCGAAGTGCACCCGCCGGGCCTTGTCGAAGCTGTTGCGGGCGTGGCTGAACCGCTGCCACAGCGCCGTCTCGGTCTCCCGGTCGAGCCGGGCACCGGTGCGCTGGTGGCGCTTCCAGTCCTCGAGGAGGGCGCGCATGCGGGCGCCGCTGGTCTTCCACTGGATGCTCGACTCCGGCTGGCCGGCGATCGCCTCGGCCTCCGCGACGAGCGCCTCGCGCTCCGCGCGGCTGGCCTCCCGGGCGGCGGCCCGCTCGGCTCCCTCGGCGTCGCGGCGGACCGCGACCGCGGCGTCGATGTCGGCGAGCCGGGCGTCGAGCGCGCCGAGGTCGCCGACGACGTTGGCATCGGTGCAGTGCTCGCGCAGCTTCCCCAGGGCCTCGGCGGCGTCCTTGGCGGAGATCTCCGTGCCGGTGACCCGCTGGTGGAGCAGCTCGGCGCTGGCGCGCAGCTCGTCGTACTTCCGGGCGAAGTAGGACAGCGCCTCCTGCGGCGACGCGCCGGGGTAGGCACCGACGGCCCGCTCGCCGTCGGCGGTGCGGACGAAGACGGTGCCCGACTCGTCGACGCGGCCGAACGTCTCCGACGGCGGGCCGCTCGCCGCGACCGCGGGAGGCGGGGGGGTGGGCACCGCCGGCCGGGCGATGGAGCGCAGGGCCGCGGGGGTCGGGACAGGGCCCGGCTTGGGCGGCGCGGGCGCTGCGGGCGTGGGCGTTGCGGGCGTGGGCGTTGCGGGCGTGGGCGTTGCGGGCGTGGGCGTTGCGGGCGTGGGCGTTGCGGGCGTGGGAGCGGCCGGCTCCGGTGTCTGCGTCTGCGGTTCTGCCGGTGTCTCGGTCACGGTCAGGCCTTCTTCTCGGTGACAGCAGCCCGGAGGATGCTGATGGGCGCTGCGGGGGGCCCGTCTCCGGAACCACCCTGCACGCCTGCTGCGGCGATCCTCACGACAATATCCATTCCACCGGTGACCGTGCCGAAGGCGGAGTAGCCCCCGTCGCCGGTCGGCAGGGTGACGTCGGTGAAGCAGATGAAGAACTGGTCGCCGTTGCTGTCCGGCTTTCCCTGCTGGCGCGCCATGGCGACGGTCCCCTTGGGGTACGTGCCGTCCTTGGGCGCGTTCTCGATGCCGAAGGAGTAGCCGGGGCCGGTCCCCTTCCCCCCGAGCGGGTCGCCGCACTGGAGGACGCCGAAGGAGGCCAGCCGGTGGCAGGGGGAGTCCTTCCAGTAGCCGCTGCGCGCGAGCGAGACGAACGACGCGACCGTCTGGGGCGCCTTGTCGCCGTGGAGCTCGATGGTGATGTCGCCGCAGTTGGTCGTCAGGGTCGCGACGAACGTCCTGCCGGCCGCAGTCCTCTTGTCCGGCAGCTTCATCGGCATGACCGTGGTCGGTGCCGCGGGGGGTGGGGTGCACCCTGCTGCGGTCACGGTGTCGTTGAGGCTTCCGGGCGTGGTCGTGGCGCCCGCGGCTCCCGACGGAGCGCTGGACGCGCCGAGCTTCGCCGCCAGGACGACGAAGAGCGCCACGACGACGAGCACCGCGACCACCACGGCGGCCGCCTGCCGGTTTCGCTGCCGCGCGGCCCGGCGCTCAGCCAGGCGCGCATCGACCTTCGCCTGGCGCCGTCGCGCCCGTGCGCGCTCCTGCTCCCTCGTCACCGCTGTCCGTCTCCCGTCCCTGCGTGGCGTGGCCGCGGACAGTCTAGGGTTCACGCGTGCTGACCATCGGGTTCCCCGCCGCCGCCTTCGGCACGAACTGCTACGTCCTCGCCCCGGCCGCCGGCGAGGAGTGCCTGGTCGTCGACCCGGGCTTCGGGGTCGAGGACACGCTCCGCGAGGTGCTGGAGCAGCACCGGCTGCGGCCGGCGGCGGTGCTGCTCACCCACGGCCACATCGACCACACGTATGCCGTGACGCCGGTGTGCGGCGGAACGCTGGCGGCGCACGTGCACCGGGACGACCGCTACCGGCTCCACGACGCGCTGGCGCACTCCAACCCGGGCATCGTCGCGATGCTCGAGCAGCAGTTCGGCGCGCGAGCCACCTGGAAGGACCCGGACCGCGTCGTGGAGCTCGGCGACGGCGACCGCCTGGAGCTCGCGGGGCTCGACGTCGAGGTCCGGCACGCGCCGGGGCACACCGAGGGATCGGTCCTCTTCCGGCTCCCGACCGTGCCGGCGGAGCTCCGTGGCCCGGGCGTCGGCGGCCAGGCGTCACCTGAGGTGGACACCACGGTCCTGAGCGGCGACGTGCTCTTCGCGGGGTCCATCGGCCGCACCGACCTGCCGGGGGGTGACGACGCGGCGATGCGTCGGTCGCTGCGCGAGGTGGTGCTGCCACTGCCGGACTCCACGCTCGTCCTCCCCGGGCACGGCCCGGCCACGACGATGCGCCAGGAGCGGACGAGCAACCCCTATTTGCGAGGATTGGGCTCGTGAAGATCACGCCGATCAGCGGCTTCCCGGAGCTCCCCCCGGCCGACCGCATCGTCGAGCAGCACGTCCTCGACGTCCTCCGGGAGACCTTCGAGCTGCACGGCTTCCCCTCGATCGAGACCCGCGCGGTCGAGCCGGTGGAGCGGCTGCTCGGCAAGGGCGGGGACGCCGACAAGGAGATCTACGCCGTGTCCCGGCTGGCCGCGGACGAGGGGGAGGTCGTCGACGCCGAGCTCGGCCTGCACTTCGACCTCACCGTGCCGTTCGCCCGCTACGTCCTGGAGAACGCCGGGAAGCTCGCGTTCCCCTTCCGCCGCTACCAGATCCAGAAGGTGTGGCGCGGCGAGCGGCCCCAGGAGGGGCGCTACCGCGAGTTCACCCAGGCCGACATCGACGTCGTCGACATCGGCGAGCTCGCCCCGCACTTCGAGGCCGAGATGCCGCTGGTCATGGCGGAGGTGTTCCGCAGGCTGCCGATCGGCCGGATGACCATCCAGGTCAACAACCGCAAGATCCCCGAGGGCTTCTACCGGGGGATCGGGATCGACGACGTCGGCGGGACCCTCCGGATCGTCGACAAGCTCGACAAGATCGGTCCGGACGCGGTCAAGGGCCTGCTCGTCGACGCCGGCCTGAGCCCCGAGCAGGCGGAGCAGTGTCTGGCCCTCGCCGCGATCCGCGCCGGGGACCTCTCCTTCGTGGAGCAGGTCCGCGCGCTCGGAGTCGAGCACCCCACCCTCGACGAAGGCCTCGACGCCCTCGCCGCGGTCGTGCGGGCGGGGATGGAGAACGCTCCCGGAGCCATGGTCGCCGACCTCAGGATCGCCCGCGGCCTCGACTACTACACGGGCACGGTCTACGAGACCCAGCTCGTCGGCCACGAGTCCTGGGGCTCGTTCTGCTCGGGCGGTCGCTACGACGCGCTGGCCTCCGACGGCCGGACGACCTACCCGGGCGTCGGCATCTCGCTCGGCGTCTCGCGGCTCGTCGGGCTCCTGGTCGGCCACGGGCTGCTCAGGGCCAGCCGCTCCACGCCGGCGTGCGTCCTCGTGGCCGTCAACAACGAGGAGGAACGCGGCACGTCGACGCGCGTCGCGACGGAGCTTCGCGGCCGCGGGATCGCGTGTGAGGTCGCGCCGAAGGCGGCGAAGTTCGGCAAGCAGATCCGCTACGCCGAGCGGCGCGGCATCCCGTTCGTCTGGTTCACCGGCGCCGGCGAGGCCGGTGGTGACCAGGTCAAGGACATCCGCAGCGGCGAGCAGGTCGATGCCTCCGGCAGCAGCTGGGCCCCGCCCCCCGAGGACCTGCGCCCCCGGGTCATCGGCGCCGACGGCGAGCGCGGGTGAGCGGCGCGGGGTCCCCGGTCACGGCCCAGCGGGCCAGCGGGGTGCAGCTGCACGTCACCTCCCTCCCCGGCGGGCGCCTCGGGGCGCCGGCCCGCGACTTCGTCGACTGGCTCACCGAGGCGGGTCAGAGCGTCTGGCAGGTGCTGCCGCTCTCGGTGCCCGACGAGCACCGCTCGCCCTACAAGTCGCCCTCGGCGTTCGCGGCCTCTCCCGCCCTGCTCGAGGACCCGGAGGCCCCGGTGTCGCGGGAGGAGCTCGCCGCCTTCGAGGAGCGGCAGTGCTACTGGGCCGGCTCGTGGCGCGACTTCGGCGGAGACCTCGCCGACCAGGTGCGCTTCACGAGGGAGTGGTCGGCGCTGCGGTCCTACGCCGCCGAGCGCGGCGTGCGGGTCATGGGCGACATCCCCATCTACGTCGCGCCGGACGGCGCCGACGAGCGCGCGTGGCCGGAGTTCTTCCGCAGCGACGCGGTGGCCGGGGTGCCGCCGGACGCCTACGCCGCGACCGGACAGCTCTGGGGGAACCCGCTCTACCGGTGGGACGCGCTTGCCGAGGACGGCTACCGGTGGTGGGTGGAACGGCTGCGCCGCACCTTCGAGCTCTTCGACGTCGTCCGCCTTGACCACTTCCGCGGCTTCAGCGCCTACTGGGCCGTCCCGGCCGAGGCGCCGACCGCCCTCGAGGGCCGCTGGGAGCAGGGGCCCGGCCGGTCGGTCTTCGACGCGGCCACCCACGAGCTCGGCCCACTGCCCGTGGTCGCCGAGGACCTCGGGGACATCGACGCAGCGGTCATCGAGCTGCGCAGGGCGCTCGGCTACCCGGGGATGGCGGTGCTGCAGTTCGCCTTCGAGCCGGGCGACGCGCACAACACGCACGACCCGCACAACCTGACCCGTGACCAGGTCGTCTACACGGGGACCCACGACAACGACACGGTCTGCGGGTGGTGGGCGGCCCTGCCGGAGGAGCGACGCAGGCTGGCGCGCTCGGCCTGGCGTGACGCCCAGGTGGAGGCCGACGGGGAGGCCGAGCCGTCGTGGGCGCTCATCGAGCTCGCGCTGCAGAGCCCCTGCGCCCTGGCGATGACCCAGGCCCAGGACGTCCTCGCCCTCGGCTCCGAGGCCCGGATGAACGCCCCGGGCACCGAGGGCGGCTGGGCCTGGCGCATGGGGGAGGGCGCGCTGACGGCCGAGCACGCGGCCCGGCTGCGCGCGCTCACACAGCGGTCAGGCCGCGGGCGGTCGCAGGCCTGAGTCGCGCAGCTCGAGGACGGCCAGCGCCCGGATGGTGGCCGGGTCGCGGCGCCGCCACTCGCCCGCGGGGTCCGCGGAGATGCGGGCGATCGCCCGCATCGGCTGGTGCACCAGCGCGCGGAGCGCGAAGAGGTCGAGGTCGGCGGCGTCGTCGATGAGCTGCTGGGCCGCGGTCGCCCGGCGCACGAACCGCACCCGCAGCAGCGCCCACACCAGCGCCACGACGAGGATCGGCACGAGGGCCGTCACCCAGCCGAGGAGGAGCGCGAGGTGGCCCACCGCGGCCACGAGGTCGCGGCCGGCCGACTCGATGCTCGTGCCCGCACCGCCGGCCCTGGTGAACGGCTCCGCGAGCTGCTGGCCGACGAGGGGCACGTCGCGGACCGCGGCGCCCGCCTGGCGCATCTGCTCCTGGAACCCGGAGCCGGCACCCTGCAGCGTCCGGCCGGGCTCGGCCAGGCGCATGGTCGCGTCGTGGACCAGCCGGCCGAGCCAGGCCCACGCGCAGACCCACGCGACGAGCCCGACGTCGGCGAGGATCTGGAGCGTCCGTCGGCCGGGCAGGTCGGCATAGAGCTTCATGGGGCCTACACTCCCACCCGTGCCAGCCCCGAGCCCGCTCGAGCGAGCCGTCCAGGGGTGGCTGAACCACCTCGAGGTCGAGCGGGGCTCCTCGCCCCACACCCTGGTGTCCTACCGGCGCGACCTCGCCCGCTACACGGCATACCTGCAGGTCCACGGCGTGCGGGAGCCACGCGCGATCACCGAGGCGCACGTGAGCGGGTTCCTCGCCAGCCTGCGCGAGGGGACGGCCGAGCACCGGCCGCTGGCCGCCTCCTCCGCCGCGCGCACGCTCGTCGCGGTCCGCGGGCTGCACCGGTTCCTGGCCCTGGAGGGCGTCGTTCCCACCGACGCCGCGGGCGCGGTCAGCCCCCCGCGGGCGCCGGCGCGGCTGCCCAAGGCGATCGGCGTCGCCGAGGTGGAGCGGCTCCTCGAGGCCGCCAGCGTGGGGGACACCCCGGCGTCGCTGCGCGACCGCGCGCTGCTCGAGCTGCTCTACGGCGCCGGCGCGCGGATCTCCGAGGCGGTCGGGCTCGACGTCGACGACGTCGATGCCGAGGAGGGCGTCGTGCGGCTGTTCGGGAAGGGCGGCAAGGAGCGCATCGTCCCGCTGGGCTCGTATGCCGGCGACGCCCTCTCCGCGTACCTCGTCCGGGCGCGCCCGGTGCTGGCGTCGAAGGGGAAGGGCACCGCGGCGATCTTCCTCAACCAGCGAGGTGGCCGGCTGTCGCGGCAGAGCGCCTGGGCGGTGCTGCGCGCGGCGGCGGACCGGGCCGGGCTCTCGGGCCACCTCTCACCGCACACCCTGCGGCACTCCTTCGCCACCCACCTGCTCGACGGCGGGGCCGACGTGCGGGTCGTGCAGGAGCTGCTCGGCCACGCGTCCGTGACCACCACGCAGATCTACACGCTCGTCACCGTGCAGAGGCTGCGCGAGGTCTACGCGCAGAGCCACCCGCGAGCACGCTGAGATAGGGTCGGCACGATCAGCGCGAGGCCGACCGAAGCACGCACTCACCGGGAGAGATACGCCTGTGGATTCTGAGGTGACCGCACCGGAGGCCCAGCGCCTCGACGGCGAGCCCCAGCAGCCCGTCCCCGAGACCGGCGAGCGCGACCCGGCCCACCTGCCCGGCACCGAGACCGCAGGAACGGGCCAGACGGGCCCGACCGGCAGGCCGCTGCCGGAGTTCCCGACGCCGGCGGTTCTCACCGGCCACGGGCCGGCGCGGGTCATCGCGATGTGCAACCAGAAGGGCGGCGTCGGCAAGACCACCACCACGATCAACCTCGGCGCGGCCCTCGCGGAGCTGGGCCGCCGGGTGCTGCTCGTGGACTTCGACCCCCAGGGCGCCCTGTCCGTGGGCCTCGGCGTGCGGGCCAACGAGCTCGACACGACGATCTACAACCTCCTCGTCGACCGCGGGCACGACGTGCGCGACGTCATCCAGCCCACGAGCACGGAGAACCT
>JAICIN010000029.1 GCA_025924375.1 Dermatophilaceae bacterium | reverse complement strand
GGAGAGCAGCGCCAGCGAGCCGATCATGATGCCGCTGACGATCAGCAGCACGGTGCTGGCCGGGAAGTAGAACGGGTGGCGCACCATGTCGACGACCGCCTTGACGATGCCGATCCCCACGAGCCACAGCGCGGGCGGCATGAGGACCTTGAGCGGGTCGAAGTACATGACCATGCGCAGGACCTGGAGGATGTAGCGGTAGGCGTCGCGGACGAAGTGGAACTTCGACTGGCCGGCGCGCTTGGCGTAGGTCGTCGGGACGTACTTGATGTCGTGCTGGTTGGACAGGAACGCCAGCGTGATCGTCGTGACGCAGCTGAAGCCGGGGGGCAGCAGCCGCAGGTAGGGCAGCGAGACGTCGCGGCGGAAGGCGCGCAGCCCGGAGTTGAGGTCGGGGATGCGCTGGTTGGTGAGCTTCTCGGCGATCTTGCGGATCAGCCACTTCGCCGGGACGCGCGCCCACTTGTGCGTGCCCTCCTCGGTGGTGCGGGCGCCGACAACCTGGTCGTAGGAGTCGTCGTCGCGCAGGATCCGCACGAGCTCGGGGATCTTCTCGTTCTCGTAGGTCATGTCGGCGTCGGTCCACACGACGATCTGGCCGCGGGCCTGCTGGGTGCCGATGCGCCGCGCCGTGCCGCTGCCGCCGTTGCGCCGGAACGGCATGACCCGCACGTTGGCGTAACGGGTGGCCGCGTCGCGCAGCACCGCCAGGGTGTCGTCCGTGGAGGCGTCGTCGATGCAGAGGAGCTCGTAGGTCAGCTCCGTGGCGTTCATCGTCGCGGTGATCCGCTCGATCTCCTGCAGGACGTGGGCGGCCTCGTTGTAGCAGGGCAGCACGATGGTGACGTAGGGCGCCGGAGAGGCGTGGTCGACCGCCTCCGGCCGCTCCTGCGCCGAGGGCGCTGCCGGGAAGACGGGCGGTGCCGCCGGTGCCGTCGGTGCGGGGGTCGTCCCTGGCGCGGTCGGGAGGTATGCCGTGTGCTCGCCTCCCGTGCGCGCGTCCGGGAACGGCTCTGCGTGCCGGATGACCTCGGTCGGTGGAGCCGCTGGGCCGGTGCTGGGGTGCTCGCTCATCTCGCGTCGAGCCTACCCGGCACACCGAGGCCCCTCGGGCAGCGCAAGGGCCAGGAGGGAGCCACCTCGATTTCGCGCTTCCTGACCGCCTCTCGCCCCCGGGCCCGCGAGTCTTCGGACTTCCTGACCGCCTCTTCGCCCCCAGCCCGCGAGTCTTCGGACTACTCGACCGCCTCTCGCCCCCGGGCCCGCGAGTCTTCGGACTTCCCGACCGATGATGACCGGCCAAGAAGCCCGAAGACTGGCCGCGAACCGCCGCCTCAGCGTGGAAGGGCGCAGTCCGAGCGACGACAGCGCCGCACTGAGCCACACCACCCACGGTGACGCAGGATCGCGCCCACCTCCGCGGCCGTCCGGCAGGGCGTCAGCACGACGTCGGGCACGAATACCCGTGTCGTGATGCGCGCGCCGGTCAGGAGCTGCCGGTCCCGCCTGTCGTCCCTGACCCGGTCCGACCAGAGCTCGTGTCCGAGCCGTCCGTCCACCTCCACCACGACGCCGTATGCCTCGTAGTCGTTGTCGAGGCGTCCCCAGCCATGCGGGGACTGCCGTACGGCGACCGGCAGGCCGTGCGCCCTCTCGACGTCGCGGATGTAGAGCACCTCGACACCGCTCTCGGCACCGTCGGTCACGTCGGCCAGGGCAGTCCGGAGCAGCCGGGAGTGCTTGTGGCCTCCACGGTCGACCATCTCCACGCGAATCTCGGTCGGCGTGACCAGCCGCTTCTGCACCGCTCTGGAGACGATCGACAGCGCGTCGAGGGGTCCTCCCATTGATGCGACGTCGAGCACGGTGGCGCAGGCCGTGGTGCGCCAGGGGAAGACCGCGTCGTGCACCACGCTGTTGAAGCGGGAGACCCTCCGGGGGACCACGCCCTCCGGGACCCGCAGCCTGCGCCGCTCGGGCACGACGACCTCGATCGTCTCGGGTGCACGGGCGTCCAGACCCCAGAGGTGGGCCGCGCTTCGCCCTCCGAGGACCGCGGCGGCAGCGCCATCCGGCGTCGCGAGGAGCAGGGCCGCAGCGGCTCGAGAGCTCCAGTCGCCACGTCCAGGCTTCGTGAGAAAGACGCCGTCGTGCAGCCGGAGCCACCTCTCGGACTGCACTCGCCAGCTGATGGCGTGGCGCGACATGCCCGCAGAGAGGCACTGCCGACGCGTGAGCAGGTCGAGCTGGCCATCTGCGATGCGGCGGAGCTCTCTCCAGTCCACCGATTCCTCTCCCCTGGGCACCGCACCACTGTGGCGCAGGCAGCACACCGTGCCGCCCGTCATCCACAGGCCGCGAGCCGCCGACCGGGTCGGGGGCCAGAGTCTTCGGAGCCGTCGGCCGGTGCGAGGGCCTTCGCCCCCCGGCCAGGCCCAGATCTTCGGACTTCTCGACCGGTCCTGGGCGGCGAGACAGTCCGAAGACCCGAGGCAGGGCGGCTGGAACCGGTCAGGCAGTCCGAAGACTCGAGTCCAGGGGGCCGGAACCGGTCAGACAGTCCGAAGACTGGAGCGAGGGCGGCGGTGACGTGGCCGGCGAAGGCCTTCACCTCCGGCAGGCCCAGATCTTCGGACTTCTCGACCGGTCCTGGGCGGCCAGGAGCTCCGAAGACTCGGGTGAGGGGTGCACTTCGATTTCGCGCTCGGCCGCCTGTCGTGGAACCGTGGGCCCGTGGACACGGACGAGGTGCTCGACCTCATCAAGGACGTCGCTGCCGAGGTCATCACGCCGCGGTTCCGCTCCCTCTCCGCGGGGGAGGTCATGGAGAAGAAGCCGGGCGACCTCGTCACGGTCGCCGACCGCGAGTCGGAGGCGATCCTCACCAAGGCGATCTCCGCGGCCTACCCGGAGGCGTTCGTCCTCGGCGAGGAGAGCTCCAGCGCCGACCCGGAGGTGCTCCCGCGCTACCTCGCCGCCGACCACGCCTTCACGGTCGACCCGGTCGACGGCACCAAGAACTTCGTCCACGGCTCGCCCGACTACGCCGTCATGGTCTCCGAGAACCGCGGCGGCGAGACCGTGCGCTCGTGGATCTGGCAGCCCGAGCACGAGCTGGCGTGGGTCGCCGAGCGAGGCTCGGGTGTCTTCCGCAACGGCGAGCGGGTCCGGCGCGAGCCGGTCGCCGACGACGGACGCCCCCGTGGCGTGACCTCCATGTGGCCGCTGCGCGGACACTCCTATGGCGACCTGCCGCCCCTGAGCGGGTCGTGGGTGTGCTGTGGCGTCGACTACCCCAAGCTCATCGAGGGCGCTGCCGACTACATCCTCTACGGCCGCAACAGCCCGTGGGACCACGCCCCGGGATCGCTGATGGTCCAGGAGGCCGGCGGCGTCGTCGGCCACCCGGACGGCACGGCATACGGCCCGCGCAGCACGGTGCCCGGCATCATCGTCGCGGCCGACCGCGACACGTTCTCCGTCGTCCGCCGCCAGGCGCAGGCGGCCTTCACCCGCTGAGGCGGCCGCTCAGAAGTAGTCGAGCAGGTATGCCGGTGACGCACCGGCGAAGAGCAGCTCCAGGACCGCGTCGTCCCCGGCGCCGCCGCCGAGCAGGAGGCCGGCGCGCCGGAGGGCTGCGGGCGGGCTGCCGGCGTAGAGCGCGGCGAGGCCGCGGGCGGTGAGGGTCGGCAGGCCGGAGGGGTCGGCGTCCGCCCGCACGACCGCGCCCTCTCCCCCCGTCACCGTGAGGGTCCACGGGCCGGCGTTCTCGGCCCGTTCTGCGTCAACGACGGCAAAGGTGACCGTCGCGCTCGTCTCCGGCTGGTAGCCCCGGGCGACCAGCGCGGCCTCGACGTCGAGCACCCGCAGCATCCAGCTGTAGCGGCGCTCCTGGCGCTCCGCCTCGAGCGGGAGCAGCCAGTGCACCGGGTCGTCGGGCGCGAGGAACGCGTGGACCCTCTTGGCGACCGAGGAGCCGGACCCGACCACCGACCAGAGGCTCCGGGTGGTCTCCAGGGTTTCGGCCCAGAGCAGGACCACCTCGAGGTCCTGGCCGGCCCAGCGGTAGACGACGACACCGTCGTCGGCGACGAAGACGTAGGTCTGCGGATCGGCGAGGAGCTCGGACCACTCGGCGGCCGGCAGGTGGCGCGGGCCACGGTGACGTGCCCGCTTCATGCCGTCGGCGTAGAGGTCCACGATCGCGCGCGCGTCGTCGGCGTGCGCCTCACGGACGACGGTGGACCCGCCGAGCACGCGAAGGGCGTCGGCCTCGAGGCTGACCCGGCGCTGCGCGCCGGCGAGCTCCCAGCCGAGGTGGCGGTAGACGGGTATCGAGGCCGGGTAGAGGGCGGAGACCGGCTCGCCACGGTCGCGGGAGAGGTCGGCGAGCCCCCGCATGAGCAGCGAGCCGACGCCCCGGCCGCGGGCTTGCGGCGCCACCGTGATGCCGGCCATCCCCGCCATCGGCACGCGCCTACCGGTCCACCACTGCTCGAAGCCGCGCGCCTTGCCCGCTGCCACCAGCGTGCCGTCGTCCTCGACGCCGTGGAGCCGGCCCTGCTCGAGGAGCTCGGCCGTGGTGCGCCGCCAGCGGTCCTCGCCGGCCGCGTCGAGCGGGCCGAAGGACCTCAGCCGGATGGCGAGGGCGGCGTCGAGGTCGTCGACCCTGAGCGCGCGGAATCGCAAGGTCACCACGAGAGGCTAGCGGTCGGCAGGCACCTCCTCCGGTGGGTCGGGCGCGTTGGCGGGTGCTGGGTCAGGGGGCCGGTCGCCCGAGCCAGACGGTCAGGGGGAGTCCGACCAGGTGGTCGGGGCAGCGCTCCAGCAGCCGGGCGTCCTCCTGCACCGTCGTGTCGAGGACCTGATGGAGGTCGGTCGCGCCGAGGGCCGCCAGGGGGGCCGCAGAGTCCGCGGAGACCAGGACGAGGTGGGAACCGCCGGCCTCCACCGCCGAGCGCACCCTGCCGACCGCGCGGGCGAGGGCCTCGGGGTCGCGGCGGAGGGCTGCGGTGGTCGAGAGCGCCGGGACACCGCACTGCCCGCGCAGGACCTCGGGCCACTCGTTGGCGGCCCGGGAGTCGACCATGAGCGCCACGTCGCCGGGCTGCAGCGCGTCGCAGACGTGGCGGACGGCGGCGAGCTCCCCGCGCTCCACGCGCTCGTTCGCGTGCGGCCAGGTCGCCAACGCGGTCGGCACGAGGAGGGCAAGGGTGATGGCGACGCTGCCGAGCGCCATGACGGGCAGCGGGAGACGCCGCGTGGACCAGCGGCCGACGGTGGCCGCGGCGCCGACCACGAGGAGGACCGCGAGGACGAGCGGGATGAGCAGGCGCCGGTCGGCCCACGGGTGGTCGGGGGTGATGCCCGGGCGGTACCACGTGAGGACCGAGGAGCCGAGGGCCACGAGGAAGGGGCCGGTCCACCGCGGGAGCGGGCGGTCCTCGACCCACGCGGACGCGAGCCGGTGCGCCAGCACGGCGACCGCGATGCCGGCGAGGACGAGCGCGGCGGGTCCCAGCCACCACGACGTCCACACGAGGGTCTGCTCCGCGTAGGTCCGGCCCCCGTCGACGCGCAGCCCCTGGCGCAGCTGGAGCCCCGCGACGACCCGGGAGCCGGGGTCCGCCGCCGACTGGCGCACGGTCTGCCACAGCGGCCGGGTCGCGAGCAGCACCGCACCCACGACGACGACCGCGGCAGCGGCCCGCGGCAGCCAGGCCCGCGCGAGGAGGGGGAGGCGCCGGCCCCGACGTGCCGCCGCGACCACGAGGGCGGCGACGGCGCCCAGCCCGATGCCGAGGGCCAGCAGCGGCAGGATCGAGCCGCCGATGCTCTTGAGGTACTCGCTCGAGGTGAGCCAGTCGACCCCGAGGCCCACGGCAGCCGACGCGCCGGCCGCGACGACGGCGGGCCCGCCGTGCGCCTGGCGCTGCACCATCGCGAGCGCCGCGACGGGGATGAGGAGGATCGCCTCGCGCAGCGTGTCGACGCGGATGAGGACCCCTCCCCCGAGCAGGGCACCGGCGACGACCGCCGCGCGCCGGGCGACGACCGGGGAGACGAGCGCCGCCGCCTGGGCCGCCTGCGCGAGCGCGACCAGCGCCGCCGCGAGCACGACGAGGGCGAGCGGCTCGGAGTAGGTCGAGCGGCTCACGTGGAGCACGGGGAAGCAGATCGCCGTCCCGAGGGCCGCGAGCGGCGACCACCGCGGCCCGACGACGAGCGCGGCGAGCAGGCCGATGCCGAGGACGCCGACGCCGCCGAGTACCGCCGGGGCCCAGAACGCGGCCCGCGCGCCGCCGAGCCACCAGGCCAGCGAGTAGAAGGCCGAGGGCCCCACGGGGAACTGCGGCTGCACCTGGGGGTGCTGAGGAGTGCCGGTCGCGTAGAACGCTGGGCTCGCCAGCGTGACACCCGGGACGCGCAGGGAGTCCGGCGCCCCCACGCCGGCGGCCGGCACCTCGATCGGCCGGGCGTGGTTCGCGGCGAGCTCGACCGACGACTGGAGGTAGCTGCCGCTGTCACGCCGGGGCAGCACCTGCTCGGCGTGGGTCGCTCCCGCCCACAGCGTGAACCCCAGCGACACGGCGACGAGGACGACGGTCACCCACACCGGCAGCGGCCGCGCCGGCACCAGCGCCGCAACCCGCAGCGAGGCTGCCGCGAGGACCAGGAGGACGGGCCCTGCGACCAGCGGGCTCCACCACCCGGCGAGGGCGAGGAGCGCGCAGGCGAGCGAGCCGAGGACGAGCCACACACCCAGCCCGACGACCAGCCGGGTGAGCAGCCACCCGGAGAGCGCCTCGCCGCGCAGGAGCGGGAGGCTGGCCGGCTCCGGCGCGTAGGGGTAGCTGCGCGGGTCGCGGCTGCTCACGCTGCCCCACGCTATCGTCCGGTGCGTGCCCAGCCGGACCGTCATCACCTTCGGGACCTTCGACGTCCTCCACGTCGGCCACATCCGGATCCTCAAGCGGGCCGCCGCGCTGGGTGACCGGCTCGTCGTCGGCGTCTCGGCGGATGCCCTCAACGTCGCGAAGAAGGGCCGCCCGCCGGTGTTCTCCGAGAGCGAGCGGCTGGAGATCGTCGGCAGCCTGAGGTTCGTCGACGCGGTCTTCCTCGAGGAGAGCCTGGAGCTCAAGCGCGACTACGTGCTCGAGCACCGCGCCGACGTCCTGGTCATGGGCGACGACTGGAGCGGCCGGTTCGACTTCGTCTCGGACCTCTGCGAGGTCGTGTACTTCCCGCGCACCCCCTCGGTGTCGACCACCGAGGTCATCGAGCACATCACCACTCTCGGGAGCTGAGCGCCGTGCCGACACCCGCCGACGTGCTGTCCGCCGTCCTGCGTTCCGACCCGGCCCGGCCCCGGCTGACCTTCTACGACGACACACCGGGCCCGGCCGCCGGCGAGCGGATCGAGCTCAGCGGGCGCGTGCTCGCGAACTGGGTGAGCAAGGCCGCCAACGCGCTCCAGGACGAGTGGGACCTCGGGCCGGGCTCGCGCGTCCGGCTCGACCTGCCCCCGCACTGGCGTGCCGCCTACTGGGCCCTCGCCACCTGGTCGGTCGGTGCCTGCGTCGTCCTGCCCGATGGTGGTGACGCCGCCGACAGCGACCTCCTGGTGACCGACGACCCAGCCGCGGCAAGGCAGTTCGCGGGCGACGCCGTCCTCGTCACGCTCGCGGCCCTGGCGCGGTCGTCGTCCGAGCCAGCGCCCCCCGGGGTGATGGACGAGGCGCGGGAGCTCTCGACCTACGGCGACCAGCTCAGCGCCTGGGCGACGCCCGGCGACGACGACCCGGCGCTGGTCCGCGACGGCGGCACCACGGCATACGGGGTGGTCGTGCCGGACCGCGGCTGGGAGCCGGGGGCGCGGGTGCACACCACGTCGACCGACCTCGGCGAGGTCCTGCTCGACGCCCTCGCCGCGTGGGCGGTCGACGGCTCCCTGGTCCTCTCCCGGGGCGGCTCGGACGTGGACCGCAGCGGCCGGCTCAAGAGCGAGGGCGTGACGGTCCTGCGCTGAGCGCCGTTGCGACGCAGGGCTATCGGCGCAGCTCACGCTCCAGTGCCTGCCACGTCAGCGAGGCGACGACGCCGGTGGAGGCGAGGTGTGTGCGGCGCTGGAGGGCCTTGACCGCAGCCTGCGTCTGCGGGCCGAAGACGCCGTCGGCCGGAATCCGCAGGGCACGCTGGAGAGCCACCACCGCTGTTCCCCTCGAGCCGGTCCGGAGCACGGTGCCGCGGTAGGCCAGGAGCGGGTTCTCCTTGGCCTCCAACGCCTTCCACACCGCGCGGTCGACGACACCCGTCGCCTTGAGGTGATGCGCGCGCTGGAAGCCCGTCACCGCCGCGGAGGTCCGCGCCCCGAACACGCCGTCGACGGCGAGCCCGCCGAGGCCGCGCTGGAGGGTGCGCACCGCCGCGCCGCGCGAGCCCTCACGCAGCACGGTGCCGAGGAGCGAGGTGTATGCCGTGGTGGCGGTCGCCGTGGCCGCGGCCCTGGACGGCGTGGCGGAGGAGCCGGTGGCCGGCTTCACGGTGGCAGGCTTCGCAGTGGCGGGCTTGGGAGTGGCGGGCTTGGGCGCCGACTTCGGTGCGGGGCTGGGCGCCGGTCGGGCCGCCGTGCCGCGCGACGCCTCGCCCGTCGCCGCCTGGCCCATGAGGACCCTCCAGGTGGCGGGACCGACCACCCCGTCGGCCGTCAGCCTGTTGCGGGCCTGGAAGGCCTTGACCGACGCGTCGGTGCCCGGCCCGAAGTCGCCGTCCGCCGTGATGCGCAGCGCTCGCTGCAGTGCGGTGACGGCCGCGCCACGCGACCCACGCCGGAGCGTCGTGCGGCTGTAGGGCTCCAGGGACGAGGCGGAGGACGCGCCCGGCGCCGAGGGCTTCGCGGCTGTGGGCGGCTTGGCGCGCGCCGGCGGCTTCGCCGGTGCCGGCGGCTTGGCCGGTGCCGGCGCCGTGCCCGGCTGCTGCCCGGCGGCGGGGCCGGCCGGGACCGCGCCGAGCCCCACGAGCTTGGCCCACGTCGGCGCGTCCACCTGGCCCGTCGCGCTCAGGTCGTGCGCGGACTGCCAGGCCTTGAGGGCTGCGAGGGTGACCGGCCCGAAGTCGCCGTCGGCCGGGACGCCGAGGACCCGCTGCACCTGCGCGACCTCGGCGCCGGTGCTGCCCTGGACCAGGAGCGCGTGCACGCCGGAGGGCTGCTGTGGGGGCGTCGTGGGCTTGGGGCCCGGGTCGGTGCTCGTGAGCGCCTTGCCGGTCCACCAGGAGGTGCGGCCGTACGCGCCGTCCCAGCTGAACGAGAAGTGGACGTGGTCCGTGTGCGGGACCGAGCCGGTGTAGGGCGCCCAGCCGCGGGCCGGGTCGTACGCGCGCCACATGCGCTTGTTCCAGATGATGTACATGATCCCGAAGCGGCGCGCCATCGCGCCGGGCCGGCCCTGCGCATCCGTGGCGGAGAGCCACTGCGTGACGGAGTCGGCGATCGCCTTCTGCCGCGGGTCGTCCACGCTGAGCATCCAGTCCCAGGCCCGGCCCTCGGAGTGCTCGGTCACGCCGCTGTTGCAGTTGCGGGTGATGCCCCATGCGCTCGTGCCGACCTTGTAGGTGGCCACCATGAGGTTGGCGAAGGCGACGACACCGGGCTTGGCGTGCGGGTCGCAGGTCTTCTGCCCCTGGTAGGGCGCTGCGACGTCGAGCGCGGAGGGCAACGGCTTCGAGGGCGGCTTGGGGACCGCGACGCCGGCTGCGGCGGGCGACGCGGTGGCGGCGCCCACGGGTACGACGAGGGCGGGGATGGAGAGCAGCCCGAGTGTGCGGGTGGCGAAGGACATGGACACTCCTCGGCTCGCGCCACCAGTCGGGCGGCGCGCGGGCGGACGGCGGGGACGGGACGAGAAGGACGGACAGCTGGACTAGGGGGTGGCGGGGCGAGCGGACGAGCGGTGGCGGGGCGAGCGGGACGAACCGGACGAGCCGGACGATCGGTGACCATGGGGACGACTATGGACAGAGGACGGCGCCCGCCCCTCTGGCAACGGCAGTGAGCAGGCTCGCCATTTGTCCCACTGGTATCCCCCCGCCACAAGGTGGTCGCGATAACTACAGACATGGAATTCCGCTCCGGCTCGGCCGAACGGACGATGCCGGCCCCCTGTGCGGTGAGCACACGGCATACGGGCTGCGGTGTCACGGGACCACGCAGGACGGCGACCCGGGGGTCGATAGAGTCGCCGGCATGGACAAAGTGGTCTCCTCCGCGGCCGAGGCCATCGACGGCATCGTCGACGGCTCATCCCTCGCGGTGGGCGGGTTCGGGCTCTGTGGCATCCCGAGCGTGCTCATCGCGGCGATCCACGACGCGGGGGTGAGTGACCTCGAGGCGATCTCGAACAACTGCGGCGTCGACGAATGGGGCCTCGGGGTCCTGTTGCGCGACAAGCGGATCCGGCGCATGGTCAGCTCCTACGTCGGGGAGAACAAGGAGTTCGCGAGGCAGTACCTCCAGGGCGAGCTCGAGGTGGAGCTCACGCCGCAGGGCACGCTGGCCGAGCGGCTGCGCGCCGGGGGCACCGGCATCCCGGGGTTCTACACCGTGACCGGCGCCGGCACCCAGGTCGCCGAGGGCGGGCTGCCGTGGCGCTACGCCAGCGACGGCACGGTGGCGGTCTCGTCGCCGAAGAAGGAGACGAAGACCTTCACGGTCGACGGCGAGGAGAAGGAGTTCGTCCTGGAGCGCGCCATCGTCGCCGACTTCGGGCTGGTGCGGGCGTGGAAGGGCGACCGGCACGGGAACCTCGTCTTCCGGCAGTCGGCACGCAACTTCAACCCGCTGTGCGCCATGTCGGGCCGCGTGAGCATCGCCGAGGTCGAGGAGCTCGTCGAGCCGGGCGAGCTCGACCCCGACCACGTGCACCTGCCGGGGATCTTCGTCCAGCGGGTCCTGCCCCTCACGCCGGAGCAGGCCGCCGACAAGCGCATCGAGCGGCACACCACCCGACCGAGGAAGGACGCCTGATGGCCCTCACCCGCGAGCAGATGGCCGCCCGCGCCGCGCAGGAGCTCTCCGACGGCGCCTACGTCAACCTCGGCATCGGCCTGCCGACCCTCGTTCCCAACTACGTGCCGGACGACGTCGAGATCGTGCTCCAGTCGGAGAACGGCATCCTCGGCGTGGGCGCCTATCCCTATGAGGGAGAAGAGGACCCGGACCTGATCAACGCCGGCAAGGAGACCGTGACGCTGCGCAAGGGCGCGTCGTTCTTCGACTCCGCGACCTCGTTCGGCATGATCCGCGGCGGCAAGGTCGACGCGGCGATCCTCGGCGCCATGCAGGTCTCCGCCAAGGGCGACATCGCCAACTGGACCATCCCCGGCAAGATGATCAAGGGCATGGGCGGCGCGATGGACCTCGTCCACGGCGCCAAGCGGGTCATCGTGCTCATGGAGCACAACGCCAAGGACGGCTCCTACAAGATCGTCGACGAGTGCTCACTGCCCTACACCGGCCGGGGCGTCGTGCAGCGCATCATCTCCGACCTGTGCGTCTTCGACGTCACCGACGACGGCCTGGTGCTTCGCGAGCTCGCCGAGGGCGTCACCGAGGACGAGGTGCGCGAGCGGACCGAGCCGGAGTTCGCCGTCGACCTGACCTGACTTGACCTGACCTGACGAGCGGACGCGGCCCGACGGCATACAGCCTTTGGGTGCCCAAACGGAAGCAGTAGGCGTCGTTCAGGCACCCAATCTCAGTCCCGTGGAGAGGGCCTGGAGATTGGGTGCCTGGACGGAAGCAGTAGGCGTCGTTCAGGCACCCAATCGCCGTGGGATCTGGTGTACCTGGAAATTGGGTGCCCAGGCGGAAGCAGTACGCGTCGTCTGGGCACCCAATCTCGGGTGGGGGTCTGAGGCTCAGGCGCCGGCGCCGGCCAAGGTGTTGACGGCCGTGACGATGCGCTCGAGGTCGGCCTGGCTCAGCGACGGGTGCACCGGCAGGGACAGGCACTCGGCGGCCGCGCGGGCGGTCTCGGGAAGCTCGGCGTGCGGCGCGTCCGCGAACGGCGCGAGCTCGTGGTTGGGGATGGGGTAGAACATCCCCGAGCCGATGTTGTACTCCTCGCGCAGCGCCTTGGCGAAGCCGTCGCGGTCGTCGTGCACGCGCACGGTGTACTGGTGGTAGACGTGCACCGCACCCTCGGCGACCGGCGGCGGGGTGACGCCCTGCAGGTTCGCGGAGAGGAACGCGGCGTTGTCCTGGCGCTGCCTGGTCCAGCCGTCGACCTTGGTGAGCTGCACCCGCCCGATCGCGGCGTTGATGTCGGTCATCCGGGTGTTGAAGCCGACGACCTCGTTCTCGTACTGCCGCTCCATGCCCTGGTTGCGGTAGAGCCGGAGCAGCCGCTCGACCTCGCCGTTCGCGACCGAGACCATGCCACCCTCGCCAGAGGTCATGTTCTTGGTCGGGTAGAGGGAGAACATCCCGAACGTGCCGAACGCGCCCACCGGCGTGCCGTCCAGGGAGGCACCGTGCGCCTGGGCCGCGTCCTCGAACACCTGCAGCCCGTGCCGGTCGGCCACCTCCTGGAGGCGGTGCATCTTCGCGGGGTGCCCGTAGAGGTGGACCGGCATGATCCCCACCGTCCGCTCGGTGACGGCCGCCTCCACGCTCTCCGGGTCGAGGCAGAAGTCGTCGGCGCTGATGTCCGCGAACACTGGCGTGGCACCGGTCAGCGCGACCGAGTTCGCGGTCGCCGCGAAGGTGAACGACGGCACGACCACCTCGTCACCGGCCTTGACGCCGGAGGAGAGCAGGCCCAGGTGGAGCCCGGAGGTGCCCGAGTTCACCGCCACGCACGCCCGGCCCAGCCCGAAGTGCTCGGAGAACTCCTCCTCGAACGCCTTCACCTCCGGCCCCTGGGCCAGCATGCCGGAACGCAGCACGCGGTCGACCGCCGCGCGCTCCTCCTCGCCGATGATCGGCTTGGCAGGGGGGATGAAGTCGCTCATGTGGTGTCCTCCGTCGGGATCCGCGGACTGCCCGGCCCGTCGGGCCGCTCGTGGCAGGTCGACGCGGCGCCCGTGCCACGTCCGCCGGACACCTTAGCGCCGGTCTCTGGGCGCCCCGGCTACGGGAGGATCGTGGGGTAGCTCCCCCAGCCCGTGAGCACCACCCGGCCGGACGCGACACCGCCACTGCCGTCACCGGCATACAGGACCATCGCGCCGTCACTGACCCGGCGGGCGAGCAGGTCGGCCCTGCCGTCGCCCGTCACGTCGCCCGGGCCCACGAGGGAGTCGAAGGAGCCGAAGCCCGCCGTGACGACGCGGCGCGCCAGCCAGCCGCCCGAGCCGTTGCCGGGGTAGACGTAGAGGACGTTCCCCGTGCTGAGCGCGAGCACGTCCGGCTTGCCGTCGCCGGTGAAGTCGCCGCTCGCCAGGACCTGGCGCATGCTGTTCCAGCCGGTGCCGACGACCTTGCGGCCGCTGATGCGGCCGTCGCCGGTGCCGGTGTAGAGCCAGAGGTAGCCGGTGGCGCGCTCGCGGCCGAGCAGGTCGAGGTGGCCGTCGCCGTCCCAGTCGCCCGGGGCCGCGATCTCGTCGATGCCGTTCCACCCGCTGCCCAGCGAGGTGGGGGCCGTGCTGAAGGCACCGGTGCTCGATCCCGGGTAGAGCCACAGGCCGCCGTCTGCGCGCCGGCCCACGAGGTCACCGCGGTTGTCGTTGCCGAACGGCCCGACCGAGCGCACCATCGTCAGCGCGCCCCAGCCGGCACCGGCGCTCATCGGCGCGGCGAACCCGCCGGAGCCGTTGCCCTTGACGACCTTCAGCGTGCCGCCGGAGGTCACCGCCACGAGGTCGGCGTCGCCGTCGTCGGTCACGTCCCGCGGGAAGGCGGGGCTCGACACTGCCGGCGCGCTGGTCGGCGCGAACCACTCCGACTTCAGCCCCAGCCAGCCGCGGAAGGTGTCGCCGCTGACCTGTGACGCGCCGTTGCTGCCGACCACGCGGATGTACTGGATCCGGCCCCCGAGGTCGCCGTTGCCGTCCCGGGAGACCATCTCGAGGCGCTGGAACGTGCCGGTCGAGGGGAACGCTGACTGGATGGCGGACACCGACAGCGAGGCGGTCCAGCTGTGCACCGAGTTCGGCACCACGCCGTCGTAGGGGTCGGGCTTGGCAACGAGGTAGGGCTGGCTGCCTGCGGCCATCCAGCCGCCGTTGGAGGAGCTGAACTGCGTGAAGGCCGGCTTGCCGCCGTAGGTGAGGACCTGCCCGGTCGTCGAGGTCACGGCGCTGGTGGAGCGCGAGTCCTGGTTCTCCAGGCCCGAGTACACCTGGCACGACGTCGTGTCGCAGGTGTCCCACTTCGCGGTCGAGGACGTGTCGTTGATGTCGAAGGCGGCGTAGGTGCGGGCCGCGACAGCCTGCGCCTGCACCGCGGCCGTCGACCACGATGCTGGCATCTCGCTGGGCACGACGCCCTTGAGGTAGTCGTCCATGTCGACGGTGTTGACGGAGGTCATCGAGGAGCCGGACAGGGTCGAGGTGACAGTCCCCTGGTAGTCGCGCGTCCCGCCGGCCGGCTTGAGGACCGTGACGCGGCCGTCCGCGTCCGAGAAGAGCAGGTCGTAAGGCGTGTTCTTCAGTGCGCCGTCGGTCACCCAGGAGCCGCCGGACATCTTCCGCTGGAGCAGGAACGCCGCCGCACTGCTCGAGCGCACGGCGCGCCACGCCGTGATGGCCGTGGGGCCGAGCGCGGAGGGGAGGGAGTCGATGACGACCTCCTTGCCGGTCGCGTCGCGGCCGGTGAGCGTGGTGCCGGGCACGACCGTGGTGCTCGAGTAGCCGAGGGCGCGCAGCTGCACCCGGATCTCCGGGTTGCCGTAGCTGCTGCTGCGCGTCGTCCCCGGGTAGTAGAACGCCATGATCTGCTGCCAGCTCAGCCCCTTGGTGGCCGCGCCGTAGGCGCCCCACTGGGACATCCCGTGGCCGTGACCCCAGCCGTGGCCGACCAGGCTGATGGTGCCCCCGGCGGGGCGCCCGTAGCTCTCGACGGCGAGGGCGCCGGGCGCGGTGGCGACGGTGGCCGCCGCCGTGGCGAGGGCCGCGACCGCAGCCGCGGCGACGCGTGCCACCGCCCGGGCAGTGGGGGCGGGGCGGGGCGCGCCACGGCCCTCGGGAGCACGGCGGACGAGCGGGGGGAAGGGGTGCACGGGGGCCTCCAGGGTGCGCGCGCGGCAGGGGCGGGCGGCCAGCGGATCTGAGGAAGTGTGGGGCTGATGTTAGGGCTGATCGGTTGTGTTGCGCACCGAATTGCCAGAAAACGGGCACAGCTCGACGTACCGTAGGGCGTCTCCCCTCGTCACACACAGGTCGGATCCTCCATGCGCGTCCCCACGCTGTCGCCCCTGAGCGCACTCCACCGCCTCGTCCTCACCACCGCCCTCGTCGCCGGGTTCGCGGCCACCGCGGCGCCGGAACAGCCCCGGCCCGGCCTGGCGCTCCAGCCCGCCGGGGCGCGCCACCCCGTGAAGACCCAGCTGCACACCGTGGCCCTCACCGACAGCCGTGACGCCGTCGCCGACGGTGCCCGTCCGGCGGCGGTCCCGGAGCAGACGAAGGCGAAGTTCCAGCCCCGGAGCGGACTGAGCCCGGCGGTCACGACCGCCCAGCTGGACACCCAGCCCTTCTCCCTGGTGGGGGTGACGTGGACAGGGGCCGTCGGCGACGGTGACCTCAGCGCCTACGTCCGGACCAGGTCCGGTGGCGCGTGGTCGAGCTGGTACGCCCTCCCGCCGAGTGACGCCGACCACGGGCCGGACGCCGGCTCGGCGGAGGCGGCACACGAGCGCCGTGGCACCGACCCGCTCGTGGTGGGCGCCGCCGACGGCGTGCAGGTCCGCGTCGACACGCCCTCCGGCGCGGCTCCGGCCGGCCTGCGGCTCGACCTCGTCGACCCGGGCACCTCGCCGGCCGACGGCAGCGCCGCCATGGCGCCGGCGAGCGCGACGACCGCGGCGACCGCGGCGACCGCAGCGACCGCAGCGACCTCAGCGACCGCGGTGAGCGCGGCCACCACCGCTGCGACCGCGACGACCACCGGCACCTCCTCGATCGCAGCGCAGCCGACCATCTACAGCCGCGCCCAGTGGGGGGCCGACGAGAGCCTCGTGCGGTCAGCGCCCGAGTACGGCACGATCCGCGGGGCGTTCGTGCACCACACGGTCAGCGCCAACAACTACTCGGCCGCCGACGTGCCGGGCATCATCCGGGGCATCTACGCCTACCACGTCCAGAGCCAGGGCTGGAACGACATCGGCTACAACTTCCTCGTCGACCGGTTCGGGCGCATCTGGGAGGGCCGCCGGGGCGGCATCGACCGCGCGGTCATCGGCGCCCACACCGCGGGCTACAACTCCGTCGGCTTCGCCATGGCGGCGATCGGCACGTACACCGACGTCGCGGCACCCGCGGCCGTCATCTCGGCATACCAGCGCCTCTTCGCGTGGAAGTTCTCACTGCACGGCGTCGACCCGCGCCAGCGCACCTACTACTACGACTCCACGAAGTCCTACAACGCCATCTCGGGGCACCGCGACGTCTACTCCACCGAGTGCCCCGGCAACGCCCTCTACGCCCAGCTCGGGACCATCCGCTCCGGCACCATCGCCGCGATGCCGCCGTTCCCTCGGTTCGGCCAGCTCTTCGCCGTCGGCGACGTCAACGGCGACGGCGACAAGGACCTCGGCGCGATCGGCACCGACGGGGTGCTGTGGATCTACCCCGGCAACCGGCGCACCGGCGGCTTCCTCGCCCCCTACGTCGCCGGAGGCGGCTGGGGGATCATCGACCGGGTCCTCGGGGTCGGTGACTTCGACGGCGACGGCAAGGACGACATCCTCGGCCGTGAGCGCGCCACGGGCAGGCTCTACCTCTACCCCGGTCCCGGCTCGGCCGGCGCCGGCTACACCACCCGCCGCCAGGTCGGCTCCGGCTGGCTGCAGTTCGACAGCATCACGGCCGCTGGCGACGTCAACGGTGACGGCCACCCCGACCTCGTCGCCCACGACGGCGACGGCAGGCTGTGGCTCTACCCGAGCGACGGCAGGGCCGGGTGGCTCTCGCGCAGCATCGTCGGCTACGGCTGGTGGTCGGTGAACATCCTCACCGGCGGCACGGACCTCACCGGGGACGGCAGGGACGACCTCGTGGGCCGTACGCCCGCCGGCGACGTCTACATCTACCCCGGTCCCGGCCGTGCTGGCGCCGGCTACACCTCACGGGTGAAGGCGGCGACCGGCTGGCAGAACTACGACGCGATCGTCGCGCCGGGCAACTGGACGCCGGACGCCTACCCCGACCTCATCGCGCGCAAGGCCGGCGCCCGCACGCTGCACCTCTTCTACGGCAACGGCAAGGCGCAGCTCAGCGGAGGCCGGCAGATCGGGAACGGCTGGTGACCGGGCGGTGGTGCGGCCCCCGGGCCGCCCACCACCTGGCGCTCGCCGTGAGCGCCGCCACGCCGAACCCGGCAACGAGCGCCACGAGCAGCCACGTACCGGCCCCGGCCGAGAGCGCCCCGCCCGCGACGGCGGCTGCCACCGCTACCACCAGGAGGGTGCGCACCGGCCAGCCCACCGTGACCAGCCGGTCGTCGGTGGCCAGGGCCCCGGCGAGGCGCTGCCGGTAGGCGATGTCGTAGTCGCGGAAGGCCGCCGCGAAGAGGACGGCGTAGGCCGCCGGGAGCAGCGTCGTCCCACCGGCGAGTGCGAGCGCGCCGACCACGACGCCCTGCTCCACCGCCCGGCACGCGGCCGGCGCCAGCCACCCCCAACGACCCGTCACCCCAAGGGCGTTCGCCGGGAGCGGCCGCGTGTCGCACTGGCCCGCCAGCCTCCGCGCGGCCGGGGACTCCCCGTGGACCTGGGCCGCTGCGCGCCACGCCCGGCCGACCCGCCCCGCCGTCGTGTAGAGCCCCGCCACCGCGCCGAGCGCGAGCAGCACGACGAGCGCCCAGCGGGCGCCCAGCAGCGGCGCCAGCACGATGAGCAGGATCGTGCGCTCCCCGACCGGCATGATCACCGCCCGCTTCGCCCACACCAGCGCCGCGGACCGGTCCGTCGCCTCCGACAGCGCCGCGACGCCGCCCTGCGGCTGGCCGACGTCGCCCCGTGCCCGGCCGCCGGCAGCCGAGGCGGCGAAGCCGAAGTCGACGAAGTGCCGAACCACGAGCACCGCCAGGGCCGCCAGTGCGACGCCCCACGGTGGGGTGCCACCCACCCTGGCGACGCCCGCGACGAGGCCCGCGTAGACGGCATACTCCTTGACCCGGTCGGACGCGACGTCGAGCCAGCCGCCCAGCGGCGAGAAGGTGCGCGTGTAGCGCGCCACCTCCCCGTCGACGCAGTCGACGACGAGGGAGAGCAGGAGCAGCGCGGAGCCCGCGAGGAGCCAGGGCAGCGACCCCATCCCGTATGCCGTGGCGCTGCCGAGCCCCAGCGCGAGCGACACCGCCGTGACGGGCGCCGGTGGGAGGCCCGCCCGGACGGCGTGCCGGGTGAGCCGCCGGGAGAGCGGGCGGATGAGGAAGGTCGACAGGAAGCCGTCGTCGCTGCGCGAGGCGCGCCGCAGGCGCAGGGCCGCCTCGTCGACCGCCGCCGTGCGCGCGATGGCCGGAGCGGGGTCGGCCGGGTCGAGCGGCTCGACGGGGAAGGCGCGGGGGCCCCGCTCCCGGGCACCGGCCCGGTCGGCCGCCTCGGCCAGCGCGCGCATGACGGCAGCCGGTGTCGTG
>JAICIN010000028.1 GCA_025924375.1 Dermatophilaceae bacterium | reverse complement strand
GGCGTCGCGGTCGGCCAGCCCGGGGGAGCGCGCGTGGGCGGTGACCTCCCACGGGGAGGTCACGGGGCTCAGCAGGTCGGGCGGGGCGACGTCGGGCACGCCCCGACCCTACCGACCCGGGTACGCGTGGAGCCCCGCCGGTCAGGACCGGCGGGGCTCCACGGACAGAGGCGGCGAGGGGTCCGTCAGGACAGGCCCTCGCAGTTGCTGATGGCGTCTCCGAGCGCCCTCGCCTCGTCGGGAGTCATCTCGACCACGAGGCGTCCACCGCCCTCCAGCGGCATGCGCAGCACGATCCCGCGGCCCTCCTTGGTGACCTCGAGCGGGCCGTCTCCGGTTCTCGGCTTCATTGCCGCCATAGGGTTTACCCCTTCCCTGCGGCGTGGAACTGGCACGCGGCCACGCCGTCGTCGTCACGTCCCGGGCTGACCGGGTTCCGCGCCATTATCCCGTGAACGCGCTCACATGCGAAATCCCGGGCCGGGCACCGAGCACCCCGGACCGTCCATCGGACACACTGTCGTCGTGCACGCCCGCTCCGCGCTCTTCGACCTCTACGGCGACCACCTCGTCGACCGCGGCGGCTGGGCACCGGTCGCGGCGTGCGTGGGCCTGCTGGGGTCCCTCGGCATCTCGGCGCCCGCGGTCCGCACCGCCGTGTCGCGCATGGTGCGCGAGGGCTGGCTGGAGCCGGCGGAGCGCGAGGCGAGGGGGTATGCCGTGACGGCCCGCGCCCGGGCCCGCCTCGCCGAGGCGCGGGCCCGGATCTACCGCACCGAGGACAAGCCGTGGGACGGCACGTGGCACGTCGTGGCCCTCGAGCGCGCCCCCGACCGGGCCGCGCGCGGCCGCACCGCCCAGGCCCTCGCCTACCTCGGCTACGGGCAGCTGGCGCCCGACACGTGGCTCGCCCCCCGGCCCAGCCCGGAGCTCGCCGGCGCGATGGGCCGCGACGGCGTGCGGTTCCGCTCCTTCCGGGCCGAGCTCGAGGGGGAGCCGCGCGAGCTCGTGGCACGCGTCTGGGACCTCGACTCCCTGGCCGCTGCGTACCGCCGGTTCGCGGCCTCCGTCGGCGACGCGCCCGTCTCGGTCGACCCCGAGCAGGCGTTCGTCGAGCGCAGCGCGCTCGTCCATGCCTGGCGGCTCTTCCTCTTCAGCGACCCGGGGCTGCCGGCCGAGGCCCTGCCCCGCGCCTGGGCCGGTCACGTGGCCGCCGACGTCTTCGACCGGCGAGCCCTCGAGCTGCTCCCACCGGCCGGCGAGTGGGTGTCCACGTGGCTGGCCGGCGGCCCCTGAGGCGCGCCGCCCCCCGGGCCTCGCACGGGGCGCGGTCGGCCATGATGGGCCCATGACGACCGCCGCGCAGGAGAGCCCCGAGCAGCACCCCGTCCTCGTCGAGACCTCTCCGGAGGGCGTGGCGACGGTGCGGCTCAACCGCCCCGACGCGATGAACGCCCTCACCGTCGCGACGAAGGAGGCGCTCCTCGAGGCGCTGCGAGCGGTCGCCGAGGACCCCACGGTGCGCTGCGTGGTCCTCACCGGCTCCGGCCGGGCCTTCTGCGTCGGGCAGGACCTCAAGGAGCACGTGGAGCTGCTGCGCGAAGGAGCCGAGGCGCTCTGGACGACCGTGCCGGAGCACTACAACCCGCTCGTGGAGCTCATCGCCACCATGGACAAGCCCGTCGTCGCGGCCCTCAACGGCGTGGCGGCCGGCGCCGGAGCCGCGTTCGCGTTCGCCGCCGACTTCCGGGTCATGGCGGACACCGCCGGCATCAACCTCGCGTTCGCCGGCATCGCGCTCTCGTGCGACTCCGGCTCGTCGTGGGCGCTGCCGCGCCTCGTCGGCGTCGCCAGGGCGAAGGAGCTGCTGCTCCTCCCGCGCACGATCCCGGCGCAGGAGTGCCTCGACCTGGGGCTGGTCACCCGGGTCGTCACCGCGGCCGAGCTCGACGGCACGGTCGCCGGCCTCGCCGCCACCCTGGCGGCCGGTCCCACCCTGGCCTACGGCGCGATCCGGCGCGCGGTCGCGTTCAGCGCCGGTCACGGCCTGACGGAGTCACTGGCCCACGAGGCGCAGCTCATGGCGCGGACGGGCACCACCGAGGACCACCAGAGCGCCGTGCGGGCGTTCCTCGCCAAGGAGAAGCCGGTGTTCAGCGGGCGGTGACCCACCGGCATACCGGCTCCTGGCGTCTCAGGGCGGGTCCGCGCCCCAGGGGGTGTAGGTGAGCAGCGCCGCCGTGAACCAGAACACGCCCACCCCCAGCGCGACGACCACCACCGCGACCCGGCGCCGCCAGTGGGCCACGACGGAGGTGCCGGAGGAGGTCCGCATCGTCACGCTGGCGAGCAGCGCCGCGACCGGGAAGTCCAGGATGAGGAACCGCCACATGCTCGTGATCGGCCGCACCACGGCGAGCAGGTAGAGCGGGTAGGCCAGCGCCCACACGCGCAGCTCGATGGCGAGCCACCTGCCGTGCCGGCCCAGGACGAGGGCGACGTAGGTCAGCACGAGCGCCACGATCACGGCGACACCGAAGACCCCCCGCTCCTCCCAGCCCCACGCGAGCCAGAGGACGAACGGACCCCGGTCCGGCTGCTGCCCCCAGGCAGCCTGGACGTCGAAGAACGCCCACGGCAGGCCGCTCACCACCCCGACGAGCACCGGCCAGGCGACCCCCGAGACCGCGGTCGCCAGGAGCATCGCGGCGGCACTGGCCCGCTGCCCCGCCAGGGGACGGGTGCCGGCGCGCTGCTCGTCGCGCCAGCGCACCACCAGGTGGGCGAGTGCCGCGCAGGCGAGGGCGGGCGCGACGGCGCGGGTGAAGCCGAGGGCGAGCGCCAGCCCGGCGACGCCGAGGTACTGCCGGCGCATGAGGAGGATGAGTGCGCCGGCCAGCAGGACGCAGGCGAGCGGCTCGGTGTAGGGCATCACGAGGACGCTCGTCGCCGGGTAGAGGCACCAGAGCGCGGCGGCCACGAGCGCGAGCCGGCCGCGGGCCGGCTGGGCCGAGGCGTGCAGCGCGAAGCCCAGCGCCCGCCAGACGAGGACGACGGCCACGGCGCCGAGGACGAGGTTGAGCCCGACCGCCGCGACCGTGAAGGGCAGCCCCACGGACATCAGCGCGCGCACGAGCATGGGGAACGCCGGGTAGAACGCCCACGCGCTGTAGGTCAGCCGGCCCGACTGCGGGTCGACGGGCAGCGGCAGGGGGTAGCCCTGCGTGGCGATCCGGTGGTACCAGACGGAGTCCCACAGCCCGAGGATGTCGCCGGCGCCCGGGTGCAGGTGGCCCACCCCCGCGGGGGTCTGGAACCACACCGCCGCCACCTGCATGGCGAGGAGCACGAGGAGGCGCGACGCGGCATACCAGAGGAGCAGGAAGCGGACGGGGTGGGCGAGCGCGCGGGTCGCCACCGCGCTGCGACCCTCCACGGTGAGCAGCGCCGGCGGGGTCACGGCGGGTAGTCCGAGGGCGGCACGTAGACGAGGAGCTGCCAGGTCCACACGGCCTGGCCGAGGACGCCGAGGAGCACCAGCACGGTGGCGCGCACTCCGAGCCCGCGGGGCAGGCGGCGGTCGGCCCAGCCGCCTCCCAGGATCACGACGAGCAGGGGGAAGAGCGGCAGCAGGTAGCGGAAGATGCTCGTGAACGGGTCGAGGACGAGCGCCAGGTAGGCGGGGTAGGCCAGGCACCAGGCCCGCAGGACCGGGCCCAGGCGCGCGGCCCACGGCCCCACCGCGAGCACGACGAGCGTGGTGGCCACCGCGGCCAGTGCCACCGGTCCGAGCGTGGCGGCGTGGCTCTCCGCGTCGCGGAAGACCCACTCCGACATCCAGAGCCAGGGCTTGAGGGGCACGAGCTGTCCGCCGGTGCGCCACGCCGCCATCGTGTCCGTGTATGCCGTGCGGTCGCCGGTGCGTGCCCACGCCACCACCGGCCACACCAGGCCCCCGGCGCCGGCCATCGCGAGCCCCGCGAGCCCGGAGAGCAGCTGCCTCGCGGACAGGTGCTGCTCGCGGCGCGACCGCCAGCGCAGCACCAGGGCGACGGCGACGACGAGCGCCAGCGGCACCGCGATGGGCCGCGTCACCCCCATCACGAGCGTGAGGCCGCCGGCGAGGAGCCAGCGGTGGCGCAGCGTCGCCCACAGTGCGGCGCACAGGACGAGCATGGCGAGCGACTCGGTGTAGGCCAGCTGGAGCGAGACGGCGCTCGGGAACGCGGCCCACACGACGACCGCGGCGAGGGCGACGCGCTCCCCCACCCGGTCGGCGAGGACCCGGCTCATGAGCAGGGCCGCGCCGAGGCCGCAGAGCACGGCGAGGGTGGAGGCGACGAGCGGGAAGCCCAGACCCGTGACGGCCATCCCCAGCCGGGCGAGGAGCGGGAACAACGGGTAGAACGCCCAGGCGTTCTGCGCCGGGTGCCCGCTCGCCGGGTCGAGCGGCACGGTCGCCGGGTAGCCCTCCTCGGCGACCTTGCGGTACCAGCTGCCGTCCCAGAGCACCGTCATGTCGAGGTAGGAGACGTGAGGGCCGGTCCAGCCCGGGACGGGCACCTGGTCGCGGGCGGCAAGGGCCACCATGACGCCGGAGACCAGCCGGAGCGCGAGGTAGGCGACGGTGACGCGCACCCACAGGCGGCTGCCCGCGCCGCTCGAGAGGCCGGTGGACAGCACCGTCGCGAGCCGCGTTGGCAGCGTCGCCCGGGCGTCCGGGCCGCCCGGGTCGGGGCCCGAGGCCGGGTCGTCGGCGGAGCTCGCTCCCGGGGGGTGGGGCGCGGGCTCGTCGCCCGGCTCCGCCCGGGTCACGTCCTCGTCGGCGGCGGGGCGGTGGTGGCTGCTCACGCGGACACCGCCCGGTGGCAGCCGGCGAGGTGGTCGTCGACGACCCCGCAGGCCTGCATCGCGGCATACATCGTCGTGGGTCCCACGAAGACGAACCCGGCCCGCTTCAACGCGCGCGCGAGCGCCACGGACTCCGGTGACGTCGCACGCAGCTGCTCGGGGCTGCGAGGGCGCTCGTGGGCGGCGGGCGCGTGGGACCAGACGAGGGCGTCGAGCCCGCCGGCGTCCCGGAGGGCCACCACGGCCCCGGCGTTGGCGATGGCGGCGTCGACCTTGAGGCGGTTGCGGACGATGCCGGCGTCCTGGAGGAGCCGCTCCCGGTCGGCGTCGCCGAAGGCGGCTACCGCCTCGGGGTCGAAGCCGTGGAAGGCCTGGCGGAAGGCCTCGCGCTTGCGCAGGATCGTCAGCCACGACAGGCCCGACTGGAACGCCTCGAGGGTGAGCCGCTCGAAGAGCGCCCGCTCACCGCGGACCGGCACCCCCCACTCCTCGTCGTGGTAGGTGAGGTAGTCGGCAGTGGCGCTTGCCCAAGCGCACCTCGCGACGCCGTCGGCGCCGGTCACGACGCCGCTCACGGGGCCGCCCCGGCCGGGTCGGCGTCCGCACGCCCGGCATCCGCCAGGAGGCGGTCGAGGGCCCGCCCGAAGAGGCGCGCCGTCAGGGGCGCGAGGAGCGGCCCGCTGACCCGCCGGAACGGCCAGGGACGCAGCAGGATCTCCTCCGTCCACGTGACGAGCGAGCCGGTGGCGGCCGGCGTGACCGTCGCCTCCGCCCACCCGTCGAGCAGCCGCCCGGTCTTGACGACCCGGAAGCGCCCGCCGGGCCGGTCACTGCACGGCGGCTCCCACGCGGTGAGCAGCATGGAGTCGGCGAAGCGCAGTGGCCCGAGGCCGGTGAGCCCCGTGAACGACCACCCCAGGCGTGGCCGGCCGGGGTCGGTGCGCACGGTGGTGAGGGGCAGGGCCGAGCCGTATGCCGGGAAGCGGGTGAGCGCCGCCCACACCTGTCCGGGGGGGCTGGCGCTGGCGCGGGTGACGGTGACGACGGACATGCTGTGGCTGCTCAGCCGTCGGCTGGGTGCCGCTCGGCGAGCGCGTGCTCCTGCTCGGCGAGTCGCGACTGGAGCTGGTCGAGGACGCGGTCCACCTGGTCCATGCGGTAGCCCCGCAGCGCGGTGTCGAAGTGGACCGCCGGGACGTCGGCGGACGTGAAGCCGGGCGGCAGGGTGGGGTCGGACGCCGACGTGGTGGCCTCGGCCATGGGGTCGACCCCGAGCCGCCCGGCCAGCAGGGCCGCGAACACACCGACGACGAGCACGGCGACGACGGTGAAGAAGACCCAGATCACCATGTGATCGTTTCACGAGTTCACGGGGCGGTCGCTTCGAGCGCCCGCTCCCTCACTCGGGGTGCTTCGGCGACACCGTCTCGTCGGCCTCGGTGATGAGGCGCACCGCCTCCTCGACGTCGTCGGTGAGGTGCAGCAGCCGCACGTCCGCGGGGCTGATCGTGCCGGAGCGCTCCGCCGACTCGTGCAGCCAGCGCAGCAGGCCGCTCCAGTACTCCGTGCCCATGAGGACGAGCGGGAAGGACGTGACCTTCTTGGTCTGCACCAGGGTGAGGGCCTCGAACAGCTCGTCGAGGGTGCCGAACCCGCCCGGCAGGACGATGAACCCCTGGGCGTACTTGACGAACATCGTCTTCCGGGCGAAGAAGTAGCGGAAGTTGACACCGAGGTCGACGAAGTCGTTGAGGCCCTGCTCGAAGGGCAGCTCGATGCCGAGGCCGATGGACGTGCCACCGGCCTGCAGCGCGCCCTTGTTGGCGGCCTCCATCGCGCCGGGACCACCGCCGGTGATGACGGCGTAGCCGGCCCGCACGAGCGCCGCGCCGACCTGCTCGCCGAGGGCGTAGACCGGGTCGTGGGGGTGGATGCGCGCCGAGCCGAACACGCTCACGGCCGGACCGACCTCGGCCAGCGCCCCGAAGCCCTCGACGAACTCGCTCTGGATCCGCAGCACCCGCCACGGGTCGGTGTGGAGCCAGTCGGCACCGCTGCGGTCCTCGAGGAGGCGCTGGTCGGTCGTCGTCCCCGGCACCTGCGAGCGCCGCAGCGTGACCGGACCGGTGTGGTAGTCGAAGTCCCGCTCGCCGGTCGCGTCGACCTCGGCCGTCTCGTCGCCACCCGCCCCGCTCGCCGCGCTGGCCGCCCCGCTGCTCGTCACGGCGTCAACCTACGCCAGGCCACGCGCCGACCTACGCCAGCCACCGTAGGAGCGCCGACTCGCACGCGCTGAGCTGCCCGACGGGACAGCGCTCGTCGTCGTGGTGCGCGAGGTTGGGGTCGCCGGGGCCGAAGTTGACCGCGGGCACCCCGAGCGCCGAGAACCGGGCGACGTCGGTCCACCCCTCCTTGGCGATGACTGGCACGCCGAGCGCGTCGACGAACGCCTTGGCTGCCGGGAGGTCGAGGCCCGGGCGGGCACCGGGTGCGTTGTCGTGGCACGTGGTCTCGAAGCCGTCGAAGAGCTGCTCGACGTGGGCGAGCGCCTCCTCCGGCGACTTGTCGGGGGCGTAGCGGTAGTTGACGGTGACGGTGCACGCGTCCGGGATGACGTTGCCGGCGATGCCGCCGCGGATCCCCGTGGCGTTCATGGCCTCGTGGTACTCGAGCCCGTCGACCACGACCGTGCTCGGCTCGTATGCCGTCAGCCGGCTGAGGATGGCCGTCGCCTCGTGGATGGCGTTGCGGCCCTTCCACGGACGGGCGGAGTGCGCGGCGACACCGCGGGCCGTGACGTCGACGCGCAGGGTGCCCTTGCAGCCGCCCTCGACCTGGCCGGCCGTCGGCTCGAGCAGGACCGCGAAGTCGGCCTCGAGGAGCTCGGGGCGCTGGCGCTCGATGTGGAGCAGTCCGTTGAACTCGCTGTCGATCTCCTCGCCCTCGTAGAAGACGATCGTCAGGTCCCGGCTCGGCTCGGGCAGCTGCGCCGCGACCCGCAGCTGGACTGCGACGCCGCCCTTCATGTCGACGGTGCCGCGGCCCACGAGGTCGTCACCCTCGCGGCGGGTGGGCAGGTTGGGCGGGTCCTGGGTCAGCGGGACGGTGTCGATGTGGCCGGCGAGGACGACCCGCTCGGGCCGGCCGAGGTCGGTGCACGCGACGAGCGAGTTGCCGACCCGGCTGACCTCCAGGTGCCCCAGCGGCGCGAGAGCCGCCTCGATGGCGTCGCACAGCGGCTGCTCACCGCGAGACACCGACTCGATGTCGCACAGGGCCGCGGTGAGGGTCACGACGTCGGCGGACAGGTCGAGGGCGCGGGCGGCCTGGGAGGGCGTGGCGGCCGGGACGGGGGTCGACATGGCCGCCAGCCTAACGGGGCGGTCGGGGACCGCCGTTAGGCTTGGCGCCCATGAGCAGCGCGCGCCCGGCATGGGGTTTCGGACTGGCGACCGTCACGGAGGACGGCGTCGTCCTCGACACCTGGTACCCCGAGCCCGCCCTGGGTGAGCGGCCCGTCGACGCAGCAGCGCCCGGTGAGCTCCGCGCGCTCGCCGGGAAGGACGACGTGCGCCGGGTGCGCCGCGAGGTGGTCTCCGTCGAGGTCGACCTCGACGCCGCACCCGAGGGCGCGTCCGACGCCTACCTGCGGCTGCACCTTCTGTCGCACCGCCTCGTGCGGCCCAACACGCTCAACTTCGACGGCCTCTTCGGGCAGCTGGCCAACGTCGTCTGGACCAGTCAGGGGCCTTGCGCCGTCGAGGGGTTCGAGCTCACTCGTGCCCGGATGCAGGCCCGCGGCCCGGTCCACGTCTGGAGCGTCGACAAGTTCCCCCGCATGACCGACTACGTCGTCCCCGCGGGCGTCCGCATCGGCGACGCCGACCGGGTCCGGCTCGGCGCACACCTCGCGCCGGGCACGACGGTCATGCACGAGGGCTTCGTCAACTTCAACGCCGGCACGTTGGGCACCTCCATGGTGGAGGGCCGGGTCAGCCAGGGCGTCGTCGTCGGCGACGGCTCCGACGTCGGGGGCGGCGCGTCCACGATGGGCACCCTGTCCGGTGGCGGCACCGACCGCGTGAGCATCGGCGAGCGGTGCCTGCTCGGCGCCGAGTCGGGCCTGGGGATCGCGCTCGGCGACGACTGCGTCCTCGAGGCGGGGCTCTACCTCACCGCGGGCACCAAGGTGGCCCTGCCCGACGGGCGGGTCGTCAAGGCCCGCGAGCTCTCCGGCCAGTCCGGCCTGCTGTTCCTGCGCAACTCGGTCACCGGGGCGGTCGAGGCCCGTCCCCGTGACGGCCACGGCATCGTGCTCAACTCGGCCCTGCATGCCAACGACTGAGCCGCTCGTCCTCGCCGAGGAGTCCCACCACCGACGCCACCACCCGCACTCGCGGAGGGCGCGGCGGCTCGCCGGGGCCGTGCTCGGCCTGTTCGTGCTCGGCCTCGTCGTCGCCGGCGTCTTCGGTCTGCGCGGGCTCATCCAGGGCACGACCGGTGCCCGCTGCCAGGCGACCGCGCTGGGCCAGAGCGTCGACTTCGACCCCGGCCAGACGGCATACGCGGCGACGATCACCGGCATCGCCGTGAAGCGGCGGCTGCCCGCGCGCGCCGCCACCATCGCGCTCGCGACGGCGATCCAGGAGTCCAAGCTGCGCAACCTCACCTACGGCGACCGTGACTCCCTCGGGCTGTTCCAGCAGCGGCCGTCGCAGGGTTGGGGCACGGAGAAGCAGATCCTCGACCCGGTCCACGCGACGAACCGGTTCTACGACGAGCTCGTCAAGGTCCGTGGCTACGAGACCATGCCGATCACCAAGGTCGCCCAGGAGGTGCAGAAGAGCGCCTTCCCGGAGGCCTACGCCGAGCACGAGCGCGAGGGCCGGGTGCTGGCCTCGACGCTCAGCGGGCACTCCCCCGGCGGGCTCGGGTGCCGGCTCGACGACCCCACCGGGCCCGGCGACGCGCGCACCCTCGTGAGCGCGCTCGCCACCGAGATGGGGGTGCGCGGCAGCGCGTCGGGCCGCTCCGTCACGGTGACCGGCAGCTCGGCGGAGGCGGCGTGGAGCGTGGGCGAGTGGGCGGTCGCCAAGGCCGGCATCCACGGCGTGACGCGAGTCCAGGTCGCCGACCGTCAGTGGACCCGCACCCTCGGGAAGTCCGGGTGGAGCTGGCAGCCCGTGAGGACGCGGGGCGCGGAGACGGTGACGATCACCCTCGCACCCTGACCCGGCGTGTCGTGCTGAGATGCCGTCGGGCTGCGCTGCGTCCCGTGCGCGTGGTCCGGACACGGGAGAGACAACTCAGCACGACGCGCCACCCGGGGCGGCGGCCGTCAGCGGTCGCCGAGAGGCGTGTAGCTGCGCTCGGAGTGGCCGGTGTAGATCTGGCGCGGCCGGCCGATCTTGGTCTGCGGGTCGTCGATCATCTCGCGCCACTGGGCGATCCAGCCCGGGAGGCGACCGAGGGCGAACAGCACGGTGAACATGTGGGTCGGGAAGCCCATCGACTTGTAGATCAGGCCCGTGTAGAAGTCGACGTTCGGGTAGAGCTTGCGCTCCACGAAGTAGTCGTCCTCGAGCGCGGTCTGCTCGAGCTTGAGCGCGATCTCGAGGAGCTCGTCGTGGACGCCACCCTTGTTGAGGATGGTGTCCGCCGTCTTCTTGATGATCGCGGCGCGCGGGTCGTAGTTCTTGTAGACCCGGTGGCCGAAGCCCATCAGCTTGACCCCGGCCTCCCTGTTCTTGACCCGCTTGACGAAGGCCTCGACGTCGCCGCCGTCAGCCCGGATGCCCTCGAGCATCTCGAGGACCTGCTGGTTGGCCCCACCGTGCAGGGGACCGAAGAGGGCGTTGATGCCGGCCGAGATCGAGGCGAAGAGGTTGGCCTGGGCGGACCCCACGAGGCGCACCGTCGACGTGGAGCAGTTCTGCTCGTGGTCGGCGTGGAGGATCAGCAGGAGGTCGAGCGCCTTGACCATGTCGGGGTCGATCTCGTAGGGCTCCGCGGGGAACCCGAACGTCATGCGCAGGAAGTTCTCGGGCAGGGAGAGCGAGTTGTCGGGGTAGAGGAACGGCTGGCCGACGCTCTTCTTGTAGGCGTAGGCCGCGATGGTCGGCAGCTTGGCGAGGAGCCGGACCGTCGAGATCTCGACCTGCTCCTCGTCGAACGGGTCGAGGCTGTCCTGGTAGAACGTCGAGAGCGCCGAGACCGCCGAGGACAGCACAGGCATCGGGTGCGCGTCGCGCGGGAAGCCCTGGAAGAAGCCCTTGAGGTCCTCGTGGAGCAGGGTGTGCCGGCGGATGCGCTGGTCGAAGTCGTCGAGCTCGCCCTGGGTCGGCAGGTCGCCGTAGATGAGGAGGTAGGCGACCTCGAGGTAGGTCGAGCTCTCGGCCAGCTGCTCGATCGGGTAGCCGCGGTAGCGCAGGATCCCCGCGGCGCCGTCGATGTAGGTGATGGCGCTGGTGCACGACGCGGTGTTGACGAAACCGGTGTCGAGCGTGACGTTGCCGGTCTCCTTGAGGAGCTTGCCGATGTCGTAGCCATTGTTGCCCTCGACGGCCTTCACCAGCGGCAGCTCGAGGCTCTTGTCCCCGGCGCTCAGCGTCGCACCGGCGGCTCCGTCATTGCTCATCCGTGAACCCCATCCTCGTCGTCGGCGGGCACCCTTGCCTGCGTGCCCCACGCAACTGCGACGGTACCCCAGAGGCCGGATTCCGGGGAAAGCGAGCCCTCGCGCTCAGCCGGCCGCCGACAGCCTCTCGGCCGCCGTCGCGACCCGCTCGTCGGTCGCCGTCAGCGCCACCCGCACGTGCCGCCGTCCGCGCTCGCCGTAGAACGAGCCGGGCGCCACGAGGATCCCGAGGCCCGCCAGCGCGGAGACCGTCTCCCAGCAGTCCTCCCCGCGCGTGCACCACAGGTAGAGCCCGGCCTCGGAGTCCTCGATCCGCAGCCCGAAGCGCTCCAGGGCCGGTCGCAGCACGGCCCGCCGGCCGGCATACCGGTCCCGCTGCTCCTCGACGTGCGCGTCGTCGGCGAGCGCTGCGGTGACCGCCTGCTGCACCGGCGCCGGCACGATCATCCCCGCGTGCTTGCGGACCTCGAGCAGCCGTGCCACGAGGACCGGGTCGCCGGCGACGAAGGCCGCGCGGTAGCCGGCGAGGTTGGACTGCTTGCTCAGCGAGTAGACGGCCAGGAGCCCCTCGTGGGAGCCGCCCGTCACCCTCGGGTCGAGGATGCTCGGCGTCGTGGGCGGGTCGCCGGCCCCCCGCTGAGAGGGGTCGCGCCAGTCGAGCTCGGCGTAGCACTCGTCGCTGGCCAGGACGACGGAGTTGCGGCGCGCCCACTCGACGACCTTGCGCAGGTGGTCGACCCCCAGCACCTTGCCGGTCGGGTTGCCAGGACTGTTGAGCCACAACAGCTTCGGCGCGGTGGCAGGGGTGACCGGCCCGAGCGCGGCGAGCCCGTCGACGACGCGCGGGGTCGCCCTCGAGAGCCGGGCGCCCACGTCGTAGGTGGGGTAGGCGACCCCCGGGAAGCCGACGACGTCACCGGGCCCGAGGCCGAGCAGCGTGGGCAGCCAGGCCACGAGCTCCTTGCTGCCGATGGTGGGCAGCACCGCGGCGGGGTCGACGTCGGGCACGCCACGACGGCGCGCGAACCACGCCGCCACGGCCTCGCGGAGCGCCGGTGTGCCCCAGGTCTGCGGGTAGCCGGGGGCGTCGGAGGCGGCACGCAGCGCCTTCTGGACCACCTCGGGCGTCGGGTCCACGGGCGTCCCGACCGACAGGTCGACGATGCCCCCCGACACGGCACTCGCCCGCTCCTTGTGCGGAGCGAGCGAGTCCCAAGGGAAGTCGGGGAGCGACAGCGTCACTCGTCGTGCTCCTGCGGGGGCAGCGCGGCGACGAGCGGGTGGTCCTTGGGGATCATGCCGAGCTTGGCGGCACCGCCGGGGCTGCCGAGGTCGTCGAAGAACTCGACGTTGGCCTTGTAGTAGTCGGCCCACTGCTCCGGGACGTCGTCCTCGTAGTAGATCGCCTCGACGGGGCAGACCGGCTCGCACGCACCGCAGTCGACGCACTCGTCGGGGTGGATGTAGAGCGAGCGCTCGCCTTCGTAGATGCAGTCGACAGGGCACTCCTCGATGCACGCCTTGTCCTTGAGGTCAACACAAGGCTGGGCGATCACATAGGTCATGAACGGTTCCTCCGTCAGGACGAGCTCTGTCGCACCCATACTATGCGTGCCGCCCGCCGGAACCCCTGCGGGTCCACGGTTCGACACGAGGACGCGATGCCCGATCCCACGGCCCGCCTGCGCCCCGGGCAGCGCGTCGTCGTGCGCTACCGCATCGCCTCTCCCGGCACCGGTCCGACCCTCACCGACGCCCTCGGCGAGCTTCTCCGCGCGGACGAGCGCACCGTGACGGTGCAGACCCGGACGGGTCCGGTCACCATCGCGCGCGAGCTCGTCGTGGCCGCCAAGGAGGTGCCGCCGAGGCCGAGCCGGCGCGGGGCACCGCACCTCGCGGTGGGGGTCGAGGAGCTCGAGCGCGCCATGGTCGACGGCTGGGCGCCGGTGGAACGCGCCGGCCTGGGCGAGTGGGTCCTGCGAGCCGCCGGTGGCTTCAGCGGGCGCGCGAACTCCGTGCTGGCGGTGGGTGACCCGGGCCGAGAGGTCACCGAGGCGGTGGAGCAGGCGGAGCGCTGGTATGCCGGCCGCGGCCTCCCAGCCGTCGTGAGCCTTGCGGGGCCGGTGGGCTTCGACGTGGCCGACGACCCCGTCGGTGCAGTGCTCCTCGCGCGGGGCTACCAGCCGGGCCCGCGTGTCCTGGTCATGACGGCGGATGCCCGTGCGGCCCACGCCCGTCGAGGCGACGTGCCGGTCGAGGTGTCGAGCCGGCTCACCGACGAGTGGCTCGACGCCTACCGGCTGCAGCGGCAGGTCGTTGCGGGCGCGAGCGAGGCGGTCCTCACCGGGTCGCCCGAGCAGCTCTTCGCAGCCGTCCGCCGTGACGGGGGCCTCGTCGCCCTCGCCCGGCTGTCGCTCGCCCACCGGTGGGGAGGCCTCTCCTGCCTGTGGGTGGCGCCCGGCCACCGCCGCCAAGGACTCGCGGCGGCCCTCACGGGCGAGCTCGCCGCCCGCGCCGACCGGGCCGGAGCGCGCTCCCTGTGGCTGCAGGTCGAGCAGCACAACGACGCGGCGGTCGCGCTCTACGACGGCCTCGGCTTCACCGCCCACCACGAGTACACGTACCTCCGCAGACCGCGCTGAGCTCCGCCTCCCTCGCCCGCCGCTGCGCCCCGCTCCCAGCTCCCGCCCTATCCCTCGCGATTGGGTGCCCAGACGACGGGAATGCGCTCCTTCTGGGCACCCAATCGCAAGAGGCCCGGGCGGCGAGGGGGCGCTGGTCAGCTGGCCTGGGGGTGGGTGCAGACGACGTCGTCCTCGGGGATGTAGTGGGTCGAGAAGGTCGAGCGCTTCACCTCCGCGCCGTTCCTCGTGAAGATCCGCGTCACCGTCACGTCGAAGCCCGGCGTCGGCGTCTGCGCCACGCACGACGCCCGGTCGTCGACGATGCGCTTGGGCTGGACGACGTTCCGCCGCGGGCCCTTGACGGCCTCGACGTCCCAGACCTTGGTGCCGTGCAACGTGACGGTCACGGCGTTGCCCGACACGCCGGCCTGCACGAGGATCCCGTTGCCGGTGTCGTTGGTCCACTTCTGGTCGACGTCGGGCCAGGAAATCGTCGCCTCCCGGCCCTCGGGGTAGCGCGAGATGTAGAAGCTGTGCGGGTGGTACTCCTCGATCCTGACCCCGGCGAAGAAGGCGGCGTTGAAGGTCGTCGTCGAGAGCTGGGAGATGCCGCCGCCGTAGTCCTTGGTCAGCCGGCCGTTCATGATGACCGGCGCCTCGTTGTAGCCCTTGCCGGCGGTGCGCGGGCCGAGGACGGCGTTGAGGCTGAACTGCTTCCCGGGGGCGATGTAGGTGCCGTTGAGCGTGCGTGCGGCGATGGTGATGTTCTCGGTGCGCGGCGGGTTGAAGGGCAGGTAGGTCGTGAAGGTGCCGATCACCTCCTTGGGGGCGACCTTGGTGGCCTGCGCGGTGCTCAGCTGGGGCTGCGTCACGGTCGTCCTCACGACGGCCGTGCGGCTCGCGGACGTGAGTGCCGGGAGGAAGGACGCCTTGAGCGAGGCGGGGTCGATCGACACACCGGTGACGGACGGCACGACCTGCGCGCGGCTGCCGGCCAGCACGATGCGCGCGTCCCGGGCCTCCTTCTCGACGCCCGCCCGGACCGCAGCCGCGCGGACGACCCGGAGGACGACCGCGTCGTCGACGACGGGCGTGAGCGTGCCGGAGGAACTCGCCGCGACCGACAGGGCCGGGGCATAGGTGGCCGGGGCGAGGGCGAACGTCCTCCCGCCGGCGGAGACCTTGACCGGACCGGACATCGCGGGTGTGGCGAACTCCTTCGCCACACGGGCCACCTCCGCCGCGGGAACGGCCGGCGGCACCGTCTCCACCGTCGCGGCGACCGGCTTGGTGGCGGGCCAGGCACGCACGACCGAGTCCGCGCTGCGGGCCACGTCGAGGCGACGGCCCACCACCGGCGTCACCACCGTCGTCCTGCCCCCGGGGAAGGTCACCGAGCCCTCGACCGGCGTCTTGTCGACGCGGCTGGCGACCGCGGTGAGCGCGCTCTCGAGACGGCTGCGGTCGACAGTGGTGCGCAGCGGCTCCTCCTGCCCCCCGGTCAGGTGGTTCCACACGTCGGCCGGCTTGGCGCTGAACCCGCTCAGCCCCTGCAGCGTGGCGTCGAGGTCGAGGGAGAGGCCCGCGGCGGAGGGGTCCACCTCGACGGTCTCCCCGCCGGCCAGCACCCGGACCGGGCGCGAGGCGCTCTCCCCGAGCGCGCGCTTCAGGGTCGCCTGGGCATCGGCGGGTGACATCCCGCCGATCGGGACGCCGGCGACGCTGGTGTTGGAGGGCACGTGCCGGCCGAGGAACCACGCCATGCCGAGGTAGGCACCGGCAATGACGACGAGGGCGACGAGCAGGCGCACCAGGACGGCGCCGCGGTCACGCTGGGGCACGGGTTTCACTCTCCGGGGGTCACGACAGGCTCCCGTAACGGCTGCGGTAGTACAGCAGCGCGTCGGCGGGATGCTCCTCCACGCCGAGGGACACTACTTCGCCCACGACGATGGTGTGGTCCCCCGCGGGGTGCATGTCGGTGGTCTGACACTCAATCGTTGCCAACGCGCCGTCGAGGAGGGCGACTCCCGTCTTCTCGCCCCGGTGGTGCGGGATCCGCTCGAGCTGCCCGTGCAGCGGCCGGCCGCGGGTGGCCAGCCACTCCGCGGTGGCCCGCTGCGAGCTGGCCAGCACGCTGATGCCCCACACGCCCGCCTCCGAGACGGCGTCGTGGAACCGGGCGTCGACCTCCACGCAGGCGAGGACGAGCAGCGGCTCCACGGAGACCGACGTGATGGCGTTGGCCGTCATCGCGTGGTCGTGCCCGCCCGCGAACGTCGTGAGGACCGTCACCCCGCTCGCGAAACGGCCCATGGCGAGCCGGAACTGGTCGCTGTTGACCTCCGTCACCGGCCCGCTCCCGGCAGGAGCGGCCGCCGCCCGGTGGCGGGGTCGCCGGAGGTGAGGGGGGCGCGCCGGCCCGCGTCGGCCGTCCCGACCAGCGCCCCGGTGGCCGGGTCGAGGCGGGCGTAGCCCTCTCGGCCGGGGAGCCGCGCCGCGATGTCGTTGGAGAGCGCGTAGCAGCCGTCGCCGACGCTCACCTGCGTGCGGTGGGCACGCAGCGCCTCCTCCTGGAGGGGCACCAGCGCAGGGTCGATGACCTCGTGGCTCACCCAGCCATCCTCGACCACCGACGGCGGGAACGGGTCGGCGGGGGCGGGGACCGTCCACGGTCCGGTGGCCCCGAGCGCCTCCGCCAGCCACGCCCGGTCCGCGACGGCCCAGGACCGCGGCGTCACCACGGCATACAGGTCGGGGCGCCGGTGCTCGGGCATCGACGCCACCGCCGCGCACGTGACGCGGTGCGCCTGGATGTGGTCGGGGTGGCGGTAGCCGCCGTGCTCCTCGTAGGTGACCACGACGTCGGCGGCGCTCTCCTCGACGACCGCCCGGACCATCGCGGCGGCCTCCGAGACGTCGGCGCGGACGAAGGCGCGCGGGTCGTGCGCGCTCGGCGTGCCGGCCATCCCCGAGTCGCGGTAGCGGGAGAGCACCCCCGCCCCGGGGTCCTCCCCGAGCACCCGGTGCCGCACGCCGAGGACCGCCATCGCGTGGCGCAGCTCCTCGCGGCGGTAGGACCCCAGCCGGTCCTCGTGGTCGGCGTCGAGGTGGCGCAGCTCCGGCGGGATGACCTCGCCCTGCTCCCCGAGGGTGCAGGTCAGGACGTGGACCTGGTGCCCGAGCCGCTGGTGGTGCGCGAGCGCGATGCCCGTGGCGAGCGTCTCGTCGTCGGGGTGGGCGTGGACGAAGAGCAGGCTGGCGGTCATCGCACCCCGATCGTGGCGAGGTCGACGAAGCCGCCGAGCGCCTCGTTGCCGGCGAGGTGGGAGACCCGGGACCCGGAGACGTAGAGGGAACGGTGCTGCGCCAGGCCGATGTAGGCGACCCGCTCCACGAGCGAGGTGTCGAGCGCCGCCCAGGCCCGGCTGCGCTGGTCGTCGCCGCCGACCGCCTGGATCTCTGTCATCCTGCGGCTCGTCGCCGCGTCGGCGAAGGACCCGTAGTCGCGGCCGGTGCCGGCGCTGGAGAGGTTGACCCTGCTGTCGAACAGGGGCGGCAGCACGGTGGACGCCGAGGGCCACGCGGGCGCCCAGCTCGCCCAGAACACGTCGATGCCCTTCGCCCGCTCCGGGTCGGAGATGGCCTGGAAGTAGTCCTCGTCGACCGGCTCGAGGCGGACGGTGAAGCCCGCGGACTCCCAGCCGCTGACGAGCGCGGCCATGGCCTTCTCGGCGGTCGCGGTGTGGCGGTAGGCGACGGTGACCGGCACCGGGAGCGTCAGCCCGCTCGTCTTCAGCAGCGCCTGGGCCGCGTCGGGGTCGCCGCCGGTGCCGGAGCCGAACGGGTCCTCCGGCGTCGACCCGGGCAGTGCGGTGCCGAGGAGCGAGAACGCGGGCCGGGCCGTCGTGGGGCCGCCGAGCGCGGTGACGTAGCCGTCGCGGTTGGTCGCGACGGCCAGCGCCCTGCGCACCGTGGCACGCGACGTGGTGGCGCTCGTGAAGCTGGGGGCGAGGTAGTCGACGAACTGCGAGGCGGGGTCGACGGACCTCGCCCGCAGGGCCTCGTCGGTGGTCACGTGCTGCTGCATGGCCGGTGGCACGGGGTCCAGCGTCACCGCAGCCGCGTCGCGGCCGGTGTCGGAGATGACCCGCTGGGCAGCGGTCTGCGCCTCGATGCCCTCCTGGTAGTGGATGCTCGTCGGCCGCGCCCGGCGCACGGGGTCGCTCGCCGCCGACCAGTGCGGGTTGCGCAGGAACGTCCCGCCGGTGCTGGGGTCCCACGCGCCCTCGAGCTGGTAGGGCCCGTTGGAGAACACGGCATACGGGTCCTTGCCCCGAGTGTCCCGGCCCGCCTTGACCGGTGCGAAGGAGGTGAGCGACACCATCTCGTCGAAGTCCGCCGTCGGCGCCGCGAGGCGGAAGGTGATGGTGGCGCCGTCGCACGTGACGGCCCTGTCGAACCCCACTTGGCCGGTCCCGGCCCAGGGACCGGCGTAGGTGCTCGTGCCGTCCGGCTTCTTCGGGATGTCGAGGGCGGCGAGGGGGTAGCCGAGGCCCTGCGTGGAGAACGGGGCCGCGAAGGAGCGCGAGACGCCGTACTTCACGTCGGCGCAGGTCACCGGCGAGCCGTCCTGCCACGTCACCCCCGGGCGCAGGGTGAACGACCAGGTGCGCAGCGTCCGGTCGGCGGTGCCGGTGTCCGTGGCGAGGTCCCCGACGAGGCGCGGCTCACCGCCGCCGTCCGGCACCGGTCCGTATGCCGTGAGCGTGCGCGCCAGGACGCGGCCGGCGAACGCCATGTCCTGGCGCGAGGTCATGAGCTGGGGGTCCCACGTGGTGACGGGGCCCAGCGAGAGCACCTCGAGGCGGCCGGCCGGCCCCTCCTGCGCGGCCCGCTCGACCGACACGAGGCTGCAGGCGGGCAGCAGCAGGCAGGCGAGCGCCGCGAGCGCGGCGACGGCCGCGCGCCGACCGGTGCGGCGTCTGCGTCCCACGGGTGCCCGGCTCGGCTACGCCCCGGCGCTGCGCGCGCGGGCCGCGGCGCGGGCCCGCAGCGACTGGTCGAGCTCCACCTTGCGGATCCGCACGGCCTCCGGGGTGACCTCCACGCACTCGTCCTCGCGGCAGAACTCCAGCGACTGCTCGAGGCTCAGCTTGCGGGCGGGCACGATCTTCTCGAAGTTGTCGGCGCTGGACGCGCGGACGTTGGTGAGCTTCTTCTCCTTGGTGATGTTGACGTCCATGTCGTCGGCGCGG
>JAICIN010000027.1 GCA_025924375.1 Dermatophilaceae bacterium | reverse complement strand
GGCTCGCGGCCCAGGTCCTGGAGCATCTGCCGCTGCACGCGAGCCAGCTTGTTGATGACCTCGACCATGTGCACGGGGATGCGGATGGTCCGGGCCTGGTCGGCCATCGCGCGGGTGATGGCCTGGCGGATCCACCACGTCGCGTAGGTCGAGAACTTGTAGCCCTTGGTGTAGTCGAACTTCTCGACGGCACGGATCAGGCCGAGGTTGCCCTCCTGGATGAGGTCGAGGAAGAGCATGCCGCGACCGGTGTACCGCTTCGCCAGGGAGACCACGAGGCGCAGGTTGGCCTCGAGCAGGTGGTTCTTGGCCTTCTTGCCGTCGCGGGCGATCCAGTCGAGCTCACGCCCACCCTTGGAGAACTTCTCCGACTTCGACATCGTCGAGAGGCGCTCCTCGGCGAAGAGCCCGGCCTCGATGCGCTTGGCGAGCTCGACCTCCTGCTCGGCGTTGAGCAGGGCGACCTTGCCGATCTGCTTGAGGTAGTCCTTGACCGGGTCTGCGGTGGCGCCGGCGGTGACGACCTGCTGGACCGGGGCGTCGTCCTCGTCGTCGTCGCGCAGGACGAAGCCGGACTCCTCCTCGGCGTCGTCCTTGCCCTTGACGGCGGCCTCCACGTCCTCGACCTCGGTGCCGTCGCTGGCGATCGCCTCGAGCTCGCTCTCGTCGGCGTCCTCGGGCTCGACGTCCTCGACCGCCTCCGCGCCCTGGTCGACCGCCGGCGCGGCGGGGTCCGCCTGTGGGGTCCCGGCCGACGTGGCGGTGGCCTTCTTGGTGCCGCTCTTTCGCGCGGTGGCCGTCTCACCGGCCGCGGCGTCCGCAGCCGCCTTGGTCGTGCTCGCCCTCTTCGCGGCGGTCTTCTTCGTCGCCGAGGTCCCGGCTGCGCTCTTCGCGGTCCTGCCGGTCGCCTTCGCGGCCGGCTCCGTGGTGGCAGCCGCGCTCGTGGTGCCCGAGGCCGCGTCCTTGGCCGGGGCGGCCTTCGCGGAGCTTGTCCTCGTCGTGGGCTTGGTGGCGGTCTTGACGGCGCTCTTGGAGGCTGCGCTCGCCGCCACGGCCTTCTTCGCGGTGGCCTTCTTCGTCGCCGTGGTCTTCGTCGTGGCGCTGGCCGCGACGGCCCGGCTCGCGGTCGCGGTGTCGAGCGTGACTGCGATGCCCTGCTCGTCGAGGGAGCGGAGCACGACCTTCATCCGCTTCGGCTCGACGCCCGCGCCCTCGAGCGCCTCACGCAGGGAGGCGCTGTCGACCGACCCGTTGGTGCTGCCCTGGCGGATGAGGGCCTGCAGGGCCGGGTGGGTGAACTCCTTCGGGAGTGCTGGCGTAGAGGTCGAGGCTTTCTTGGACACAGGCGACACCGACTACCTTTCGTCGCGGACACGCTGCTCGGCTGGACGCCGACATGGGCGTGCCGGGCACGCCAAGGACAACAGTTGCGGGGGTGGAAGTATTCGCGAAGGCTGACCGGTTGGTCCGGCCGGACGACCTCACAGGTGACATTGTAAAACGGATCGGCCGCCGAACACGCATCGACCGCTCCAGCGGCGCGTGGGCGCCAGTGACGGCCGGCCGGAGCGGGCCGGCCGCGTCAGTCCTCGGCGTCGGCCTTCACCGCGAGCACGGGGCAGGACGCGTCGAGCAGGATGCGCTGGGCGTTGGAGCCCAGGATCAGCTTGCCGACCGGCGTGCGGCGCCGCAGTCCGATGACGATGAAGTCGGCGTGGGTCTCCTCCGCGACGGCGATGAGGTCCTCGGCGGGCTCGTTGCCGCGCACCAGCTGGCGCACCTCGTGCTCGATCCCGACGCCGTCGAGGCGTGCCTGGATGTCGCGCAGCTCACGCTCGAACCGGTCCGCCTCGTGGGTGTCGAAGTCGCGTCCGCCGCGGTTGGAGTTGATGACGACGAGCTTCGTCTTGCGCAGCAGCGACTCCTCGGCCGCCCGCCGCAGCGCGGCGCGTCCCTCCTTGGTCGGCACGTACCCCACGACGATGGCCACCGGTGATCCTCCTCGCCTCGACGCAGCCGGGCCGTCCCCCGCCGCTGGGGCGACGCTACCGGATGGCGTCCGCTCGGGGCGTCGGTCCGAGCGCGTCGCGGATCACCCTGCCGACCTGCTGCGTCTCGATGAGGAACCCGTCGTGGCCATGGGGCGAGGACACGGTGTGCAGCTCGGAGCGCGGTGCGGCGGAGACGATCTCCTCGGACAGGCGCGGCGGGTAGAGCCGGTCGGAGTCGACGGCCACGGCGACGATGCGGCTCGGCGTCGCGGCCAGGGCGGACTCCACACCGCCGCGCCCCCGCCCGACGTCGTGGGAGCTCATCGCCTCCGTGAGCACGAGGTAGGAGTTCGCGTCGAACCGGCCGGCGAGCTTCCCGGCGTGGTGGTCGAGGTAGCTCTCCACCGCGTAGCGGCCACCGCCGCCGAGCGGGTCCTCGACACCCTGCGGCGCGCGGCCGAAGCGGTCGTGGAGCTCGAGCTCGCTGCGGTATGTCACGTGCGCGATCCGCCGCGCGATGCCGAGGCCCGCCTCCGGACCGCTCCCGCGGTCGTAGTAGTCGCCTCCCAGGAAGCCGGGGTCGGAGCGGATCGCGAGCAGCTGCGGCTGGCACCACGCGATCTGCTCCGCCGTGGCGTATGCCGTGGACGCCAGCACGATGGCGGTGCCCACCTTCTCGGGGTGGCTCACCGCCCACTCCAGCGCCCGCATCCCGCCCATCGACCCACCGAGCACGGCCCGCCAGCGCTCGACCCCGAGGGCCTGCGCGAGCAGCGCCTCGACCCGGACCTGGTCGCGGATCGTCACGAAGGGGAACCGGCTCCCCCACGGCCGGCCGTCCGGCGCGGTCGAGGACGGCCCGGTGGTCCCCTGGCACCCGCCGAGGACGTTACTGGCGACGACGAAGAGGTGGTCGCTGTCAAGGGGGCAGCCGGGGCCGATCAGGCCGTCCCACCAGCCGGGCGTCGGGTGGCCGGGACCCGCCGGACCGGTCACGTGGCTGTCACCGGTGAGGGCGTGCTCGACGAGGACGGCGTTGTCACGGGCGGCGTTGAGGGTGCCCCAGGTCTCGTAGGCGACGGTCACCTGCGGGAGCCAGCCGCCCCGCTCGAGGTCCACGGCGCCGACCGTGGTGAACTGCCGCTCGCCCTCGGGATCGCCCTCGCGCCAGGCACCGGTCGTCGACCGGGTTCTGGGCTCTGTGGTCATGAGGGTGGCTCCCGTGCTCGCGCTTGCCACGCCCCGACCGGTCGCGGCCAGGTCATCACCCGGGGCACCCCACCGCGAGGAGGGTTGCCGTCCAGCAAGCCGGGGCTGTGCGCTGGAGCTCGTGACCTGCCGCCACTATAGGGGCGGGCTGCTCGCGCTGCGGAGCCGGTGTCCGGGACGTGGACAGCGTGAGCCGACGCCGTCGGGCACCCGGAGGGGTTCAGCACCGGGTGGAATCCGGCCGGATCGCCAGGGCGACCATGCGCTCGAGCAGGAGCGCGAGCCGGTACCCCGGCTCGGCGGCCAGGGCCCGCTCGAGCGCCGTACCCGCCAAGGCGCCGTCGCCGCCCGACCACGCCACCCCGGCCAGCACCGTGAGGACAGGAGCGGCGCAGTCCCCGGGCGCGGCGCGGCACAGCCACGAGAGCCGGCTGATGAGCCGCCGGTGGTGGATGGCATCGGCGCGGCTGTGCCCGGGCGTCGGCCCGGGCCGGGCGCCGAGGGTCGAGGCCAGCGCGTCGACGAGGTCCTCGTCGAGCGCCTCCAGAGGAAGCGTGCCGGGGCACAGCCACGCGATGAGGCCGTCCCGCAGCGCCACGTCGCGCAGCGACGCCAGGAGCAGCGCGGCGTCCTCCGGGGCAGTGCGGTCGACCGGCGCGCCGGAGATCGACGTGTCGCAGAGGGCAGACCAGCGTGAGAGGACGGTCAGCCGGCGGACGCTGCGCTGGTGGGCGTGCTCGCGGGGGCCTCCCGCGGCGGGCCATCGCTCCCGCACTGCCGGGAGCGCCCTCGCGACGGCGCCGGACAACCGAGGATCCGGAGCCAGCGACTCCGCGAGGGACTCCCGCGCCGGCAGCGGCCCCACCTCGAGGCCGACGAACTGCGCGACCGCGGGGCTGTCCTCCGGTCGTGGGAGGGGCATCTCGCCCGCGGGGCAGCAGCCGTCGCGGCAGTGCAGTGCGGACCAACGGCCGTCACGCACGACGAGGCAGTGGTGCACCGGGACGCCCTCGGCCCGGAGGGCGCCGGCCACGGCCTCCACCAGTGGGCGGCAGGGCAGGTCCTTGCGGTCGTAGCCGACGAGGAGGACCGAGCTGGGATCCTCGCGGAGCACGCCGGGCAGGAGGGCGGAGACCACCCCCGCGACGTGCTCCTCCGGTGGCAGGTCGACCCGTGCGACGAGCCCGACCCGCGTCCCGCGCATCGTCACCACGACGAGGGCGTCACGGGGGTGGAAGCCCAGCTGGTAGGGCAGCGTCGCGAGCATCTCTGCCGGCGCCCGGAGTCTGATGGTGTCCATGCGGCCACCCTCGCCGCGGACGCCCGGGCCGGACGAGGGTGCCCGGAGCCGTGGTGGACGGCGGGAGGCGACCCGCCGGGGCTGTGGACGAACGGCCGGCTGGCCCGGACGGCCGGCCCCCGGCGCTGTGGGCGACGGGCCGGCTGTGCGTCAGGTGCTACCGGACGACGTGCCCCTGCACCGTCTCGTGGCGGGCCTCCCGGCTCGAGCGTCCACCGGTCCCCGCGGTCCCGCCGTCGGAACCCTCGGACTGCTCCCAGGCGAGGAACGCCTCGGTCTCGGTGACCAGCGCGGCGACGATCCAGCTGGCGACGACCGCGTCGTCGGCGAGGCCGAACAGCCCGAGCAGGGCTTCCGGCACCAGGTCGACGGGCGAGACGACGTAGGCGACGCCGACCGCCACGAGGACGAGCCGGCCGACGGTCGTCCCGTGGTAGCGGCCGCGAGCCGTCGCACCGACGAGCCGCGGCACCGCCCGGAGCCGCTCGGCCAGCGAGGGGGACCCCGGCCGGACGGCGATCCGCAGGGCGCCAAGGAGGGTCCGGAGGACGCCGGGTCGGGTCATGGCCATGGTGTGCTCCTCGAGAGTGCTGCTCGGCTCCGGGCGGCTCGCCCGGACACGGGTCCAACGTGCGGCCGCACCCGCCGATTCCCGCGAGGCGTGCTGAACGGCCGAGCCGTCGTGAGCCGCCATCGCGAGCCGCGGGCAGACGTGCCGAACGGCCCAGGGCCGTCACCAGCCGGGCGTGGTCAGTGGTGACCGTTGACCCGGGGCGGGAACTCGTGGCGCGCGTGGTCGGCGATGCGCTTGAGCAGGTAGGCGTCGAGGCCGGCCCCGACGGCGCCCCCGACGAGGGGAACGGACTTGCCGAAGCGCGCCAAGGTCTTCCGGCCCACCTGGGCGAGCAGGCGGAAGCCGACGGCCTTGTTGACGACCATGAGCACCGGCCCGGGCAGGCGCTCGGCCGCGAGGTTGGCGAGCCGGCCCGTGGTGGCCACGCCGGCCTTCTTGAGCAGGTCGTCCGCGTCGGCGCCGACGAGGGTCAGGAGGACGGCCGAGCGGATCTGGGGCTGGCGGATGTCGTAGCCGCGCAGGGACGCGATGGCCGCGACCATGCGGGTCGCCACGACGTAGAACTCGGCGACGTTCGCCGGCAGGGCCACCGGCATCGTGAAGACCCCACCGAGACCCGTGATGAAGCCGCCCGCCGCGGCCATCTTGAGGTGCTGCCGGACCACGGCCTCGATGGCCTGGTCGGCATCCGCCTTCTCCGCGCGGGCCACGTCCGCCACGCGCTGCGCGGAGTCGAACCGGCCCCGGCCGTCGATCCCCACGTCGAGGAGGGCCTCGATCAGCCGCACCGCGCCGTTGCCCAGCCGCCCGTGGTCGTCGGCCGCGGGGCGGGCGAGCGCGGAACCGGTGGCCGGCGCCTCGTCCTTGTCGTCGTCGTCCTTGCCGAGACCCAGGAAGCCCACGGTCGCCCTCTCTGCCGGTGGACCGCCCATCCTGCCATGGGAGGGCCTGACCTGCCGGACTATCGTGGTGGGCATGCCGAGCACCCCCTCCTCCCCCACCACGAGCAGCACCGAGCAGGACCGGTTCGCGCAATACGCGCACCCGGAGCGGCTCGTCTCCACCGAGTGGCTGGCCGGGCAGCTCGAGGACGGCCGGGTGGGCGTCGCCGGCGGGATCGCGCTGCTGGAGTCCGACGAGGACGTGCTCCTCTACGACACCGGGCACATCCCGGGAGCCCTGAAGCTCGACTGGCACCAGGACCTCAACGACCAGGTGACGCGCGACTACGTCGACGGCGAGCAGTTCGCGCACGTCATGTCGAAGCGAGGCATCGAGCGCGACACCACGATCGTCGTCTACGGCGACAAGAACAACTGGTGGGCGGCCTACGCCCTGTGGGTGATCTCGCTCTTCGGCCACGAGGACGTGCGCCTCCTCGACGGCGGCCGGGCCAAGTGGGTCGCCGAGGGGCGGCCCATGACGCGAGAGGTCCCCGAACCGGAGCACACGGCATACCCCGTCGTGGACCGCGACGACAGCCGCATCCGCGCGTTCAAGGATGACGTCCTCGCCCACCTCGGTGGGCCCCTCGTCGACGTCCGCTCCCCGGGCGAGTTCTCCGGGGAGCTGCTGCACATGCCGGACTACCCGCAGGAGGGCGCCATGCGCGGGGGCCACATCCCCGGCGCCAAGTCCGTGCCGTGGGGCCGCGCGGCCAACGAGGACGGCACCTTCAAGTCGCGCGAGGAGCTCGAGGCGATCTACGAGCAGGAGCAGGGACTGGACCCCCGGCACCCGACGATCGCCTACTGCCGCATCGGGGAGCGCTCCTCACACACGTGGTTCGTGCTCTCGCAGCTGCTCGGGTTCGACGACGTCCGCAACTACGACGGCTCGTGGACGGAGTGGGGGAACTCCGTCCGGGTGCCGGTGGAGCGGTGAGGAGGCGCGCCGTGACGCTCGCTGGCGATACCGCGGTGAGGGCGCGTGCCTGAGACCGTGACGCCGCTCCCCGACGCGCTGGAGGAGATCGCCCGGGACTTCGCCGACCTGCCCCCTCCGGAGCGGCTCCAGCTGCTCCTGGAGTTCAGCGAGGGCCTGCCCGACCTGCCGGAGGCGTACGCGAGCCACCCCGACCGGTTCGAGCAGGTCCACGAGTGCCAGTCGCCGCTCTTCCTCGCGGTCGACGTCGACGACCAGCCGGCCGACGACCCCGGCGCGCGGCGGGTGCACCTGTTCTTCCAGGCGCCGCAGGAGGCGCCGACGACGCGAGGCTTCGCCGGCATCCTCCAGGAGGGCCTCGACGGGCTCACCGTCGAGGAGGTGCTGGCCGTGCCCGACGACGCGCCCTACCGCTTCTCCCTGGGCGAGGCCGTCAGCCCGCTGCGGCTGCGGGGCATGGTGGGCATGCTGAGCCGGATCAAGCGGCAGACCGTCCTGAAGTCGCAGGCGTGAGGTCTGGGGCCTGAGCGACCGACGCACGCCCTGTCGGCGCCGGCTGCGACCATGGGCCTGCCATGACTGAGTCCCGCGTCGCCCTCGTCACCGCGCCGACGGGCCGCGCGGCGCTGGTCGGCGCGGACACCCGGCGCGTCGGCCCGCTGGCAGACGTCGTCGCGAGCGCCGTCGCGCTCGAGCACGCCGAGCGCCCTCGCTGGGTCTGGTGGTCGGCCGAGGAGGCCGCCGCACCTCTCGTGGGGCGCGGCGTCATGGTGGCCCGCGCCTGGGACCTCGCGGAGGTGCACCGGCTCCTGGCCGGCGGTTGGGCCGCCACGCCGCAGCGCGTCTGGGCGGCCGCCAACGGGCTCGACCCCGCCGGCGCGCCCGCGCCGGCGGGGGGCGACCTCTTCGACTTCACCGGCACGTCGCCCGCGGACGACCGGCTCGTCCGTGACGACGGCCACCTGCGCCCGGACGCCGGCAGCGCACAGTGGGCGCCCGACGACTCGCTCCTCCTCGCGTGGGCCGAGACCGCCCTGCGCTGCGCGGAGCTCCAGCGCGAGCGCCTTGCCACGATCGGACCCCGTGCCGTGGCCACCGCGCACAGCGAGTCCGCCGCGGCCATCCTCTGCCTCGAGCTGGCGCGCGACGGCCTCCCGCTCGACCGGGCCGCCGCGGAGCGGCTCATCGCCGAGTCCGCGGGCCCGCGCCCGGAGGACGACACGCACGCGCGTGCCATCCGTGCCGAGCGCGACGCCGCGGTGCTGGCCCACGCGCGCGCCGCCGAGGGCACCGACCTGCGCAACCCCGCCCAGGTCCGCGACCTGCTCGCGCGCGAGGGCGTGCGGGTGACGAGCACGCGCAAGCACGTCCTCGCGCCCTTCCGCGAGACCCACGCCGTGGTCGAGGCGCTGCTGCAGTGGCGCAGGGCCGAGCGCATCGCGACGACCTACGGCTACTCCTGGCTCGACGCCCACGTCGGTCCCGACGACCGCCTCCGGGGCCGGTGGACCGTGTGCGACGGCGCCGCCGGGCGGATGACCGCCCAGAACGGCCTGCACAACCTCCCGACGTCGCTGCGGCCCGCGGTGGCCGCCCACGCGGGCCATGTGCTCGTCAGGGCCGACCTCGGCCAGGTCGAGCCACGGGTCCTCGCCGTGGTCTCCGGCGACGCCCGGTTCGCGGAGGCGAGCCGCGCCGACGACCTCTACGCCCCCGTGGCGAGCGCCCTCGGCGTGGAGCGCCCGGTGGCCAAGGTGGCGGTGCTCGCCGCGATGTACGGCCAGCGCAGCGGCGCGGCCGGCGAGGCGCTCAAGGGGCTCGAGCGCGCCTACCCGGTCGCGATGGCCCACCTCGACGACGCGTATGCCGCCGGGCTGCGTCGCTCGCCGCTGCGCACCTTCGGGGGGCGGCTGATCCCCCTCGACGCGGTGCTCACCGACGCCGTGCCGAAGCCTGCCGGGGGCAGTGCTGCAGAGGGGGTGACGGCGGCGGGAGACGGGACGGGAGACGTGGCGGGCCGTGACAGCGGGCGCGGCGAGGCGGTCGACGCGGCCCGCGGCCGGTTCGCCCGCAACGCCGTCATCCAGGGCGCCGCGGCCGAGCTCTTCAAGGCCTGGGCGGCCACCGTCCGGGCGACCACCCGCGACCTCGGTGCCCAGATCGTGCTGTGCCTCCACGACGAGCTGCTCGTCCACGTGCCGGAGGAGCACGCCGAGGAGTGCCGGCGACGCGTCGTGGCGGCGCTCGACGACAGCGCCCGCCGGTGGGCCGGGACCACGGCCGTGCGCTTCGTCGCCGACGCCAGCGTGCTGCGGCGCTGGTCGGAGGCGAAGGAGTAGCAGCAGAGCGGCCACGTCGGCCTCGATGCTCTGGCAGGCTCTGCCTCATGGACCGCCGCGACGTGACCCGAGCCGCGGGCCGGGCGAACGACAGCACCGCCCTGACCACCGCCGCCCGCGCCGGCTACACCGTCAGCGGCGTCCTCCACCTCCTCATCGGCTGGATCGCGCTGCGCGTGGCGTGGGGTGGCAGCGGCCAGGAGGCCAGCCAGAGCGGGGCCCTGCAGTCGTTGGCGGAGAACGGCATCGGGCGCGTGCTCCTGTGGGTCGTCGTGGCAGGGTTCGTGGGCCTGGCGCTCTGGCAGCTCACCAACGCCGTCGTCCCGGGAGGCGGTGAGCCGCGGGAGCGCTGGATGCGGCGGGCGAAGAGCGTCGGCGTCGCCGTCGTCTACCTCGCGCTGGCGTCGAGCGCGTTCGGCTTCGCCCGTGGCAAGGGCCGCGACAGCAAGGGGCGCACGGTGGACGCCACCGCGACGCTGATGGGTGCCCCGGCCGGGCGGTGGCTCGTCGGCCTCGTGGGGCTCGGGATCCTCGCCGCCGGTGGCTACCACGTGTGGAAGGGGCTCTCCCGGCGGTTCCTCGAGGACCTCCGCGAGAGCCCCGGCGGCTGGGCGGTCCCGGCGGGCATCGGCGGGTACACCGCGAAGGGCGTGGCGCTCGGGGTCGTCGGCGTGCTCTTCGTCGTCGCGGCGCTGCAGGGCGACCCCAACCGCTCCACCGGCCTCGACGGGGCCCTGCGCACGCTGCGAGGGCAGCCGCTCGGGCAGGGCCTGCTGACGGTCGTCGCCCTGGGGCTGGTCGCCTACGGGCTCTACAGCTTCAGCCGCGCCCGCCACGCAAGGGTCTGAGCGCGGGCCCCTACAGGATCGGGCCGCCCCGGCCAGGGCTGCCACCGTCGTCGGGCGCTCCGCCCGCCCCGGAGCCGCCCGCCCCTGAGCCGCCCGCCCCGGAGCCGCCCGGCCCCGAGACGCCTGGCCCGGAGCCGCCACCCTCGGTGCCCTGGTCGCGCAGGAACCGCTCGAACTCCGCGCCGATCTCGTCGGCCGAGGGCAGCTCGCTCACGTCGGTGGCCAGCAGGCTGGGCTTCTGGAGACCGTCGACAAAGGTGTCGTACTGCTGCTCGAGGGCCGCGATGACCTGCGCGACCTCCTCGGAGCCCGCCACCTCACGGGCGATCTCGGCCCGGTTGAGCCCCGCGGCCGCGACGAGGTCGTCGGCGGCGATGCTCAGGCCGGTGGCGGCCGTCAGGGCGGTGAGTGCCGTGACGGCTCCGTCGGCGAACTCCGCCTGCGCGAGGTAGTGCGGCACGTGCACCGTGAAGCCGAGCGCGTCGTGGCCGCTCTCCCCGAGCCGCAGCTCGAGCAGGGAGGCCAGGCTGCCGGGGACCTCGACGCGGCCGAACGGGTTGACCTGCTCCGGCACCAGCCGGGGGTCGGTCGCGTGGGTCGTCATGCCGATCGGCCGGGTGTGCGGCACCGCCATGGGGATGCCGTGGGCCGTGACCGTGAGGTCGACGCCGAGCTGGACGACGAGCCGGCGCACCGCCTCGGTGACCCGCTCCCACTGGTAGTCGGGCTCGGGTCCGACGAGCAGGAGGAACGGCGTGCCGTCGCGGTCGACGATCCGGTGCAGCAGCAGCGACGGGTCGTCGTAGCTGACCCAGCGGTTGGTGTCGAACACCATCCGTGGACGACGCCCCCTGTAGTCCAGCAGCTGGTCGAGGTCGAAGGAGGCGATGACGGTGCTCTCACCGCTGGCGAGCAGGTGCTCGGTCAGCAGGCGCTGGGTGTGGCCGGCGTCCATGAAGCCGCTCAGGGCCACGAGCAGCACGGAGGCGCGCAGGTCCTGCGGGTCGGCGTCGGTCTCGAAGCGGTAGAGCTCGGACGGGTTGAGCACGGGGTCCCTCTCCTCGGTCGGGGTACTGACGGGTCAACGACCGCCGCGGCCCGGCGATTCCCGCTGGAGCTGCTCGATGGCCCTCAGGACGCGCTTCTCCGACACCGGCTGGGAGGTGCCCAGGCTGTTGGCGAAGAGGCTGACGCGCAGCTCCTCGACCATCCATCCCACGGCGCGGACCGGCTCCGACCCCCGGTCGAGCGGGGCGAGGGAGGTGAGCAGGTCGGCATACCGGCCCTCCACCCGGTCCACGACCTCCTGGAGCTGCGCGTCACGGCCGGGGGCCTCGGACGCCTTGTCGATCCGCACGAGCACGGCCCGCAGGTAGCGGCGCAGGTCCGGCAGACGGGCCAGGCCGGTGTCGGCGACGAACCCGGGCCGCACCAGGCTGTCGAGCTGCGCGCGCAGGTCGGCGGCGGTCGCCGCCAGCGCGGGGCTGGTCATCCGCTCGATCCGCTGGCGGCACTCGTGGGCCAGCGCCAGCACGGGCTCGACGGCCTCGACGACTGCCAGCACACGCGTCACCACATGGGTCCGGACCGCGCCGAGCAGCTCCTCGAACGCCTCCGGGGTGCGGACCGGGCCCGGCGCCCGCTCCGCGACGACGGCGTCGACCGCGGCGGCGAGGCAGTCCTCGAGGAGCGCCGGGACGCTGCCGTGCGGGTTGGTGCCGAGCGCCAGCTTCTGGGCGTTCGTGAGCCGGGCGAGCACGCGCTTCCACGGCGGCGCGGTGCCGAGGACGAGCAGGCGCCGCACGCCGAGCCGGGTGGCGGCGGCCGCCTCCCGCTCCCCTGGCAGCACGACGAGGTCGACCCCGTCACCACGGTCGACGAGCGCCGGGTGGCCGACCACCCGCTGGCCGCCGACCGTGCCCTCGAAGACCTCAGGGAGTTCGCCGAAGTCCCACTGCCGCAACCCCTTCCGCTCGACGGCCTCGCCCGCGCGTGACATCCGCCGCTGCACCTGGCCGACGAGCCCGGCCTGGAGCTCACCGAGGTCCTTGCCGCGCGCGAGGCTCCGTTGACGCCCGTCCTCGACGCTGAAGGTGACGCGGAGGTGGTCGGGCACCCGCTCCGCGGCCCACTCCTCAGGGGGCACCCGCACCGCCGTCTGTGCCTGGATGACGCGGGTCAGCTCCTCGGTGAGCCGGCGACCGCCGCCGGGCTGGGCGTCGCGCAGCGCCGCGTCGGCGTGGTCGGGGGCCGGCACGAGGTGGCGGCGGGTGGCCTTGGGCAGCGCCCTGATGAGGGCGGTGGCGAGGTCGTGGCGGAGGCCGGGCACCTGCCAGTCGAAGCCCTCGTCGCGGACCTGGTTGAGGACCTCGACGGGGATGTGGACGGTGACGCCGTCCGCCTCTGTGCCGGGCTCGAACTGGTAGGTCAGCGGCAGCTCGAGGCCGCCCTGTCGCCACACCGGCGGGTAGTCGCTCGCGGACACCTCCTCGGCGGCGTCGCGCGTCAGCATCTCCTCGCTGAAGTCGAGGAGGTGCGGCGTCTCGCGGCGGGCGCCCTTCCACCACCGGTCGAAGTGGCGTTCGGAGACGACCTCCGCGGGGATCCGGGTGTCGTAGAAGGCGTGGAGCGCCTCGTCGTCGACGAGGAGGTCGCGACGGCGGGCCCGCTCCTCGAGCTCGCCGATGCGGGTGAGCAGGTCGCGGTTGTGCCGCCAGAACGCGTGGTGGGTGTCCCAGTCGCCCTCTACGAGCGCGTGCCGGAGGAAGATCTCCCGCGCCTCCTCGGGGTTCACGCGCGCGTAGGGGACGGTGCGCGCCGCGACCAGCGGGACGCCGTAGAGGGTGACCCGCTCGGTCGCGACCGCGGCACCCTGGCGCCGCGACCAGCGGGGCTCGCTGTAGCTGCGCTTGAGCAGGTGGGCACCGAGCCGCTCCGCCCAGGCGGGGTCGACCCGCGCGGTCACCCGGGCCCACAGCCGGGTCGTCTCCACGAGCTCGGCCGCCATGACCCAGGTGGGCTGCCGGCGGAAGAGGGTCGAGCCCGGCGAGATGGCGAAGTGGGCACCGCGGGCGCCGAGGTAGTCGCGGCGCGCCTCGTCACGCAGGCCGACCTGGGAGAGCAGCCCGGCGAGGAGCGCCTGGTGCACGAGGTCGGCGTCGGGCTCGGCACCCTTGGCCGCGCTGGCGCGGGTCGGGTCGATGCCCTGCTGCTTGCAGGCCTGGCGCAGCTGCGCGTGGAGGTCCTGCCACTCGCGCACCCTGAGGTAGTGCAGGAACTCGGCCTTGCACATCCTCCGGAAGGCGCTGCCGCTCAAGGCCTTCTGCTGGTCCTTGAGGTAGCGCCACAGGTTGAGCAGCGTCACGAAGTCGGAGTGCTCGTCGCGGAACCGCGCGTGCGCCTGGTCGGCCTGGGTCTGCCTGTCGGCGGGCCGCTCGCGGGGGTCCTGCATCGAGAGCGCCGCGGCGACCACGAGGACCTCGCGGGTGCAGCCGAGGCGGTCGGCCTCGAGGAGCATGCGGCCCAGCCGTGGGTCCACGGGCAGCCGCGCGAGCGTCCTTCCGTATGCCGTGAGCCGCAGTCCCGGGCCCCGCGCGCCACCCCACGTGCCCGGCTCGGGTGAGCCACCGGCATACCGGGTCTCCACGGCCTGGAGCTCCTCGAGGAGCCGCACGCCGTCGGTGACCTGCCGCGCGTCGGGCGCGTCGACGAAGGGGAAGGCCGCGACGTCCCCCAGCCCGAGCGCGGTCATCTGGAGGATGACGGACGCCAGGTTGGTGCGCAGGATCTCCGGGTCGGTGAAGGGAGGCCGCGACTCGTAGTCCTCCTCGGAGTAGAGGCGGATGCAGATGCCGTCGGCGACGCGGCCGCAGCGGCCGGCGCGCTGGTGCGCGCTGGCCTGCGAGATCGGCTCGATCGGCAGGCGCTGGACCTTGGTGCGCTGGCTGTAGCGGGAGATGCGGGCGGTCCCCGCGTCGACGACGTAGCGGATGCCGGGGACCGTCAGGGACGTCTCGGCGACGTTGGTGGACAACACGATGCGCCGCCCCGCGTGCCGCCCGAAGACGCGGTGCTGCTCCGCGGCAGAAAGCCTGGCGTAGAGCGGGAGCACCTCGGTGCCGGGGAGGCCCATGGAGGCCAGCGCGTCGGCGGTGTCGCGGATCTCGCGCTCGCCGGAGAGGAAGACGAGGATGTCCTGCGGGCCTCCTCGCGGGCTCGTCTCTGTCCAGAGCTCCTCGACGGCATCGCAGACGGCGGTGACCTGGTCGCGCTCGGGCTCCTCCGGCCGGTCGGGGTCGACGAGCGGCCGGTAGCGGACGTGGACCGGGTAGGTCCGGCCCGAGACCTCGATGATCGGCGCCGGCTCACCGGTCGTCACGTCGCGGAAGTGGTCGGCGAACCGCTCGGGGTCGATGGTCGCCGAGGTGATGACGACCTTGAGGTCGGGGCGCCTCGGCAGCAGCTGCTTGAGGTAGCCGAGGATGAAGTCGATGTTGAGGCTGCGCTCGTGCGCCTCGTCGATGATGAGCGTGTCGTACTTGGTGAGCAGCCGGTCGTGCTGCATCTCGGCCAGCAGGATGCCGTCGGTCATGACCTTGACGAGGGTGTCGTCGCTGCTCGCGTCGGTGAACCGCACCTGGTAGCCGACCGCCGTGCCGACGTCGACGCGCAGCTCCTCGGCGATCCGCTCGGCGACGGAGCGGGCCGCGATCCGCCGCGGCTGGGTGTGGCCCACGAGGCCCTCGACGCCCCGGCCCAGCTCGAGGCAGATCTTCGGCAGCTGGGTGGTCTTCCCCGAGCCGGTCTCCCCCGCCACGATGACGACCTGGTGGTCGCGGATGAGCGCGGCGATGTCGTCCTTGCGCTCGACGACCGGCAGGTCCTCGGGGTAGTGCAGCTCCGGCACCGTCAGGTGGCTACGGTCGCGGCGGGCCGGCCGTGGCCGCACGGGACGGCGACCCCTCCCACCGCCCCCACGACGGCCCTCTCGCGCACCGGTCGCCCCGGTGACGCGGGAGGAGGACATGCGCCTCAGCATACGGGCGCGGGCCCCTCGCCCTTTTGCTGTAGGCGTCTTGGCCGACGACACCGCCGAGGAACGCCCCTAACGTCGGATGACCTTTCCCACGACAGGACCACACGGAGGACCAACCATGCGCAGAACCCGCATCCTGGCTGCCGTCGGCGCCACGGCCGCCCTCGGGCTGGCGGTCGCCCCGGCCGCCGGCGCGAGCAGCTCCGCGAGCGGCCCGCACACGAGGACGCTCACGACCGGCGTCCTCGCGCCGTTCCAGATCGCCGCCGGCCACGACCGCGTCTACGTCGCGGACGGCTTCACCGCCACGGTGTCGAAGGTCAACCGCGACGGGTCACTGACCACCGTCGCCTCCACCGGCGCCGCTCCCGGCACGTCCGAGGTGGCCGGCCTCGCGATGTCGCGGGACGGCCGGACGCTCGCCTGGACGACGACCGACCACACCACCGGCGAGGCGTCGCTGAAGGTCACCACGAACGGCAAGACCCGCACGCTCGCCAGCACCTCGGCGTTCGAGGCGCGCCGCAACCCCGACGGCCGGATCACCTACGGCATCGTCAACCCGACGCAGTGCCAGAAGGAGGCGTTCGCGAAGCTGCCGCCGGATGCGGGTGCGCCCGTCACCTACCAGGGCATCGTGGAGTCCCACCCGTATGCCGTGACGCAGCTGGGCCGCGACTGGGTCGTGGCCGACGCCGCCGCCAACGACCTGCTGCGCGTCACGCCCTCCGGTGAGGTGTCGGTGCTCGCGGTGCTGCCGCCGCAGCCGACGAGGATCACCACGGCGATGGCGGCGAGCGTCGGCCTCGACGACTGCGTCGTCGGCGCGCGCTACAAGTTCGAGCCCGTCCCCACCGACGTCGAGGTCGGCAGCGACGGCATGCTCTACGTCACGACCCTCCCGGGCGGACCCGAGGACGCCAGCTTCGGCGCCCGCGGCAGCGTCTACAAGGTCAACCCGATGACCGGCAACGCCACGCAGCTCGCCACGGGCTTCGCCGGCGCGACGAACCTCGCGATCACGCCGAGCGGCAAGATCTTCGTGACCGAGCTGTTCGCCGGCCGGGTCTCCACCGTCAGCAAGGGCATGCCGAAGCCCTACCTGACCCTGCCGGGGGCGCTCTCCGTGGAGTACGGCAACGGCAACGTCTACGCCGGGACCATGGCGCAGTTCGACGAGAGCGGAAACCCGACCGGCCCGGGCACGGTCGTGAAGATCTCCTAGCCCCACCGAGCCTCACGGGCGGGGTGCCGGGGAGTCCTCCCCGGCGCCCCGCTCCGCGCCGCGCTGGTCGGCCAGGGTGCCGACGTGGGGGTATGCCGTGGCGCCGGCCCTGACGGCCCACGCGCCACCGAGGAGCGCCTGGGCCTGGCGGCCGTTGCGGGTGGCGACCCGCCAGTCGTCCAGGAAGGCGCGCAGCACGCGCTCGCGCGCCGCCTCCCGGAGCCGCAGTGCCACCGGCAGGGACGCTCCGCCACCTGCCGGTCCGAGCGCCTGCCGGTGCACGAACGGCGCAATGTTGGGCGGTGGCGGCGTCGGTTTGACGCCGCGGAGGCGGGACACCATGGCCGACCGGGCGAGGGTGTCCTCCGCGCCGGCCCGCAGCCGCGCCCCCAGGGCCAGGCGGCTCGACGGCCCGGCGACGAGGGAGCTCGTCACGCCGCCGGCCCGCGCCGACGCCTTGAGCCAGGTCGCGACCCGTCCCGCCGCGGAGACGCCCACCACCGCCCCCGCCCTCGCCGCCAGCGCCCGGCCGCTGCCGTCGCCGTAGGCGCCCCAGAGCACGGCCTCGACGCCGAGCTCGAGCACGCCCGCGACGGCTACCGCCGGCGCCAGCGCCTTGAGGGCCGGGACCGGGACGGCGACCAGCGGGCCGCCGTTGGTCGCGATGCTGCCGGTGACCGCGCGAGCGGTGGTGAGGGCGTCGTAGTGCCAGGGGTCGTGCAGCCCGTCGCGGCCCAGCGCGCCCAGCGCCCGGGCACAGCGGCCGTCGGCCTCCCGGAAGCGCGACCACGCACGGGCGTGCTCCCCCAGGCTCGCCTCCACCTCGCCCGCCGCCCGCACCATGCGGGCGCGGTAGGCCGGGGCCCGGGCCTGCTCGGCCGGTGAGCCGCTCGCCTCGGCGAGGGCCATCAGCTCACCGAAGCGGTCGCGCACCGCCACCGCCTCGGTGTGGGCGCGGCTCGCGCGCTCGCACGCGGACTGGCACTCGCGCAGGACCGCGGCGAGCGCGAGCAGCTCGCGCGCGGCACCGGCGCAGCGCTGGACCACGCGGTCGACGACAGGTGGCAGGCAGCGCACCCGCGCCGCGAACGCCGCACCGGCCGGGCTGTCCCAGACGGCCCCGGCCCGCACGTCGAGCAGCTGGAGGTGGGCGGTCGCGAGGCGCTGCGCCTGCAGCCGGAGGCTGGCCGCGAGCGCCTCGACGACCTCGGGGCTGCCCGGAAGGGGCGCGAGCAGGACCGTCATGGGGTGGGGCCGCCGACCACCGCGCCCGCGCGGGCCTCGGCCCGCAGGGAGGCCGCGCCGGCGTCGCGTGCGGCGGCGGCGAGGTCGTCGAGGTGCTGGGCGAGCTGGCGGCGCTGGTGTTCCCAGTCGCCGAGCAGCGCCTCGAGGGCCGCTCCGGAGTCGCCCGGCCCGAGCGCCCAGGCGTCGTCGCGGGCGGCCCGCGGGGCGTCCGCGACGAAGGCCGCGAGGTCGGCGAGCCGCTCCCCCAGCTGCCGCACCGCCTCGGCGCTCACCCGGATCTGCGTCATGCCGGCCACCGTAGTGACCGGCAGTGGCGGACCCGGGCCTCTGTCCACAGGGCCCGGCCGTCGGGCATCCCGGCGAGGGGCGAGCAGGGAGGCAGCCTTCGCCCAAGGTTCGGCCGCGCGCCGAAGGTTCACCCCTGTGGGGAAACCTTGGGCGAAGGTTGCCGGCCGGCCGGGTTACCTGCCGCCCGGACCACCTGCCGCCCGGACCACCTGCCGCCCGGACCACCTGCCGGTCAGGCCCTCCTGGGGCTCGCTCGAGGTGGTGGTGCGGCGGCGCCCTCTGGGTGGCGCCGCCGCACCGGTGTCGGGTGGGCCGACAGAGACCACAGGACCCACCCGGTCGCGCGCGGGATCCGCCCGCACGCGACGCGTCCGACGTCCCACCGCCCCTCAGGGCCGGGTCAGGAGGCGCGCAGGAAGCGGATGCGCCAGGCCTCCGGGCCCCGCTCGAGGTACTCCGTGGTGAACACGCCGGGGTTGCGCGCCTCGATCTGCGAGAGCAGCGGGAGCGGGTCGTGGGGCGCGACGAGGACCATGCCGCCGCCCGGGCGCACCGCGTCGAGCGCGCCGAACACCGTCGCGTGGCGGATGGCGTGCGGCACCACCCGGGCGTCGAGCTCGGGCAGCTCCCCGGCGTCGCTCTCGCCGCAGGCGCACGAGTGGCTGCCGCTCCCGCAGCCGCCGGCCGGTCCCTCGGCGTCGCCGTGCGGGTGGCCGTGGCCGTGCGCGTGCTCAGGCCCGGCGTGGCCGTCGTGCGCATGCCCGTCGTGGCCGCCCAGGAGCTCGTGCAGGCCCCCGAGGACGTCCATGAGGGCCACGTCGGAGCGCTTGGCGAGCAGCGGCAGGATCTGGTCGTTCTCCTTGGCCAGGTGGCTCTCGAAGAGGACGCTCAGCGCCTGCGCGGTGGCGGCCGCCGAGACCTGGTCGGACGCGGCGGCGAGCTGCTGGAGCAGGGAGGTGAGGAGCCGGTGCTCGGCGATCATGGCCTCGACGAGGAGCCTGCCCCGGGTGTCGGCGTGGGCCAGCGGGTACAGCGCGGACTCCTCCGCCTCCGCGTGCGGGACCAGGTCGCTGCGGGCCCACGTGACAAGGGCTTCACGGGCGCGGGAGGCGGCGTCGGCGTCGGCCGCCGTGAGGAGGCGTCCCGCGAGCGCCGCGAGGGTGCCCGCCATCTCGGCGTGGTGCTGCTTGACGGCCTCGACCGCCTCGGCGTCCTGGGCGCTCGACGCCACGACAACGGTGTTCACTTCGACCTCCGCTCCGGCCCGGCCACCTGGTGTGGCGGGATCACAGCACCATTTAATACACTGATTCCCGTGAATAATCCAGACGGCCTGCGTGCCCGGCGCGACGCCGGCCTCGGGCCCGCCCCGGCGCGCAGCGCACCCGTCCCGTCGCCCCACCTCTCGCGGGCCGCCTCGGGCGTGCTCGACGCGCTCGCCGGCTCCTCCCCCACGACCGCGGCGGAGCTCGCGGCGACGCTGCGCCAGCACCCGAACACCGTGCGCGAGCACCTCGACGCGCTGGTCCGCGCCGGGTTGGCATCCCGTGCGCGCGCCGTCACCGGCGGCCGTGGCCGGCCGGCCTGGCGGTATGCCGTGGCCGCGCCGGAGGCGCCCGTGGCGCCGGAGTACGCCGGGCTGGCGACCGCGCTCGCGATGCAGCTGGCCCGCACGAGCACCCAGCCGCAGGACGACGCGCTCGCCGCGGGCGAGAGCTGGGGGGTCCGACTCGCCGGGACGGCGGCGCCCCGGGGCGGCGACCGCCGCGACCACGTCGTCGCGCTCCTCGAGGGCCTCGGCTTCGAGCCCGAGCCGGCGCCGGACCCCCGCGGGCGCCGGGGCGCCGCGCCGCGCACCGCCGCCGACGCCGACAACGACGCCGACCCCGACCAGGTGGGCACCATCCGGCTTCGCCGATGCCCGCTCCTCGACGCCGCCCAGGAGGAGCCAGAGGTCGTCTGCGCCGTGCACCTCGGCATCGTCCGGGGCGCCCTCCGGGCGTGGGACGAGCCGGACGACGCCGCCCGGCTGGTCCCCTTCGCCGAGGCCGGCGCCTGCCACCTCCACCTCTCCCCACCCGCCGCGCGATGACCCGCCGGCGCCTCCCCTTCCTCCTGCCGGGAGCCCTCGCCCTGCTCCTCGGCATCGACGGGGGTTTCCAGCTCATGGGCCTGCCTGCCGTGCCGGTCTCCCAGCGGCTGCCCGAGACCCACGGGCCCCTGCTGGTGCTCGGCTTCGTCGGCACGCTGATCGCACTCGAGCGCGCGGTCGCGCTGCGCCGCCGGCTCGGCTTCGCCGCGCCCGCCCTCCTGGGCCTGGGCGGCCTGCTCCTCGTCGCCAGCCCCGTGCCGCTGCGCGGTGGGCAGGCGCTCCTCGTGGCCGGGTCCGCGGCGATGGCGCTGCTCTACGTCTGGCTCTGGCGACGCCAGCGTGACGACGCCGTCCTCGTCCAGGCGCTGGGCGCGGTCATGGCGACCGGCGGGGCGGCGCTCTGGCTCGGCGGTGTGCCCGTTCCCAGGCTGCTCCCCTGGCTCGCGGCCTTCGTCGTCCTGACGATCGCCGGCGAGCGCCTCGAGCTCGCGCGGCTCGAGCTGCTCGGCACGCCTGCCCCCGCCCGGCTCGTGGGCGTCTCCGTCGCCGTCGTCATCGCGACCGCCGCGTCGCTCCTCTGGCCGGCGTGGGGCTTCCCGCTCCTCGGCCTGGCCGTCCTCGCGCTCGTCGGCTGGCTCGCCGCGCACGACGTCACCCGACGCACCATCCGGGGCACCGGCCTGCCGCGGTTCGTCGCGGCCTGCCTCCTCGCCGGCTACGCCTGGCTGGGTGTCGCCGGTGTCGTCTGGCTCCTCCACGGCCCGTCGCTGGAGGGCCCTGCCTACGACGCGAGCGTCCACGCCGTCTTCCTCGGCTTCACGATGTCGATGATCATGGCGCACGCGCCGGTCATCCTGCCCGCGGTCCTGCGGGTGCGGCTGCCCTACCACCGCGTGATGTACGTGCCGGCCGCGCTGCTCCACCTCTCGCTCCTGCTGCGCACCGCCGTGGGCGACGCGCGCGGCCTCTCGGGCCCCCGCGAGGTGGGTGGTGCGCTCAACGGGCTGGCCCTGCTGCTCTTCGTCGCCGTGGCGGCGTGGTCGGCGTGGTCGGCGCGCTCCGCGCGGACCGGCAGTGTCACGACGCCGGCGCGTCCCGTGCCGCCCCGGGCGCCGTCCCCGTCCGGGCGCACGGCCGAGGTCGTGGAGGTGCCGCGGTGACGGCGCTCGGCCACCGCCCTGCGGGCCCCCCGCCCGGTCCACAGGGTCGCCACGCGTGGCACCTCGGCGCCAACGCCGGCGTCATGTTCTGGCTCCTCGCCCTGCTGCTCGTCACCCTCAACCACCGGTTCGTCCCCGACTCCGGCTG
>JAICIN010000026.1 GCA_025924375.1 Dermatophilaceae bacterium | reverse complement strand
TACGCCGCGACAGCACCGGCCCCGTCCGCAACAAGCGACCCCTAGGAGGTGCCCTGACCAAGACCCGACGTGCACACTGACGGTAACGAGTGTCAAGGATCCACCGACCTAGAACTGTCACCCATCACCCGAAGGCCTACATCGGCTCTCCCGCTCGCCGGCCGCCACGTCGGTGGGTGCCGCGTGGGTGGGTGCAGCGCCCCCGAGGTCGACGACCGCGTCCGCGGCGCCGCGCGTCGCGACGACGATCCCGGCGTTCGACTCGTCGTTGCCCAGCGCCCACCGGCGGGCCTCGGCCTCGCTCCTCCCGTGGTGGCGGTGACGGGACACCAGGCGCGACTGCCGGACGGCGTCGTCGACGTGCAGGTACCAGCACTCGTCGAGGAGCGGCCGCACGCGCGACCAGGCGCCCTGCTGGAGCAGCAGGTAGTTCCCCTCGGTCACGACCAGGCGCACGGACGGCTCGACCGGGATGCTGGCCGCGATGGCGTCCTCCAGCCCGCGGTCGAAGCGGGGTGCCCACACGGTCTCCTCCGGGGAGTCGCGGAGGCGGCCCAGGAGGGCGACGTAGCCGGCGACGTCGAAGGTCCGCGGGGCCCCCTTGACGGTCTCGAGCCCGCGCTCGGTGAGTGCCGCGTGGGCGATGTGGAAGCCGTCCATCGGCACGAGTACGACCTCGTGCCCGTCGGCGCGGAGGGCGTCGACGAGCTGTCCCGCGAAGGTCGACTTGCCCACGCCGGGCGGTCCCGCGAGGCCGAGCACGACGCGGCGCCCCGACGCGAGGAGCTGCCCCGCACGCCGGTGCGCGGCGTGCGGGTCGAGGCGGGGCTGCGGCTGGCTCACGCCGGGGTTCCCGTGACGGCGACCGGCGCCGCGAGCAGGTCGCGCCTGACGCACCCGCAGCTCTCGCGGTGCTCGATCTCGGCGGGCAGCCGGACCACCCGTCGTGGCGCGAGGGGGTCCGCGAGGCGGCGCATCAGCAGCTGCACGGCATGGGCGCCCATCGCGTGGAACGGCTGGGCCGCCGTCGTCAGGGCGGGCGAGATCGCGCTCGCCCACTCGAAGTCGTCGAACGCGACCAGCGCCACCTGGTCGGGGACGCGCAGACCGGCCTCCTTGAGCGCCAGCAGGGCGCCGATCGTCATGGCGTTGTTGGCCGCGAAGACCGCGGTCGGCGGCTCGGGCAGGCGCAGCAGCGTCGCGGTCGCCGACCGGCCACCGGCGACGGTCGAGTGCCCGTCGACGACGAGCTGCTGGTCGACGGCGCGTCCGGCGCGCTCGTGGGCGCGGACGTAGCCGTGCAGCCGCTCCCTCGTGGTCGAGAGCCCCTCGAGGCCGGTGAGCATCCCGACGCGTCGGTGTCCCAGCTCGAGGAGGTGCTCCACGAGGGCGATCGAGACCGACTCGTTCTCGGTGCTGACCTGGTCGCAGCGTGCCTCGCTCACCCGGTCGACGAGGACGAAGGGCATGTTGTGCTTGCGCAACAGGGGCAGGGTGGCCGCCTCCCAGCCCGGCGTGGGCGCGATGACGACGGCCTCGACGTTGTGGGCCATCAGGGTCGCGACGGCGTGCGCCTCACGCTGCGCGTTGTCGTAGGTGTCGCAGAGCATCAGCACGTAGCCCGCGCGCGTCGCCTCCGACTCGACGCCCTGGATGAGCTCGCCGAAGTAGGGGTTCGAACCGCCGGTGATCAGCATGCCGATGACGTGTCCCGCACGGTCGGTGCGCGAAGGCGTGCTCGCCTCGTACTGAAGGCTGTCGAGGGCGGCCCGGACCCGTTCGAGGGTCCCCGGCGCGACGTGCCTGGTGTTGTTCACGACGTGCGACACGGTGGTGATGGACACGCCCGCCAGCTTCGCCACGTCGGCGAGGCGAGGAGCAGGTCTGGGAGCGCTCACCGTGGCATGGTCCGATCCCGCGACGTGTGCGCGCAACCGTTTGCGCAAAGCATTTTCCCGCCCCGGGCGCGCTCCTACTGTTGCCGCATCCCGCTGCTCCGTGCGGCACCACCCGAGTCCCGGCCCGTCCGGCTCCAGATCGGAAGACCACGCATGAACCGAAACCTCGTCCACCGGCCGGCCGGCATGGCCCTGGCCGTCGTCTCGCTCGCCGTGCTCGGCATCAGCGCGTGCAGCACCACCAAGACCTCCGGTCCCGGGTCCTCTGCCGCCGGTGCCGCGCAGAAGGGCCCGATCAAGATCGGGCTGGTGACCAAGACGGACACCAACCCCTACTTCGTCAAGCTCCGCGAGTCAGCCAAGGCGGCGGCGCAGAAGCAGGGTGACTCCCTCGTCGCTCTCGCCGGCAAGTTCGACGGCGACAACGCCGGCCAGGTCAACGCGATCGAGGACCTGGTGCAGCAGGGGGTCAAGGGCATCCTCATCACGCCGAGCAACTCGGCCGGGGTGCTCGGTGCCATCAAGACGGCCCAGGACAAGGGCGTCGTCGTGATCGCCCTCGACACCGCGACCACCCCGGCGAATGCCGTCGCCGCGACCTACGCGACCGACAACGAGCAGGCCGGGAAGCTCCTCGGCCAGTACGTCAAGGCGACGCTGGGCTCGACGAAGCCGCAGATCGTCATGATGGACCTCGACCCGAGCGCCTCCGTGGGCATCCAGCGGCACAACGGCTTCCTCGAGGGCATGGGGCTCCCGCTGAAGACGCCCGACATCATCGGCACCGCCCTGACCCAGGGTGACCAGACCAAGGCCCAGTCGGCGATGGAGAACCTCCTCCAGCGCGTGGGCAACCAGGTCAACGTCGTCTACGACATCAACGAGCCGGCTGCCCGTGGCGCCTACCAGGCGCTCAAGGAGAAGGGCCTCACCGGGAAGGTGCGCGTCGGCGCGATCGACGGTGGGTGCCAGGGTGTGCAGGACGTCAAGGCCGGGCACTTCGTCGCCACCGTGATGCAGTTTCCCAAGAAGATGGCGGAGGACGGAGTCAACGCCGTCATCGAGTACGCCAAGTCGGGCAAGAAGCCGTCGGGGTTCATCGACACCGGCGCCATGCTGATCACCGACAAGCCGGTGCCGGGACTCACGTCGAAGGACACGACGTGGGGCGCCCAGAACTGCTGGGGCTGAGATGACCACCACGACCAGCTCCGCGACGGGAACCCTCGGCCGCAGCCGAGCCGACGGTGTGCGCCGGACCTTTGCGCGCTACCCCGTCCTCGGCCCCACCGCCGCCCTCGTCCTCGCCATCATCGTCTTCTCGGTCAGCACGACGACGTTCTTCAACATCGACAACTTCTCGCTGATCGTCCAGCAGTCCGTCGTGATCGGCACCCTCGCCCTCGGGCAGACGCTGATCATCCTCACCGCGGGCATCGACCTGGCCAACGCCGCCATCGCCGTCTTCGGCACGCTGCTCCTCACCCGGCTCACCATCGGCGGCACCCCGAGCGCGGTGGCGATCCTGCTCGGGCTGGTCGCCTGCACGGTGGTGGCGACGGTCTCGGGGCTCCTGGTCACCCGGATCAAGCTGCCGCCCTTCATCGTCACGCTGGGCATGCTGGCCGTGATGACGGCCGTCACCAACCTCTACAGCGGCGGCACCACCTACCCGGTCCCCGACGGGCTGCTCACCTGGCTGGGCACCTCGCTCTACCTCTTCGGGCGGGTCCAGTTCACGATGGGCATGATCCTCGCCGCCCTGCTCTTCGTCCTGATGTGGTTCGTCCTCAGCAAGACGGCGTGGGGAAGACACGTGTATGCCGTGGGCAACGAGCCCGAGGCGGCTCGCCTCACCGGCATCCACATCGACCGCACCCTGGTGAGCGTCTACGCCGTGGCGGGCGTCATCTACGGGTTCGCGGCCTGGATGGCCCTGGGACGCACCCCGACCGCCGACCCGAACGCCTACCAGACCGGGAACCTCGACAGCATCACCGCGGTGGTCATCGGCGGGACGAGCCTGTTCGGCGGCCGCGGCGGCGTCGTCGGGACCATCATCGGCGCGCTGATCGTCGCGATCCTGCGCAGTGGGCTGACCCAGATGGGCATCGACTCGAACTACCAGAACCTGGCGACCGGTGTCCTCGTCATCGCCGCCGTCGCCTTCGACCAGGCCACCCGGAGGAGGGGCTGATGAGCACCCAGACCGTCCAGACCCCCGGCCCCGCCGCCTCTTCCGGCGCCGTGGGCGACCGCACCCCGGTGATGACCGCTCGCGGGCTGGTCAAGAGGTACGGCCACGTCACGGCGATCAACGGCTGTGACTTCGACCTCTACCCGGGCGAGGTCCTCGCCGTGGTGGGGGACAACGGTGCCGGCAAGTCCAGCCTCATCAAGGCCCTGACCGGCGCCCTCACCCCGGACGCCGGGACGGTGACCCTCGACGGGAAGCCGGTCGCGTTCCACTCGCCGCTGGAGGCGCGGCAACAGGGGATCGAGACCGTCTACCAGACGCTCGCCGTCGCGCCGGCGCTCGACATCGCGAGCAACCTGTTCCTGGGTCGCGAGATCCGCCGGGAAGGGCTCCTCGGCTCGTTGCGCCTGCTGGACAAGAAGGCCATGCGCTCGGCCGCCCGGAAGGAGCTGAACGCCCTTGGCATCGCGACGATCCAGGACATCACCCAGCCGGTCGAGACCCTCTCGGGCGGGCAGCGGCAGGCCGTCGCGGTCGCGAGGGCAGCCATGTTCGGCAGCAAGGTCGTGATCATGGACGAGCCCACGGCGGCGCTCGGCGTGCGGGAGACCGCCCAGGTGCTCGAGCTGATCAAGCGGATCAGCGGCCGGGGACTTCCCGTGGTCCTCATCAGCCACGACATGCCGGCGGTGTTCGAGGTGGCGGACCGCATCCACGTCCACCGCCTCGGGCGGCGGGCCGGGATCGTGGAGCCGAAGAACGTCTCGATGAGCGACGTCGTCTCCTACATCACCGGCGCCGAGGAGATCCCCGGCACGCACGACGCTGACCCCGACCAGGCGGCCCACACCTCGGAAGTCGCCCCATGACGGTCGTCGCCGGCTACATCCCGACTCCGGAGGGCATGGCCGCGGTCGAGGCCGCCGCCACGATCGCGGGCCGGCAACAGCTCCGCCTCGTCGTCGTCAACACCGGGCACCACGGCGACAACGCCCACGCGGTCTTCGCCGACGCGGCCGACCTCGACGCGCTCGACCGCCAGCTCGGGGCGCAGGGCATCGAGCACGAGGTGCGCCAGCCCGCGAGCGGCCGGGCGGCGGCCGAGGAGATCCTCGGCGCCGCGGTCGAGGCGGACGCCGAGCTCATCGTCATCGGCATCCGCCGCCGCTCGCCGGTGGGCAAGCTGCTCACCGGCAGCACCGCCCAGCAGGTGCTCCTCGACGCCGACTGCCCGGTGCTCGCGGTCAAGCCGTCCCGGACGCCGGCCTACGGCGAGCCAGCGGAGGGCGAGGCTGCGACCGGGGAGCCCGCGGACGCGCAGCCCGTGGACCTCAACCCAAGCTGAACACCGTGCGGTGCCAAGGCTTTTCCGCGCGAGCCGTCCGGTCGTACATCACGTGCTTCACGACGGTGTACTCCTCCAGCGAGTACTGGCTCATGTCCTTGCCGTAGCCGGACTGCTTCATCCCGCCGTGCGGCATCTCGCTGACGATGGGGATGTGGTCGTTGACCCAGACGGCGCCGGCGCGGATCTCCGCGGTCGCCCGCAGGGCCCGGTGCACGTCGCGCGTCCACACCGAGGCGGCCAGCCCGTAGGGCGTGTCGTTCGCCAGCGCGACGGCCTCGTCGTCGTCGAGGAACGGCAGCGCGACGAGCACCGGGCCGAACACCTCGTCCTGGACGATCTCCGAGCGCTGGTCGGCGTCGACGACGAGGGTCGGCAGGTAGTAGCTGCCGAGGCGCAGCTGCTCGTCCTCGGGGGCGCTGCCACCGCAGACGACCTTCGCGCCGGCGGCCTTGGCCCGCTCGACCATGCCGGCGACACGGTCCCGGTGCCGGCGCGAGATGAGCGCCCCGAGGTCGGTCCCGGGGTCACTCGTCGGGCCGACCCGCACGCCGGCCATGAGGACGCGCACCCGGTCGACGAACTCACCGAGCTGGGAGTGGTGCACGTAGGCGCGCGTCGCGGCGGTGCAGTCCTGCCCGGCGTTGATCAGCGAGGCGGCGACGGCGCCGTGTGCTGCCGCCTCGAGGTCGGCGTCGTCGAGGACGACGAACGGCGCCTTCCCACCCAGCTCGAGGTGCACGCGCTTCACGCCGTCGGCAGCGGTGGCGGCGATGCTCTTCCCCACTGGCGTGGAGCCGGTGAAGGACACCATGTCGACCCCGGGGTGCCGCACGAGGGCGGTGCCGGCCTCGGCCCCCGTCCCCGTCACGACGTTCACCACACCGGCCGGTATGCCGGCCTCGTGGGCGAGCTCGGCGAACCGGAGGGTCGTGAGCGGTGTCAGCTCCGACGGCTTGAGGACGATGGCGTTGCCGGCCGCCACCGCCGGCAGGACCTTCCATGCAGCCATCTGGAGCGGGTAGTTCCACGGGGCGATGGACCCGACGACGCCGACCGGTTCGCGGCGGACCGAGCTCGTGTGGTCGGGCGAGTACTCCGCGGTGGCGCTCCCGGCCAGGTGCCGGGCGGCCCCCGCGAAGAAGGCGACGTTGTCCACGGTGCCCGGGACGTCGAACTCGCGCGCCAGCCGGATCGGCTTGCCCGCCTGCCGGCTCTCGAGCTGGGCCAGCTCCTCGGCCGCGCCACCGAGCAGCTCGGACAGCCGGTACAGCGCGGCCGAGCGCTCGCCGGGCGGCAGCGCGCCCCATGCCGGCTGTGCCCGTCGCGCCGCCGCGACGGCGTCGTCGACGTCCTCGGCCGTCGCGAGGGCCGCCTCCTCGAGCACGTCGCCGTTCGAGGGGTCCACCACCGCCGACTGCGCACCCCGGCCGGGACGGCGCTCCCCTCGATGAGCTGGTGCATCATGACGCCTTCTCTCCCAGGTCATCCGTCGCGTCCCGGGCGGCCCACGCGGCGGCGGCTGCCCGCGCGCACGCCGTGTCCTGCGCCACCGCGGCGCCGCTCACCCCGACCGCGCCCACGATGCTGTCGCCCGCTCGAAGCGGCACCCCGCCGCCGAAGATGACATACCGTCCACCACCGTTGGCCTGTATGCCGTACAGCTCACCTCCCGGGGCGGCGAGGACTGCGAGCTCGTCGGTGGCGATGCTCTGCGAGACGGCGGTGTAGGCCTTGTCCACGGCCAGGGTCGGCCCGGCGACCTCGGCGCCGTCCATCCTCGCGAAGGCGAGGAGGTGCCCTCCGGCGTCCACGACGGCCACGGACACTGCGACACCGCGCGACGCCGCCTCGGCCCGGGCGACGTCGACGAGGGCCTGCGCCTGCGCGAGGGACGGGCCGCTCGGACGACTCACACCTGCTCCTCGGCCGGGAGGTCCAGTCGCCGCCCGTCGGGGGCCGCCGCGTCGCCCGGCGTCTCGCTCTCGCCGGTGGCGAGGACGGCTCCCGCCCGCGCCAGGGCGTCCGGTCGCCGCCTGCCCAGCGCCACGGCATACAGGGCTGCGGCCACGATGTAGAGGAGCACGAGGTAGGGGAACACGTTCAGCGGCGCCGCAGGCACGGGGTAGACCTGCCCGTAGACCGGGATGAGGAGGAGGGCCATGGCGAGCACCGGGAGCGCGGCGTGGCGCAGGACCGAGCGCTCGGGCCTCCGCTCGCCTCCGAAGTGCCGGATGCAGGCGACCTGGGTCAGCAGGTACACCGGGATGATCGCCAGGGTGAGGATGGAGCCGAGGTAGACGTAGGTGTTGAACGGCCCCGCGAAGAGCCCCACGCCGAACGTCAGGGCCACGGCGAACCCCGCGTTGAGCCAGATCGCCGCCACGGGGGTGTGGTGCCTCGGGTGCACCTTCGCGAGGCCGACCGGAAGCATGTGCTCACGGGCCATCGCGAAGATGATCCGCACCACGCCGTTGTTCGTGTTCATCGTCACGGCGAAGATGCTCGAGATGCCGGCCAGGCCGACGAGGAGCTTGATCCAGGGCGCGTACTCGTTCGCCAGGGTCGTGAACGGTGCCGCGTCGCTGGTGAGCCGGTCGACGCCGCCGACGCCGAAGCCCACCATCTCGCTGTAGGTGCAGAACAGGTAGATGGCGCCCACGAACAGCAGGGCCAGGAACATGCCGCGGGGCACGTTGCGGTGGCTGTCACGGACCTCCTCGCCCAGCGTCGTGGCCGCCTCGAACCCGACGAAGCTGAGGATCGCGAACACCATCCCGAGCGCGATGCCGGACATGCCGCCACTGGAGTTGCCCGGGTTGAGCGGTGCGAGCGTCAGCCCGTGCGCGCCGCCCTTCGCGAGCACGATGACGCTGAGGGTCAGGATGACGACGACCTCGGCGGTGAAGAGGACGAGCGCCGTGCGCAGCGAGCCGTTGATGCCCTCGAGCGAGAGCACGACGAGCAGGACGGTGAAGACGGCCGAGATGATCGTCCAGTGGATGTTGACCCCGAGGTCGGCGAGGACGTCGTGGGTGTAGATGCCGATCAGGGCCAGCTCCGCCGGGACGAGCAGGGCGTACGCCGCGAACATCAGGGCGCCCGTGACGAAGCCGCTCTTCGGCCCGATCCCGCGTGACACGTAGGTGTAGAAGGCGCCGGCGCTCGGGAGCACTCGGCTCATCTCCATGACGCCGTTCGCGACGACGAGCATGACGACCATGCCCACGACGAACACGAACGGCGTCGCCACGCCTGCGTGCGAGGCGGCCACCTGGGGGTTGAAGTAGACCGAGACGGCGGGACCCATGAGGGCCGCCGACATGATCACCGCGCCGCCCAGACCGACTGCGCCCGCGCGAAGCCCCGCCTGCTTGGACTCGACCTCCGCCATGCTCACCTGCTTTCGTCGTGGTGGTGTCCACTCACACGTCGACCGCTCGTGCGGCCGCGGGGCGGAGCGCGCTCACGCTATGTGCTGCGGTCGCGACAGAGCAATAGGTGTTCTGTGCCGTCACAAAGTGCGCTGGCCGGCGCGGCGTGCGTCCCCTGCCGGCACGTGCGGCACAATCATGTGTGCGGGTTTGGGGCGGTTCGGCCGGTTGGTCGGCCCTGTCCGCTGGGGCGCACAGTCCGCGTCCAGACTTTGCCCGGCCGGCGTCCGGCCAGCTCCCAGCACCGAAGGGCATAACGGATCCATGGCACAGCACCACGAGGTCGGCTCCCGGAAGCACTCGAGCGGCGGCTGGTGGGGCCGTCTCCTGGACCGGCACGTGCCGCTGCAGGAGGCTGAGCCGTCGGCGTGGGACCGCCTCGACGGGGTCGGTGTGGCGACCGGGCAGCCATTGGCCCAGACCGGCCCGGCGACCGTCGCGACCGACGACCAGCGTCCCGCGGGCACGCCGGGGGACCAGGCAGCCGCGGCCGCGCCGGACGACCGGACCGCCAGCCGGGCGCCGAGCTCCCCACGGGGGCCTCACGCCGGGTAGACCGCCACCTCGCTGGCCTTGACCGTGAAGACCACCTCCACGCCGGGCGCCAGGTCGAGCTCGGCCACGGCGGCCGGCGTGACGTCGGCGGTGACGCCGGGGATGCGGATCCGGACCTGGTGGCCGTGCGGCTCCACCTCCGTGACCACCCCGGTCATGACGTTGCGGGGACTGCCGGTGGGGGCAGTGCGGTAGACCGCGACCGCGTTGGGGCTGAACACCGCCACCGCGGCATCTCCGTCTCGCAGCCCGTCCTCCGGCATGCCCTCGACGTGGAGGCCCGCGTCGGTCACGACAGCGGTGCCACGCGAGCGCCCGCGGAGCAGGTTGAGCCCGGCGATCCTGGCGGAGAAGGGGCTCCGCGGCCGGCTGAGCACCGTCTCCGTCCGGCCGTCCTCGACGACCCGGCCACCGTCGAGGACCACGACGCGGTCGGCGAGCAGCGCGGCGTCGAGGACGTCGTGGGTCACGACGACCGCCGCGCGGTCCCTCAGCGCCTCACGCAACAGCTGCCGCATGGCGGGTGCCACCGCGACGTCCAGGGCGGCCATCGGCTCGTCGAGCAGCAGCAGCTCCGGGTCGGCCGCGAGCGCCCGGGCGAGGGCCACGCGCTGGGCCTGGCCGCCCGACAGCTGCGCCGGTCGGCGGGCGGCGAGGTCGGCCGCGTCCACCGACTCCAGCCAGCCGCGCGCCAGGCGGCGTGCCCGGGACCGCCGCGCGCCCTGGCTGCGCGGCCCGAAGGCGACGTTGTCCAGCGCGCTCAGGTGGGGAAAGAGGCGCGGCTCCTGGGCCATGAGCGCGACGCGGCGGGCGTGCGCCGGCACCCACACCTCGCGGTCCCCCGACCCGGTGTCGAAGAGCGCGCGGCCGCGGAGCGTCCCTCGGCCCCTGTCCGGGCGCACGAGACCGGCCAGCACGCCGAGGACCGTCGACTTCCCGGCCCCGTTGGGACCCAGCACCGCGAGCGTCTCGCCCGCGGCGACCTCGAGGGTCGCCTCGACCCCCCTGGCGCCGACCGAGAAGCTCGCCTGGAGGGTCACAGCAGCCCCCGCCGGCGGCCGGTGGTCCCGATGACCAGCGTGGCGACCGCGACGAGCAGGATCGAGAGGGCGACCGCGGCTTGGGGGTCGGTCTCCCGCTGCAGGTAGATCTCGAGGGGCAGGGTCCGGGTCACCCCTTGCAGGCTGCCGGCGAACGTGATCGTCGCCCCGAACTCGCCGAGGGAGCGGGCGAACGACAGCACGGCGCCGGAGACGAGCCCCGGAAGCACCAGCGGCAGCGTGACGCGGCGGAAGACGGTGCTCGGGCGGGCGCCCAGGCTCGCAGCCACCTCCTCGTAGCGCTGGCCGCCGGTGCGCAGGGCACCCTCGAGGCTGACGACGAGGAAGGGCAGGGCCACGAACGTCTGCGCCATGACGACCGCCGTGGTGGTGAAGGCGACCTGCATCCCGAGGACGTCCAGGGTGTGCCCGAGCAGCCCCCTCCGCCCGAACGTGTAGAGCAGCGCGATGCCCGAGACGACAGGAGGCAGCACGAGCGGCAGCAGGACCAGGGACCGCAGCACCCCCTGGCCCCGGAACGAGGTGCGCGCCAGCACCACCGCCATCGGCGTGCCGAGGAGGACGCACAGGGCGGTGCTGGCCAGCGACGTGCGCAGGCTGAGCAGCAGTGCCGCGACCGACGACGGCGAGCCCACCAGCGCCGGCAGGTCGGGCCAGGAGATCCGCGTCAGCATCGCGCAGACCGGCAGCAGGATGAAGAGCATGCCCAGCGCGGCCGGCACCAGCAGCCACGAGGGCCGGCCGAGGCCGGAGACCGCCGGTGTCGGGCGGCGGACCGCGGGGCTAGGGCGCACCGAACCCCGCCGCGCGGAGCACGTCCTGCCCGGAGGCGCCGGTGACCGCTGTGACGAACTGCCGTGCCAGCGCAGGGTTCCGGCTGCGCTTCACGACCGCGACGGGGTAGGTGTTCACGGCGACACGTGACTGGGCGAACGGGACACCGTCCACCCGCGACCCGGCCCTGCGGACGTCCGTGACGTAGACCAGCCCGGCGTCCGCCTCGCCCGTCATGACCTTGCCCAGCACGTCGGTGACGGACTGCTCCTCGCTGACCGGCCTCAGGGCCACGCCGCTGGCCCCCTCGACCCGGTCCGTCGCCGAGCCGCACGGGACCTGCGGGGCGCAGACCACGACCTTGAGCCCGGGCCGCGCGAGATCGGCGAAGGACCGCACCCGGGCCGGGTTCCCCGGGGGCACGGCGATCTCCAGCGTGTTCGTCGCGAACACCACCGGCGCGCCCTCGACCACCCCGCCGCTCACCGCCTCACCCATGGTGCGGGTGTCGGCGGAGGCGTAGACGTCGGCCGGTGCCCCCTGGACGAGCTGCGCGGCCAGGTCGGAGGACCCGGCGAAGCTGAAGACCACTCTCACCCCGGGATGGGCGTGCTCGAACTGCGTGCCGATGCGGGTGAAGGTCTGCTGCAGCGACGCCGCGGCGAAGACCGTCAGGGCGCGGCCGGTGCCGCCCGCGGCCGCGGACACCGGCTCCTGGCCACGAGGCGGGGCGCTCGACGAGGGGCCGCCGCAGGCCGCCGTGGCGAGGACCACCACCGCGGCTCCTGCAGCGCCCAGCGGCGCCCTCACGACGCGCCCGGCGGCGTCTCGACGATGACCGTCGTGGACTTCACCACCGCCACCGCGACCGTGCCGAGCTCCAGGCCGAGGTCGCGCACGGCCTCGCTGCTCATGAGCGAGACGACCCGGAACGGCCCGCACTGCAGCTCCACCTGGGCCATGACCTTGTCGGTCTCGATCCCGGTGACGAGGCCGACGAACCGGTTGCGCGCGGACCGCCCCACGCCCGACGGGTCGGGCACGGCGTGCGCCTGCTCCCGGGCGAGCAGCGCGACGCGGTAGCCGTCGACCACCATCCGGCCCGTGTCGTCGGAGCGCGCCTCGAGCGCGCCGCTGTCCACCCAGCGGCGCACGGTGTCGTCGCTCACCCCCAGGAAGGTGGCGGCGTCGCGAACCCGCATCAACGGCATACGGGTCAGGATAGCGCCGCTGCTGCGGCCAGAACAGGGCGAAAGAGGCGCGTATGCCGGCCAGGCGGCTCGGTCTCAGTCGCCGCCCTCGGGGGCGGCCGGCGTCTCGTGGCCCTCGCGCTCGTCCCGCTCCGCCCACTCGAGGAGCGGCGCCATGGAGAACACCGCGTCGTCGATCCCGGCGTGGAGGTCGCCGAGCTCGGCGTAGCGGGTCGGCACGGTCGCGATGGTGAAGTCGTCGGGCGCGACGTCGTCGACCTCGTCCCAGCGGATCGGGGTGGACACGGTGCCGCGCGGGTTGCCGCGGACGGAGTAGGCGGCGGCGATGGTGTGGTCGCGCGCGTTCTGGTTGTAGTCGACGAAGAGGTCCTCGGGGTCGCGGTCCTTGCGCCACCACGTCGTGGTGACGTCGTCCGGCATACGCCTCTCGACCTCGCGCGCGAAGGCCAGGGCGCCACGGCGCACGTCCGTGAAGCCGAAGTCCGGCGCGATGCGGACGTAGACGTGCATCCCCTTGCCGCCACTGGTCTTCGGCCAACCGGTGGCCCCGAGCTCGTCGAGCACCTCGTGCACCGTGTGGGCCACCTCCTGCACCCTCGACCACGGGCAGTGAGGACCCGGGTCGAGGTCGATGCGCCACTCGTCCGGCTTCTCGGTGTCGGCCCGCCGGCTGTTCCACGGGTGGAACTCGACCGTCGACATCTGCACGGCCCAGATGACCTGCGCCAGCTCGGTCACGCACAGCTCGTCGGCGTCGCGGTCGTAGCGCGGGAAGTGCACGCGCACCGTCTCGACCCACGGCGGCGCCCCACGAGGCACCCGCTTCTGGTGGACCTTCTCGCCGCCGACCCCCTCGGGGAAGCGGTGCAGCATGCACGGCCGCTCCCGCAGCGCGTTGACGAGGCCGTCACCGACGGAGAGGTAGTACCCGACGAGGTCGAGCTTGGTCTCGCCGCGCTCGGGGAAGTAGACACGGTCGGGGTTGCTGATCCGCACGTCACGGTCGCCCACCTCGACCTCGACGGCGGGGGAGCTCGCCTTGGCTGCTGCCATGCGCTCACCGTAGTGGCGGGATGTCCCGTCCGGGCCGGCTCGTTCGTCCGGGCCGGTCCTATGATCGAGCGGTGATCGAGCAGAGACGCATCCTGGCCACCACCATCCCCGGCCCGCGCTCGCAGGAGCTGCAGGCCCGCAAGACCGCGACGGTCTCCGCCGGCGTCAGCACCGGCCTGCCCGTCTACGTGGAGCGCGCAGGAGGCGGGATCCTCGTCGACGTCGACGGCAACCAGCTCATCGACTTCGGTTCGGGCATCGCGGTCGCGACGGTGGGCAACGCGGCGCCACGGGTCGTCGAGGCGGTGCGGCAGCAGGTCGCCGACTTCACCCACACCTGCTTCATGGTCACGCCCTACGAGGAGTACCTGGCGGTGTGCGAGCAGCTCGCCGAGCTGACGCCCGGAGACCACGAGAAGCGCTCCGCGCTGTTCAACTCCGGCGCCGAGGCCGTGGAGAACGCCGTCAAGATCGCCCGCCACGCCACTGGACGGCAGGCGGTCGTCGCGTTCGAGCACGGCTACCACGGACGCACGAACCTCACGATGGCGCTCACCGCGAAGAACATGCCCTACAAGCACCGCTTCGGGCCGTTCGCCGGCGAGATCCACCGCATGCCGATGGCCTACCCCTACCGCTGGCCCACCGGCGCAGACGCCTGCGCCGACGAGGCGTTCGAGGTGTTCACCCAGGGTGTCCACACGCAGGTCGGCGAGGAGAACACCGCGGCCGTCATCCTCGAGCCCATCCAGGGCGAGGGCGGCTTCATCGTGCCGGCTCCCGGCTTCGTCCGGCGTGTCGCCGACTGGTGCCGTGAGCACGGCATCGTGTTCGTCGCCGACGAGATCCAGACCGGCTTCTGCCGCACCGGCGACTGGTTCGCCTCGGAGCACGAGGACGTCGTGCCGGACCTCGTCACGACCGCCAAGGGCATCGCCGGTGGGATGCCGCTCGCCGCGGTCACGGGGCGGGCCGACCTCATGGATGCCGTCCACCCCGGCGGCCTCGGGGGCACCTACGGCGGCAACCCGGTGGCCTGCGCGGCGGCCCTCGGCGCCATCGAGACGATGAGGGCCGAGAACCTCTGCGAGCGCGCCCGCCAGGTGGAGGCGCTGTTCCGCCCGCGCCTCGAGGCGATCGCCGACAAGTTCGGCGTGGTCGGTGACATCCGGGGCCGTGGCGCGATGCTGGCCGTCGAGCTCGTCAGCGACCTCGAGCGCAAGACGCCGGACGCCGACCTCACCGCCCGCGTCAACAAGGCCTGCCACGCCGCGGGACTCGTCACGCTGACCTGCGGCACCTACGGCAACGTCTTCCGCTTCCTGCCGCCGCTCTCGGCGGGCGACGAGCTGCTGTCCGAGGGGCTCGACGTCCTCGAGCAGGCCTTCGCCGACTCCGTCTGACCCCCGACGGAGAACGCTCGTCGGGGCCGCCTGGCCCGGGTGACTGGCGCGCCCGACGGGCAGGCGTGGGCCGCGTGTCGGTCGCCGGGCGGCCGGGCCGCCGCGGTCACAATGGCGGTGGACCCGGCCAGGTATGAGATGGCCGGGTCTCGTGCGTGCCGCATGGCAGACTGCCCGCCATGCCGGTCCCTCCCGCGTTCGACCTGGGCGACCGCGTGGCCGTGGTCACCGGGGCCGGCAGCCCCTCCGGGATCGGGTATGCCGCGGCGCGCCAGCTCGGCGCGCTCGGCGCCGCGGTCGTGCTGGCCGGCACCAGTGAGCGGGTCCACGACCGGGCTCGTGAGCTCGCCGCGGACGGCGTCCGGGCGCTCGCGGTGGTGGGTGACCTGACGCGCGGGGAGGCTGCCGCGTCCCTGGTCGCAGAGGCTGTGTCGGCGTTCGGCCGCCTCGACGTGCTCGTCAACAACGCCGGCATGGTCTCGGTCACCGACCCCGACTACCTCCAGGGCGACCTCCTCGGCACCTCCCCCGAGCGGTGGCGGCAGTCGATCGAGCGCAACCTCGACACGGCCTTCCTCGTCACCCGAGCGGCCCTCGGACACCTGCGTCGCAGCCGGCAGGGCCGGGTCGTCATGGTCGCCAGCGTCACAGGCGCGCTCCTGGGGATGCGCGGCGAGGTGGCCTACGCCGCCGCGAAGGCCGGGATGGTGGGTCTGGCGCGGGCGGTCGCGGTCGACGAGGGACCGCACGGGGTCACGGCCAACGTCGTCGCCCCCGGCTGGATCGAGACCGGCTCGCAGACGGAGCACGAGGTGGCCGAGGGGCGGACGGTCCCGCTGGGACGCTCGGGCACCCCGGCGGAGGTCGCCTCGGCGGTCGCGTGGCTCGCCCGCCCCGGCGCCTCCTACGTGACCGGCCAGGTGGTGGTCGTCGACGGAGGCAACAGCGTCGCCGAGGAGCGAGCAATCCCTCGCCCCTGACCCTCCGTCGCCTCCTCATTCCCTGGTTCGAGGTGCTACCGGGACGCGTCGAGGCCCGGTGACACCTCGAACGGGGAAGCGCGAGGTGTCAGCGGGGCGGCATCCGCAGGGCGCCGTCGAGGCGGATGACCTCGCCGTTGAGCATGGGGTTGTCGACGACGTGGGCCACCAGGCTGGCGTACTCCGCGGGCTGGCCGAGCCGGGAGGGGTGCGGCACCTGGGCCTCCAGCGCCGCGGTGGCCTCGGGCGGCAGCCCGGCGAGCATGGGTGTCATGAACGTGCCGGGTGCGATGGTGACGACGCGAACCCCCTTGTCGGCGAGGTCGCGAGCGGCGCTCAGGGTGAGCCCGACGACGCCACCCTTGCTCGCGGCATACGCGGCTTGTCCGACCTGACCGTCGTAGGCGGCGATCGACGCCGTCATCACCACCACCCCGCGGTCGCCGTCGAGGGAGTCGTTGTCCTGCATGGCGGCTGCGGCGAGCCGGAGCACGTTGAACGTGCCGACCAGGTTGACGTCGATGACGTCCTGGAAGTCCTTCAGCGGCAGGGGCCCGCGCTTGCCGACCACGCGGCCCGGCGTGCCGACGCCCGCACAGGTGACGACGACCCGCAGCGTGCCGAACTCCCGGGCGGCGTCGATCGCCGCCTGCACCTGGCCCTCGTCTCGCACATCGGCCGCGCAGAAGCGCGCGTGCTCGCCCAGCTCGTCGGCGAGCGCCTCGCCCCGGGAGGAGGGCAGGTCGGCGACCACGACGTGGGCGCCCTCGGCGTGCAGGCGCCGGACGGTCGCCTCGCCGAGACCGGAGCCGCCACCGCTGACGAGGGCAACGGTCGATTCATTGATGCGCAAGGGATTTCGCCTTTCGGAAGGTGGACGCCACGTCAGCCGCGGAGGAGCTGCCGGCTGATCACGAGGCGCTGGATCTGGTTGGTGCCCTCGAAGATCTGGGTGACCTTGGCCTCGCGGAAGTATCGCTCAGCAGGGAAGTCGCGCGTGTAGCCCGCGCCGCCCAGCACCTGGACGGCGTCCGTGGTGACCTGCATCGCGGCGTCGGTGCAGACGAGCTTCGCGACGGCGGCCTCCCGGCTGAACGGCCGCCCCGCGTCGTGCAGGCGCGCCGCGTGGAGGTAGGTCGCGCGCGAGGACGTCACGGCGGCCTCCATGTCGGCGAGGAGGAAGGCCAGTCCCTCGAAGTCGGCGATGGGGCGTCCGAACTGCTCCCGGTCGAGGGCGTAGCGCACGGCCAGGTCGAGCGCGGCCTGCGCGAGCCCGGTGGCCGCAGCGGCGATCCCGAGCCGTCCGGAGTCGAGCGCCGAGAGCGCGATGGCCATGCCCTGGCCGGGGGTGCCGACCAAGCGGTCGGCGGCGACCTCGACGCCCTCGAAGTGCACCTCGGCAACCGGGTCGCAGTGCAGGCCCATCTTCTTCTCGGGCGTGCCGAAGGCGAGGCCCGGCGCGTCCCCCGGGACGACGAGGCAGGACAGGCCCCGGCTGCCGTCGTCGGAGGTCCGCACGAACGCGGTGTAGAAGTCGGCGTGCCCCGCGTGCGAGATCCACGCCTTGGTGCCCTTGACCCGGTAGGAGCGTGGCGTCGCGGGGCCGTCGGGCGTCGCCCGCGTCGTCATCGAGCCGACGTCGGAGCCGGCCTGGCGCTCGGAGAGGCAGTAGGCGCCGAGCTGCTCGCCGGAGAGCATGGCGGGCAGGAGCGCCCGGCGCTGCGACTCGGTGCCGAACCGGGCCAGCGGGTAGCAGGTCAGCGAGTGCACCGAGACCCCGACGGCGATGCTCATCCACGCGGAGGCGATCTCCTCGACGACCTGGAGGTAGACCTCGTACGGCTGGCCGCCGCCGCCGTACTCCTCCGGGTAGGGCAGGGAGAGCAGGCCCGCGCGGCCCAGGGTGCGGAAGATGTCGCGGGGGAGCTCGGGGGAGCCGGCCGCGCGCTCCTCCGCCTCGTCGGCACGGGGGCGCAGCGCCTTGTCGCAGATCTCCCGGGTGAGGGCGAGCAGCTCCTCGCCCTCCTCCGTCGGCATCAGCCTCGTCGCTGGCATCCCCCGATGGTAGTTGGACGTCCTACTACTGCTCGCGCATGGCGCCCACTACTGCGCTCGCACGGCGGCCCCGGCCGGCGTGGGCCAGCCCGGCGGGACGGGAGCCAGTGCCGGGCGCTTGGGCAGGACGGCATCGCCGGACGAGCGGCCCCGCAGCCGGCGCTGCACCCACGGCCCGAGGTACTCCCGGGCCCACGCCGCGTTGGCGGCGGCGGCCTCCCGGCGCCCCGGGATGGGCGCCGGCGCGAGCGGTGTCCGCCAGTCCGCCACGCCCGTGTCGTGGCCCAGTGCCGACAAGGCGCTGAGGGCGACCCGCCGGTGGCCCTCGCTCGTCATGTGGATGCGGTCCTCGGCCCACATGCGCCAGTCCCGGAGCGCGCGGAGCCCCCACTGGTTGACGATGTAGCAGCCGTGCTGCTGGGCGATGCTGAAGAGGTTCGCCGTGTGGATGGCGTGCCGGCCGCGCAGGTGGCGGATCAGCGGGGCGTCCGCCGGGTCGACGGGTGTGGCGAGCAGGACGTCGGCGCCGGCCCCCTGGATGCGCACGACCGCGTCCTCGAGCCGCTGCGCGATCGAGTCGAGGTCGGCCTTGGGCCGGAGGATGTCGTTGCCGCCGCCGACCATGGAGACGAGGTCGGGACGGAGGGCGACGGCCGCGTCGAGCTGGGGGCCGACGACGTCCTCGAGCAGCCGCCCGCGCACCGCGAGGTTGGCGTAGGACAGCTGCCGCCCCTCGCGGGCGGCGACCGAGGAGAGGTGCCCGGCGAGGCGGTCGGCCCAGCCGAGGAACTGGTCGTCGGCCGCGGGGTCGCTGTCGCACATCCCCTCGGTGAAGGAGTCGCCGATGGCGACGTAGCGGGTCCAGACCCTGCCGGCCGGGGGCAGGTGGGTGGCGTCGGCAGCGGGGTCGGCGACCGGCTCCTTCGTGCGGTCTGCCGTGGTCATGTCGCTCTCCTTCACGGAAGCCTCCAGTCGATCGGCTCGGCACCCTGCTGGCCGAGCAGCTCGTTGGCCCGGCTGAACGGGCGCGAGCCGAAGAACCCGGATCTCGCCGACAGCGGGGACGGGTGCGCCGACTCGATCCTCGGGATGCCGCCGAGGGCGGGAGCGAGGTTGCGTGCGTCACGGCCCCACAGCACGGCCACGAGCGGGCCCCCGCGCTCGACGAGGGCCGCGATCGCGCGGTCGGTGACCTCCTCCCACCCCCGGCCCCGGTGGCTGCCCGGGGTCCCCGGCCGCACGGTGAGCACCCTGTTGAGCAGCAGCACCCCGCGCTCGGCCCAGGGGCTGAGGTCACCGGTGGTCGGCCTCGGGACGCCGAGGTCCGCGACCATCTCGGTGTAGATGTTCTGCAGGCTCCGGGGCACCGGCTGCACCTGCGGCGCCACGGAGAAGGAGAGGCCGACGGCGTGACCGGGTGTGGGATAGGGGTCCTGGCCGACGATGAGCACCCGCACGTCGCCCAGCGGCCGCTCGAACGCCCGCAGGACGCGCTCCCCGCCGGGAAGGTAGCCCCGACCGGCGACCAGCTCCTCGCGCAGGAAGCCACCGAGCTCGGCCACGCGCGCCTCCACGGGCGCCAGGGCCTCGGCCCAGCTCGGGTGCACGAGCTCGCGCAGCGCGGAAGGCATGCCCCGAAACTACCGAGCCGGGTCGCGGAAGATCGACGCGAGGTCGTCGAGCCGCTCGGGGACCACGGCGTACCACGCCCAGGTGCCCCGCCGCTCGCGCCGCAGCAGGCCCGCCTCGGTGAGCACCTTGAGGTGGTGGCTCACGGTGGGCTGGGAGAGCCCCACGGCCGCCGTCAGGTCGCCGACGCAGGCCTCGCGGTGCTTGGCCGCCCGGATGGCGCCCAGGACCCGGAGCCGGACCGGGTCCGCGACGGCCTTGAGCAGGTGTGCGGTGGCGTCCGCCTCGTCCCGCCCCATCGCCCGGTCTGCGTCAAGGCTTCCCCAACCGCGTCTGCCGGTGGGCGTGGCCGCCGGCTCGGGCGTGGGTGCCATGGGCGTCCTCCACTTCACGACGAAGCCTGCGGATGCGTCGGTCCGACGCTGTCACTGCGTTCATCGACGGTACTCGATCCACGCCGAGGCCGTCCCGGCCCACGCTGCCTCCGGGCGCCGCCGGGCCGGAGGTCCCCGTCCCGGAGGTCACCGTCCCGGGCGGTCCGGCGGGCGCCTATCCTCGGCTCTCGTGACCCCTCGCTGGCCCGTGGTGCTCTTCGACTTCGACGGGACCGTCGGCGACACCATCCCGCTCATCGTCGCGTCCTACCACCACGCCATCGGCACGGTGACCGGCCTCACCGCCGAGGAGCACGAGGTCCGCTCGTGGATCGGCCGCCCGCTCCTGCCGGTCTTCGAGGAGCGCTACCCCGGCCGCGCCGAGGAGCTCATCCGCGTCTACCGCGAGTGGAACCTCGCCCACCACGACGACCTCATCGAGGAGGTCGAGGGCATGGCCCGCGTCATCGAGCAGCTCGACCGGGCCGGTGTCCGCACCGGGGTGGTCTCGAGCAAGAAGGCGGAGACCGTCCGGCTGGGGATCCGGGCACTCGGCCTCGAGGGCCGCATAGACGTGCTCGCCGGCCAGGACGAGACCAGCCGCCACAAGCCTGACCCGGAGCCGCTGCTCTACGCCGCCGCAGTCCTCGACGTCGAGCCGGCCGAGTGCGTCTACGTCGGCGACGCCGTCGTCGACGTGCAGGCTGCACGCGCGGCCGGGATGGCCGCCGTCGCGGTCACCTGGGGCGCCGGGGTCCGTGAGCTCCTCGAGGAGGCGCAGCCGTATGCCGTCGTCGACGACGCGGCGGCGCTCGCGGCGGTCCTGCTGCCCGGCGCCCGACCCTAGACTCCACGGGTGCACGGCTACACGGACCAGCAGCTCGAGACCCTCGGCGAGGCGATCCTCGCGTACTCCGCGGACCGCCTGAAGCTCGACCCGGTGCCCCTCGACGGGCCACGCAGCCAGGCCGAGCTCGACCGCCTCGTCGGCGAGACGATCACCCCCGACGGCATCGGCGGGACGGCGGCCCTGTCGCTCTTCGAGGACAAGCTGGCCCAGGCCTGCATCTCGACCGACCACCCGCGCTACCTCAGCTTCATCCCGTGTGCACCGACCGAGGCGGCCGCGATGTTCGACCTCGTCGTCGGTGCCTCCTCGATCTACGGCGGCTCGTGGCTCGAGGGGGCCGGCGCGGTCTACGCCGAGAACCAGGCGCTGCGCTGGATCGCCGACCTCGCGGGCCTGCCGCCCGAGGCCGGCGGCGTCTTCGTGCCCGGTGGCACCATCGGCAACCTGTCCGCCCTGGTGACGGCCCGGCATACCGCTCGGGCGAACGCACCCGATGGGGTGCGCCCGTTCCGGGTGGCCGCGACACGCGTGGCGCACTCCTCGATCGAGTCGGCGTGCGAGGTCATGGACGCGGAGCTGGTCGGCGTGCCGCTCGACGAGGAGTGGC
>JAICIN010000025.1 GCA_025924375.1 Dermatophilaceae bacterium | reverse complement strand
CTGGGCCACCCTGGGTACGGCGCTGCTGCTCACCCTCGGCGCCGCCGCCGCCCTCGGCTCCGCCGCAGCACCGGGAGCAGTGGGCTCCCTGCCGTCATCGTCGGAGTCCGCGGCGGCTGCCCGGCTCGAGCAGCAGCTCCCGGGTCACCGGCTGTCACCCGTCGTGGCCGTGTTCACCCGCACCGACGGTGTGCGGTTGGGCCGGGCCGGCGTGGCGGCCGCCACCTCGGTGGGTCGCCGGGTGGCGTCCTCGGCGGGTCAGCAGGCCGGGCCCACGGTGGTGTCGCAGGACGGCCGGGCGGCCATCGTCGCGGTGCCGGTGGACAGCGAGCGGCCGAACAGCGAGATCGCGGGGACCGTCGCGTCGCTACGCGACGTGGCCCGCGCCTCCGCGCCGCCCGGCGTCGCCGTCCAGATCACCGGGGGACCGGCCTTCGGTGCCGACATCGCCGCGGCCTTCGACGGGGCCGACACCACCCTCCTGGCCGTCACCGTCGGCGTGGTTGCCCTGCTCCTGCTGCTCACCTACCGCTCGCCCGTGCTGTGGCTGGTGCCGCTCACCGTCGTCGGGGTCGCCGACTCGGTGGCCGGCCGCGTCACGGCCGCCATGGGCCAGGCCTGCGGCCTGCAGTTCGACGCCGGCGTCATCAGCGTGCTGGTCTTCGGCGCCGGCACCAACTACGCCCTGCTGCTGGTCTCCCGGTACCGCGAGGAGCTGCAGCGGGAGGAGTCGCACCGGGCTGCCCTGCGGACCGCCCTGCGCGCCAGCGCCGGCGCGATGGTCGCCAGCAACCTCACGGTGGTCCTCTCGCTGCTCACCCTGGTCGCTGCGGCGGTGCCCAGCACCCGGGGCCTCGGCGTCGCGGCCGCGGCGGGGCTCCTCGTGGCGCTCGCCTTCGCGCTGCTCGTCCTGCCCGCGGCGCTGGCCCTGGTCGGGCGAGGCGTCTTCTGGCCGTTCGTCCCGCGGCCCGGGGACCACGCCGGCGTGCGGGGCGGACTGTGGCACCGGGTCGCGACCGCGGTGAGCGCGCGGCCGCGTGCCGTCGTCGCGGTGTCACTCGCTGTCGTCGCGCTCCTCGCCAGCGGTCTCGTCAGGACGCGCATCGGCCTCACGCAGACGGAGCAGTTCCGCGTCGCGTCGGAGTCGGCCCGGGGACTCGACGTGCTCGCTCGGCACTTCCCCACAGGGGAGTCCCAGCCGCTGACCGTGGTGGCCCGCACCGCCGCCGCCGCGGCCGTCGAGGAGGCCGTCACCACGGTCCCCGGCGTCGTGCGGGCGACTGCGACGGCGACCTCGGCCTCAGGGCTGACCCGGCTCGCCGTCGTCGCCGGGGCGGCGCCCGGCTCCGAGCAGAGCCGGGACGTGGTGCGCGCGGCGCGGGCAGCGGTGCACGCCGTGCCCGGGGCCGGCGCCGTGGTCGGCGGGCCGAGCGCCGAGGACCTCGACGTCCGCACGGCGTCCTCACGCGACCTGCGGCTCGTCGCCCCGCTCGTCCTCGCCGTCGTGCTGGTCATCCTGGTGGGGCTGCTGCGGGCCCTCGTGGCGCCCGTGGTGCTCACCATCGCCAACGCCGGGAGCGCGCTGGCCGCGATCGGTGCCGGCACGTGGGTCGGCACGCACCTCCTCGGGTTCCCCGCGCTCGACGTCAACGTGCCGCTGCTCGCCTTCCTCTTCCTCGTCGCCCTCGGCATCGACTACACGATCTTCCTCGTCCACCGGGCGAGGGCAGAGGCCCGCGCGCACGGGACGGTCGAGGGGATGGTGCGGGCGGTCAGCCACACCGGCGCGGTGATCACGAGCGCGGGGGTCGTCCTCGCCGCGGTGTTCGCCGCCCTCGGGGTGCTGCCCCTCGTCACCCTGGGCCAGCTGGGGCTGATCGTCGGGCTCGGCGTGCTGGTCGACACGCTGCTCGTCCGGACGGTCCTCGTGCCGGCCCTCTTCGCCCTCCTCGGCGACCGGATGTGGTGGCCATCGCCCGCGGTGCTCCCGCTCGCCGCGGCGGAAGGCGCGCCCGTGCTGGCCCGGGTGTGAGTGCCGGTCAGTGCGGCTGGCGGCGCAGCAGCGCCGGCAGGTGGGCCGCGCCCGGGGCGTCAGAGGTCGACGCGGCCCGGTCGGCGGGGTTGGAGATGCCGCACTGCTTGAGGGAGAGGCAGCCGCAGCCGATGCAGGAGTCCAGCTTGTCGCGCAGCGCCTCGAGGGCGGCCACCTGCTCGTCGAGCCGGCGCCGCCAGTGCGCCGAGATGCGCATCCAGTCGGCCTTGGTCGGGGTGCGGTTGGCCGGCAGCTGCGCGAGCTCCGCACGGATCTCCTCGAGGCTCAGCCCCACGTTGCTGGCCGCACGGATGAACGCCAGCCGGCGCAGGACGCTTCGCCGGTAGCGGCGCTGGCCGCCCACCGTGCGCGTCGCCGCGACCAGCCCCTCCTTCTCGTAGTAGCGCAGCGCCGAGGCGGCGAACCCGCTGCGCCTCGAGACCTCCCCGATGGTCAGCACGTCGTTGGTGTCCATGGTGGTCCGGACCTCCCAGAGCTGAACCTCACCTGAGCTTCACATCCTGCCAGCGCGGCGCCGTCCTTCGAGGGCCCGAGGGTGGGCCCGCCGCCGGCGCGCCAGCCGGGAGCACCCGGCATACGCTCGGTCCATGACCCTCGCGGAGCTGCTGACGGACGCGTTCGGACGGATCAGGGACGGGGCGCACGAGGTCGTCGAGGGGCTGGCGCCGCAGCAGCTCGGGCACCGGCCCGGCCCGCGCTCGAACTCCATCGCCTGGGTCGTCTGGCACCTCGCGCGGGTGCAGGACGACCACGTGGCCGAGGTCGCCGGGCTCGAGCAGGTGTGGACCTCCCAGGGCTGGCACGAGCGGTTCGGCCTGCCGTTCGAGCCCTCCGACACCGGCTACGGGCACAGCCCCGACCAGGCCGCCAAGGTGCAGGTGGAGTCGGGCGAGGTGCTCACCGGCTACCTGGACGCCGTCCACCAGCAGACACTCGGCTACGTCGAGGGCCTCCGCGACGCGGACCTGGACCGGGTCGTCGACACGCGTTGGGACCCGCCGGTGACGCTGGGGACGCGGCTGGTCAGCGTGGTCAACGACGACCAGCAGCACGTGGGCCAGGCGGCCTATGTCCGGGGGCTCATCGGGGGCTGACCGTGTGCCCCGGCCCGGCCGCGCCTTCAGCGGTAGCGCCGCGCGTGCTCGATGCTCTGCCGGATGTAGGCGCCCCCGAAGAGCACCGCGTGGAGCATGAGCGGGTGCAGCTGGTGGAGCGGTACCCGCTGGCGCCACTGGGCGTCGAGCCGGTGCGCCGCGAGGTACCCATCGACGACGACGTCGAGGTGCGGGCAGCCGAAGAGCGCGAGCATCGCGAGGTCGGTCTCTCGGTGGCCGCCGTGCGCCGCCGGGTCGATGGCGACACCGCCGCGGCGGGTCCACGCCACGTTGCCGGACCAGAGGTCGCCGTGGATGCGCGCCGGGGGCGCTCCGTCGTCGAACTCCCCGGCGTCCAGCCGGCGCGCCACCGCCTCGAAGACCGCGACGTCGGACCTGCGGTAGACCCCCCTGTCGAGGCCCGTCCGCAGCGTGGGCAGGATCCGCTGGCGGGCGTAGAACTCGCCCCACTCCGCGACCGGCCGGCACGGGAGGGGGAGCGGCTCGGCGAGCGGCCCCAGGAACCCGTCGCCGTCCCAGCCCGCCGGCGGTGACCCGTATGCCGGTGCGCCGGCGTCGTGGGTGTGCGCGAGAGCGGTGCCGAACGCCTCGGCCATGAGGGGGTCGGGGTTGGCGAAGGTGAGGCGCTCGAGGTCCAGGTGGTCCTCGGCCACGTCGAGGACCCGGGGGACCGCCACGCCGCCGGGCACGTCCGCCAGCCAGGCGAGGCCTGCGGCCTCCCAGCGGAAGTAGCCCGCCGGCGCGGTGTCGCTGCCCTTCCGGAAGACGTCACCGCCCTTGCGCAGGACCTCCGCCACGGACCGAGACTAGCCGCGGGATGGCTCCTGCTGCCGCCACGCGAGGGCCCGAATGCGCTCCCGAGGGGGTGGGCCTCCGGTATCCTCGACCCACCTGAAGCAACCGGGTGTGGACGCTGACCGCTGCGTTCCCCGGTTGCTTCTTGCGTGCAGGAGGACGTGATGGACGATCCGCGGGTCGTGTTCGTCTCGGCACGGTCGGGACTGGTGCAGGACTGGTCGTGGGTGGCGGAGACCGCCGACCGGTTCGACGTCGTCCACTGGCACGACGGGGTCGACGGCACAACCGTGGCCCAGGCCCGCGGCCTGGTCGCCGCGCTGGAGGCGGCTGGCAAGCCGCTGGTCGTCTCCGTGCCGCAGGCCGCCCTGGACAGCGACCCGAGTGGCGCGTTCACGGTGCTCATCTCCTCCGCCTCGGCGCTCATCGTGGCAACGCCCGAGGCCGCCGACGAGGTGTGGCGGCGCTGGGGGAGGGTGTGCGTGGTGGCGGTGAGCCGCGCCGCCGAGGACGGCCTCGCCCGGGGGCACGACGGCGTCGCCGAGGACGCCTCGACCGTGGTGCTCTACCGCAGCGTGGTCGACGACCAGCCGTTCGCGGCCGAGGTGGGGCGGCTCGAGTCCGGCACGGCCACCGCCTGAGCAGGCGCGCCGTAGGGTGGCGGCCATGGCTCGCCCGCACGCCGCCGCGGTCCTCGAGGACGCATGGAACCGGCGCCTCGACGGCGTCCTGCGCTCCCGCGGCTGGAGGACCAAGGTCGTGCCCTACACCGGCTACGGCACGGAGGCGTCGGCGCGGGTCCTCGCGCGCGTGCTCCTGACCCGGCGCCCCGGCGAGCGTGCCGGAGCCGACGCCCTGGCCGGTGCCCGCGAGCTGCGCACCGCCGAGCACGAGCAGCGCGGCTGGCGCGCCTTCGTCACGGCACCGGCCATGGCGGTCCCGGTGGCCGTCACGCTGGGCGAGCGCACGCTGCGGACGAGGGCCGACCGCAGCGGCTACGTCGACGTCACCCTCAACGGGCACGGCCTCGGACCCGGGTGGCACGAGGCGCGGATCAGCTCTCCGGACGCCGAGGACGTCGACGCCGCGGTGCTCGTCGTCGCCGCGGCGACGACGGTCGGGATCGTGAGCGACATCGACGACACGATCATCAGCACCTCGCTGCCCCGGCCGCTCATCGCGGGCTGGAACACCTTCATCCGGCACGAGGGCGCCCGTCACGTCGTCCCCGGCATGGCGACGATGTACCGGACGCTCCTCGAGCAGCACCCCGGCGCCCCGGTGGCCTACCTCTCCACCGGCGCGTGGAACGCCGCTCCGCAGCTCACCCGCTTCCTGCGCCGCCACGGGTACCCGGCGGGCCCGCTGCTGCTGACCGACTGGGGACCGACCAACACCGGCTGGTTCCGCTCCGGTCGCGAGCACAAGCGCTCCTCCCTCCACCGCCTCTCGCGCGAGCTGCCCCAGGTGCGCTGGCTCCTCGTCGGCGACGACGGCCAGCACGACCCGCAGATCTACGGCGAGTTCGCGCAGGAGCGTCCCGACAGGGTCGAGGCCATCGCCATCCGCGAGCTGACGCCGACCGAGCAGGTGCTCTCACACGGCATACCGGTCTCCATGGAGGAGCTGTCCCTGCGTGGACGCCCGCGCCGGGAGGTGCCGGTGTGCCGGGCAGGTGACGGCTACTCCCTGCTCCGGCTCGTCCTGCTGGCGCTGGGACGCCGGACGGGCCCTGGGCCACAATGACCTCGTGCCGGAGCTTCCCGAGGTCCAGGCGCTCGTCGACTTCCTCGCCGAGCGCACCGTCGGCCTGGCGGTGACCGCGGTCGAGCTCGGCTCGATCTCGGTGCTCAAGACCTTCGACCCGCCGCCGCAGGCGCTCGTGGGTGCGCCGGTCGACGGGGTGAGCCGGCACGGCAAGTTCCTCGATATCGACTGCGACGGCACACACCTGGTCTTCCACCTCGCGCGTGCCGGCTGGCTGCGCTGGTCCGAGGCGCTGCCGCACACGGTGCTCAGGCCGGGCAAGTCCCCGATCGGGCTGCGCGTCCGGCTCTCCGACGACTCGGGCTTCGACCTCACGGAGGCGGGCACCAAGAAGCGGCTCGCCGTCTACGTCGTCCGCAGCCCCCGCGACGTGCCGGGCGTCGCCTCGCTCGGGCCGGACCCGCTGGCGGCCGACTTCACGCGGGACGACCTGGCCGAGGTCCTTCGGGGCAAGCGGGCGCAGGTGAAGGGCCTGCTCCGGGACCAGTCGGTCCTCGCGGGGATCGGCAACGCCTACTCCGACGAGATCCTCCACGTCGCGGGGATGTCACCGTTCGCGGTGGCGTCGAGCCTCGACGACGCGGCGGTCGACCGCCTCTACTCCGCGCTGAGGGACACGCTCACCCACGCCGTCACGACCGCGCCCGGCCGGCCGGCCGCCGAGCTCAAGGACGCCAAGCGGGCCGGCATGCGCGTCCACGGCCGGACCGGGGAGGCCTGCCCGGTCTGCGGCGACGTCGTGCGGGAGGTGTCGTTCGCCGACTCCTCGCTGCAGTACTGCGCTACCTGCCAGACCGGTGGGAAGCCGCTCGCGGACCGGCGGATGTCGCGCCTCCTCAAGTAGCGGTCTTGTGGATCCCGCCCCCCGGCGGGACAGTCGTCCTGTAGCGGTTGTGCCTCACCGCGAGAGGACCACGAGATGTCGTCCACACCCAAGCTCTCCGGGGCGGCGGCCACGATCGGTGCGACGGGCCTGGCCGCGCTGGTCCTTGCCGTACCGGTGTCTGCGCGTCAGGACCCCGGCACCGGCGCGCTTCCGCGGAACCCCAACCAGTCCGTCGCCACCGTCGGCCCCGTCGGCGCCGGGACCGGGGGCGCCGGCACCCAGACCGCCTCCCTCCCCGGGCGCGACCCCGGGGTCGGCTACGTGCAGCTCGTGCTCACCGGCCTCGCCGGCGCGGTGATCGTCGGCGTCGGCGTCGGCGTCGTCACGGCCGGCTCGGGCCGCCGACGGCACGCGCACACCGGGTGACCAGAACGCCCTGTGTGCCGGCGGGCCACGCCCCGGACCCGGGTGTGCGGGTCGGTGAGGCGATGACAGGATGGCCGCCATGAGCATCGCGCAGGTCTCCGTCGACGACGTGCCGGACGACGCCGTCATCCTCGACGTCCGCGAGCAGGACGAGTGGGATGCCGGTCATGCGCCCGGGGCCCTGCACATCCCGCTGTCGGAGCTGCCGCAGCGCCTCGCCGAGCTCCCCGACCCCGACTCCGGCACCCTCGCGGTCGCCTGCCGCGGCGGTGGACGGTCCTCACGGGCCGTCGCCTGGCTGACGCAGCAGGGCTTCGACACCGCCAACCTCCACGGCGGCATGAAGGCCTGGAGGAGCGCGGGCAAGCCCTTGGTGTCCGACTCCGGGACCCCCACCGTCAGGTAGCCGCCGACATGGGCTGGTTCAGCAGGCGCCGGGAGCGGGACGACGAGGGCCGGCCCGAGCCTGCCCGACCGCCCCTGTCCGCCTCACCGGCGTCCCCGCTCGGCCCGCCCGCCGGCGTCGACGCGGGCCCCGAGCTCCCCGACGACGTCGTCGACGACGGGAAGCCGCTCCGGCCCGTCGTCGCGCGCCTCGGTGCGCAGGAGCGGGCGCGCATCGCCCGCGCCGTGGAGGAGCTCGAGGGGCAGGGCGTGTCGCTGGACGACCTCGAGAGCCTCGGCGCCGCCTACGACCGGGCCTACTCCGCCTGGCTCGACGCGCCGGACGACAGCCGACCCGACCACGGCCACGTCGTCGACACCTACGCGATCGGGGTCGGCGAGCACCTGCACCGCCACACCGACCTCGACTGGGGCATCGTGACGGACGTCTTCGGCACCGACCTGGCCGTCACGGGTGGCCGGGGCGCCTTCGTCGTGGTCCCGAGCAACCTCGTCGCCGCCCGCTGGATGCGCGGTGAGACCGGTTGGCTGCCTGGCGTCGTGGGCCACATGGTCGAGCGGCGCAGCCGACGCTGAGGCGCGGCTGCCCTCGCTGCGACCCGCGGCGGCCCGCCACGACACTCGATGTGCTTGTATCGCCAAATCTCAGGGAAACGCTAGAGCCGCCGATACGGTGCGATCGTGGACCCCATCCGGAACCCGTACGCGCCCGGCGCCGGCCAGCGCCCGCCCGAGCTGGCCGGGCGCGACGAGCAGCTCGGCGCGTTCGACGTGGTGCTCGAGCGCATCGCCCGGGGCAGGCCGGAGCGCTCCATCGTCCTCACCGGGCTGCGGGGTGTGGGGAAGACGGTGCTGCTCAACGCGCTCCGCTCCTCTGCCGTGCGGGCACGGTGGGGCACGGGCAAGCTCGAGGCCCGGCCGGACCAGCGCCTGCGGCGTCCGTTGTCGGCGGCGCTGCACGTCGCGGTGCGCGAGCTGGGCCACCCGCAGGGCGACGACGTCGACCACGTGCTCGGCGTGGTCAAGGCCTTCGCGCAGCGGGAGGCGTCGTCGGGGTCGAGGCTGCGCGACCGGTGGAACCCGGGCATCGACGCCCCGGCCGTGACCGGCCGGGCCGACTCGGGAGACATCGAGATCGACCTGGTCGAGCTGCTCACCGACGTGGGAGGGCTCGCGGCCGACGTGGGCAAGGGCGTGGCGGTGTTCCTCGACGAGATGCAGGACCTGGGACCGGAGGACGTCTCGGCCGTCTGCGCCGCGTGCCACGAGATCTCCCAGTCCGGGCTGCCGCTCATCGTCGTCGGCGCCGGCCTGCCGCACCTGCCGGCGGTGCTCTCCGCGTCGAAGTCGTACTCGGAACGGCTGTTCCGCTACCAGCGCATCGACCGCCTCGATCGCCCGGCCGCCGACCTCGCGCTGGTCGCGCCCGCCCGCGAGGAGGACGCGCAGTTCACACCCGGGGCGCTCGACGAGATGTATGCCGCGACGGCCGGCTACCCCTACTTCGTCCAGGCCTACGGCAAGGTGGCCTGGGACGTCGCGCCCACCTCGCCGATCACCGTCGAGGACGTGCGGGTGGCGGCGCCGGAGGCCGAGGCGGAGCTCGCGGTGGGCTTCTTCGGCTCGCGCTACGAGCGCGCCACGCCGGCCGAGCGCGAGTACCTGCGGGCGATGGCCGACGCAGCCGCCATGCGCGCCGACTCGGGGGAGGGCCCGCTCGACGACGCCGAGTCCGTGCCGACCTCTGACGTCGCGGCGGTCCTCGGCCGCAAGCCCCAGTCCCTCTCACCCGCGCGGGACGCGTTGCTCAAGAAGGGCCTGATCTACTCCGGCGAGCGCGGCAGGATCGCCTTCACGGTCCCCCACTTCGGCCGCTACCTGCGCACCACCGCCTGACCGAGGGCTCCAGGGCGCGTGTCCCGCCGCGCTACGCCTTGGCGCGCTCGAAGGTCACGAGGACGCCCTCGACGCCGCCAGGGCCGACCCTGCCCTTGACGTCCACCGCCGTGACGGCCTTGAGCTGCCAGCCGCCGCGCGCGTTCTCGTTGAGCGCCTTCTCCAGCTTGCCCGCCGACATCTTGCCGCCGATCAGCCCTTCGCGGAGCTGCACGACCTTGTACTCGTACTCCATGACGACCCCTTCCTCGGAAGAAGGCCACGGTAGCCGTCCCGACACCGACCGCAGGGCGCTCCACCTCCGCGGCACCTAGCATCGAGGCGTGCCGCCCAGCGAGACCGCGCCGCCCCTGGACACCGCCGCCTTCCAGCCCTTCGCCGAGGGCCTCGACTACTCGATGCTCGCGGTCACCGCGGCACACGAGGGGCAGCACGGGGCGTGCCTCGTCGGCTTCACCACGCAGGCCAGCATCGACCCGCCCCGCATGCTCGTGTGCCTGTCCGTGAAGAACCACACGTATGCCGTGGCCCGCCACGGCGGGCACCTCGCCGTGCACGCGCTGGGCGGCGAGCAGGGCGAGCTGGCCAGGCTGCTCGGTGAGGAGACCGGGGACGAGGTCGACAAGCTCGCCTCCTGCCGCTGGCGGGAGGGGCCGGGCGGGGTGCCCCTGCTCGAGGACTGCCCGCGACGCTTCGTCGGGCGCGTCCTCCAGCGCACCGAGCTCGGCGACCACGTCGGGTTCCTCCTCGAGCCGGTCGCGGTGGAGGCCCACGGCGAGTGGGGCGCGGGACTGATGTTCCACGACGTCAAGGACCTCGAGGCCGGCCACGACGCCTGAGGCTCTCGCTTCCGCCACGGCGCCGCCGGCCTGCGGCCTCCCGGGACCGGATGGCAGCATGGTGCCGTGCGCTCCGACGGCTCCGCCCGGCATACGCCCCGCGTCAGGCCGGCCGGCCCCCCACGCAGCCGCCGCCAACCCCTCGTCATCGCCCACCGGGGCTCCAGCAGCACCGAGCCGGAGCACACGCTCAAGGCCTACCTGCGAGCCATCGAGGACGGCGCCGACGGCGTCGAGTGCGACGTGCGCCTCACCGCGGACTCGCACCTCGTGTGCGTGCACGACCGGCGCGTCAACCGCACCTCCAACGGCCGGGGCGTCGTCTCCACGCTCGAGCTCGCCGACCTGGAGGGCCTGGACTGGGGGTCCTGGAAGCTCGCCCACGGCGGTGAGGGAGAGGTCCCCGACCGCGACCGCAACCAGCTGCTCACCCTGCGCCGGCTGCTGACGGTCGTGACGCAGTGTGAGCGGCCGCTCGGCCTGGCGATCGAGACCAAGCACCCCACGCGCTACGCCGGCCAGGTCGAGCGCGAGCTGGCCCGGATGCTCGCGGACTTCGGGCTCGACGGGCCGCCGGAGGAGGGCCGCCACTGGGTGCGGATCATGTCCTTCTCCCAGATGGCCGTCCAGCGGATGCGCCAGCTGTGCCCGGGTGTCCCGGCCGTCTACCTCGTCGAGGGCACCATGCCGCTGCGCTTCCGGGACGGCGCGCTGCCGCGTGGCGTGCGGACCGTGGGCCTCGACATCGCGATCGTCCGCCAGTGGCCGCAGACCGTGGAGCGGCAGCAGGCGCGGGGGCACGACGTCTACGTCTGGACCGTCGACGACCCTGCCGACATCGCCCTCTGCGCCGAGCTGGGAGTGCAGGCAATCATCAGCAACCGGCCGCGAGCCGTGGTCGACGCGCTGGCCACGAGTCGCTAGCCTCCTCTCGTCATGCCAGCGGAGGACCGGGGGACAGCAGTGGCCACAGCTCGTCGGCCACTGGGCTCCGTGCCGGACCCCTTCGAGGGTGCCGCGGGCAGCGGCGCGGGCGGCCGCGCGAGGAAGGCGGAGTCCCAGACGCTCCGCGTGCCGTGGGCGACCTCGGCGGTCTCCCGGGTGCGCCGCGCGCTGGTGAGCGACCTGCGCGACCGTGCCGTCTCGGCCGCCGTGGTCGACGAGGCCGAGATCGTCGTCTCCGAGCTGCTCTCGAACGCGATCCGGCACGCGCGTCCCCTCTCCGACGGCACCCTCCGGGTCCACTGGAAGGTGAAGAAGTCGGTCGTCGAGGTCGAGGTGACCGACGGCGGCAGCGCCAGCAGCCCGCGACCCGCGCCACGCTCGTTGTGGGCGCCCTCGGGCCGGGGCCTGCGCATCGTGCGCGCCCTCGCCCACGAGTGGGGGGTCTCGGAGGACCGGGCCGGCACCACCGTGTGGGCCTCGCTCGGCGGCCCCTCGCGTCGCCGCGGCGGCTGAGGGCCGCCGAGAGGGCCGCGGCGCCCTGCCACCCGGCGGCGCGCTGCGTGCGGGCCACTAGGGTCTCCACCATGGGCAAGGCATCCCGCCGCCGCAGCGGCGCGACCACCGACCAGTCCCCACGCCAGAGCCGGGTCGACCCAGCGCCGTTCGTGGCGCGGCCCTTCGCGGGCCTGGCCGGCGAGACCGACTGGGTCGCCATGCGCGAGATCCTCCCCGCGGCGACCGCGGCCGTGCGGTGGGCCGACGGCGCCGCACCCGGCGGGGCGCCCGAGGAGGCCACCGTCGCCACCGTCCTGCCGCTCGCCTGGCCCGGCCTCCACCGCGCCGACGGCACCGTCTTCGTCGGCACCCAGTCGGGCTCGTCCTCCGGCGACGCCTCCCGCGACCTCGCCCAGTCGCTGCTCGCCGCCGCCGGCGCGGAGACCGGCACCCCCGTCACCGCCGTGCCGGCCGCCACCGCCGAGACGCCCCGGCTGCAGGACCTGCTCGACACCACCAGGCCCCTCGAGGTCACCGTCCACGAGGGCTTCGACTTCTGGGTCGGCGACACGGAGCTCGACGCCGAGGCGCAGGCCTCGCTCGAGCGTGCCAACGAGTCGATCGTCCCGACGACGAAGATGGCGGCCCTCTCCTCCGCCTACTGGTGCCGCATCGGCGAGCGCACCCACATCCGGCTCGTGCTCGGCGACGACGAGGACGCCGCCACCGACACGCTGGCCCGCCTCCACGCTGCCGGTGAGAGCAGCCTCGGCAGCGCCACCCGCCTCCTCGGCGCGTTCCGCGCCTGCGGCCTCCTCGTGCCGGTCTGGGACCTCGACCCCGAGCGGCCTGCGGCCGACTACGAGGACGAGCTCGCGGCCTTCGGCAAGCGGTATGCCGGGGCCGCCGGCTCCGACGCGCCCCTCACCCCGGAGGAGCGGCGGGCCAGGTCCGGGCTGCTGAGCCGCCAGGTCACCCTCCGCTAGGCGGCCGTCGTGACCACGCCCGTCGCCGCCGTGATCCCGGCCAAGGACGAGGCCGGGAGGATCGCGGCGACGGTGCGCGCGGTGCAGCGCATCGGCGGGGTCGACCTCGTCGTGGTCGTCGACGACGGGAGCACCGACGCCACCGGACAGCGTGCCCGGGACGCCGGGGCGCGCGTCCTCACCCACTCGCGCAACCGCGGCAAGGCGGCCGCGATGACGACCGGGGCGGACTACGTGGCCCGGCAGGAGGAGCGGGAGCCCGGGCTGGCAGGTCACGGGGGACCGCGGCCGCTGCTCTTCGTGGACGCGGACCTCGAGGACTCGGCGGCCAACCTGGGCCTCCTCGTGGCCCCGGTCGTCGAGGGCAGCGCCGACATGGCCGTCGCCACCCTGCCGCCCCAGCGCGCGCCGGGGGGCGGGCGCGGCTTCGTCGTGCGCCTGGCGCGCAGGGGCATCGAGGACCTCACCGGGTTCCGGGCCCTCCAGCCCCTCTCCGGCATGCGGTGCCTCACCCGTCGCGCCTTCCAGGCGGCGACGCCCCTCGCTCGTGGCTGGGGCGTCGAGGTGGGGCTCACCGTCGACGTCCTGCTCTGCGGCCTGCGCGTCGTCGAGGTGCCGTGCGAGCTCCACCACCGGGTCACCGGGTCCGACTGGCGGGGTCAGCTCCACCGCGCCCGGCAGTACCGCGACGTGGCCCTCGCCCTCGCCCGGCGCCGCCTCCGCCGGTGATGGGCCGGTGGACGCGGCTTTCGGCCGGGCTGCTGGCGCTCGCGTTCGGCCTGCTCGTCGCCGTCGGGCTGCTCGGCCCCAGCGCGGCCAAGCCGCCGCTCGGGCCACGAGGCTGGGCGCCGGGCGAGCTGCCGTGGTCCCCGGGACCGGCCCTCGTCACGGCACTGCTGGCGACGGCATACGTCCTCGGCGCCGCCGGTGTCGCCCTCGCCCTCAGGCACCCCCCCGCACGCGCCCTGCCGTGGGCGGTGCCGGCCGCGCTCGCCGCGCTCGCGCTCCTCACCGGACCCTTCGGCTCGGCCGACCACACCAACTACGCCGCCTACGGCCGGATCGCGGCGCAGGGCGGCGACCCCTACCTCGTGCCGCCCGACCAGTGGGCCCACGGCACCGACCCCGTCGTCAGCCGGGTCGAGCCGCCCTGGACGGGCACGGTGAGCGTCTACGGCCCGTTCGCGACGCTCCTGCAGACGCTCTGCTCGATGGTGGGCGGGGACAGCCTCCGCCAGACCGTCTGGGTCTGGCAGCTCCTCACCGTCGCCGCCTGGCTCGTGGTGCGCTGGCTGCTGCGGCGCCTCACCGGCGACCATGCCCGCGTCGACGTGCTCTGGACCGCCAACCCCCTCGTCCTCGGCGTCGGCGTCCTGGGCGCCCACCTCGACGTCGTCTGCGCCGCGCTCGCGGTCGCGGCCCTGGCGGTCGCCGCGCGGTCACCGGTCGCGGCGGGCGTGCTGGCCGGTCTCGCCCTGAGCACCAAGCTGCCCTACGGCGCCGCCGGCCTGGCCGTCCTCGTCGCCTGGCTCCTCCACGAGCGGCGCCGGTTCCCCTGGCTGGCGGGGCGCTTCGCCGCCGCGGCCCTCGTCGTCACGGTGCCGTTGCACCTGTGGGCCGGGCCGCACGTCTTCGACCAGACGCTGCGGGCGCGACGCTCGGTCTCGCTGGCGACCCCGTGGCGGCTGCTCGTCGACCACGGCGGGAGCGTCCTCGGGTCCCGCAACATCGTCTTCGCCCTCGCCCTCGCCGCGGCAGCCGCACTCGGTTGGGTCCTGTGGCGGGCCACCCGCGCCCTCGCCCCGGCCACCGTCACGGGGACCGCCGTGCGCTGCGCGTTCGTCGTCACCACCGCCTACACCGTCACCGCGCCGTACTCGCTGCCGTGGTACGACCAGCTCACCTGGGCAGCCCTGCCCGCGCTCGCGGCGAGCGGGCTGGACCTCGTCCTCCTGTTGCGGCTGCTGGTGATGGCGCTCGCCTACGTGCCCGGCCGGGTGGTGGGCATGACGCCGGCCGTGGAGCGGGCGACGCTCGCCTTCCGGCGCACCATCGCCCCGTATGCCGGCCTGCTCCTGTGGGCGGCCCTCACCGCCGCCGCGCGGCGCGTGTCGCCGCGCCGGAGCGGGCCTCGTCGAGCAGCGTCCTGACGCTGATCGTGACGATGAGCGGGACGGCGATCGCCGCGCCGTTGGCCGGGATGACGACGCCGGAGTCGTTGACGGCGAAGCCGATCGTCAGCATGACGAGCAGCGCGACGAGCCCGGGCCGCAGCGCCGGGGCGCGGTCGAAGGAGCGCTGCAGCGCGCGGGAGCCCCACGAGGTGGGGCGGGCCAGCACGTAGATGACGAACGCGAGGGCGATGGGCACGAGCGGGGTCATCCAGCTGCTCACGAGGATGCTGAGGTTCTGCTCGAGCTTGCGCAGCACGATGTCGAGCGCGCCGCCGTTGAGCATGGCCTCCATGAAGCGGCCGAGGTGCGAGCGGGACTGCACCGGCCGCAGGTAGTCGAGGAAGGACACGAGGAGGAACGCCGCCACGGTGAGGACCGCGATGACGGCCGCGCGCCGCCACGTGACGCGCACCCCCAGGATCGCCAGGACGAGGTAGGCGAAGGCGGGCAGCATCGCAGGCGGGCCACCGCCGTCAGCGCCCCAGAAGGGGGCGCCGTCGACGACGACCGCGACGACGGCCACGCCCACCACGGACAGTGCGGCGGTGCGGGGACGGCCGTGGCGCAGGTAGCGGTCCGCGACCGCGGTGGCGAGCAGGATCGCCGAGGTCGCGAAGAGCGCCATCGTCGTGTTGCCCATGCCGTAGTAGCGACCGCCGACGACGGGCTGCAGGCCCATGAGCGAGGAGAGCTGGAGGCGCGATCCGGTCATGACGTCCACCGCGAGCACGGCCATGGTGACGGCCGACACGACGGCGAGGGGCCCCATGAGCCGGCGGTTCCAGGGGCCGAGCAGGGCGAGCGCGGTGATGGCCGCGACGAAGAGCAGCACGGCAGCGACGACGGACAGCATGGGCACGGGGAAGCGCCACCACGGCAGGAGGTTGGCCAGGAACGTCGACACGGGCACCGACGCCGCGGCGACGGACACGAGCCGCACGAGGCGCAACAGGCGGAGCCGTGCGCCACGGCCGCCGAAGTCACGTCTCCACACGACGGCGACGAACGCGTACACGAGGATCTGCACCGCGACGAAGGTGTTGAAGAACGGCGGGACCAGCGCGTGCACCTCGTGGGAGGCCTGGTCGTAGTCGAGGAGCGCCCCGAGCCGGTCCCGCGCGGCCGACTCGGAGTTGGGCGCCGGGTCGACCCGCTGGAGTGCGGCGCCGCCCAGCGACGACGGGACCGGCACACCTGCGCTCTCGAGGAGCGTGACGGTGAGGTCCGGCGCCTGCACCAGCCCGGGCTGACGGGTCGACGGGGAGTACAGGGTGCCGGTGCCGTAGTGCGGGCCCTTGGCTGCGACCAGCCGGAGCCGCTCGCTGCTGCCGGCGTCGGAGAGCGAGGCGACCAGGAGGTCCGCGCCGTTGGGCGCGGCCTGGAGCACCTCGGCGACCCGGTTGTCGACGTCCTTGACCTGCTCGGCGCGGCTCTTCACCGGGCGGTCCTCGCCGGGTGCCAGGTCCTGGGGGTCCCGCACCGAGCCGACGTCGACGAGCGTCACCCGGCACGACGCGAGGCTGGACGTCAGCGTCGCCGGGTCGAACCCGGCATACCGCGGCACCGCCCCGCTCGAGTAGGCGGCGCCGACGCCCGCTCCGGGACCGACCGCCTGGATGCACTGGCCGTTGCTCGCGAGCTGCTCGCCGAGCACGCCGAGCCGGGCGTCGAACTTCATGGCCGCGGCGGCCCGGACGTAGGCGTCCCAGCCGGGGACGACGCCGTCGGTGACCGTGGGGATCGCGGGGCACGGGTCGCCCGTGGCACGCGTCGGGCTGCCGTGCGGCCCCGGGGCCGCGGCGCGCTGGCCGGCAGAGAGGCTCAGCCATCCGTCGACCGGGCAGGTGTTGGTGTTGACGGAGCGCACGGACAGCGCCGCACTGGCGCCGTCACGGAGGAAGGACCAGAGTGCGGGTGTCTCCCTCGCGGAGACGTCGCTCCAGCCCAGGCCGCCGGTGCCGATGAGGACGACCGATCCCGGCGCGGGGGCTGCCGCCGGCGCTGCCGACGCGGGGGCTGCTGGCGCGGGGCCCGCCGTCGCCCGGGACGCCGCCACGGCCGGCACGCCCACGACGAGCGCGAACAGCGCAGCGAGCAGCAGCAGGGCGCGACGGGTCACGCGCCCAAGGCTACGGTCCGGGTCTCGGGCAAGATGGGCGGCGTGAGCCCCGCGACGCAGACCGCGCTCCGGCGCGTGTCCTCCGCGGTGTCGGGGATGCCGCCGTGGGCCCGCTGGACGCTCGCCGTCGTCGTCATCGTGCTCGCGTCGCTGCCGCCGGTCCTGCGCTACCTCGTCTTCTGGCCGCTCGACCAGTGGCAGGTCGACGTGGAGGTCTACCGCCAGGCCGGGGAGTCCGTGCTCATCGGCCGGCCCCTCTACTCGGCGATGACCGAGGCACCGCAGCTGCTGCCGTTCACCTACCCGCCCTTCGCAGCGCTGCTCGCGGTCCCCTTGGCGCTCCTGCCCTTCGGCGCGATCGGCTGGATCTGGACGGCCCTCCAGGTGGCGGCCAACGCCGCGATCGTCTGGTATGCCGGGTGGCGCCTGGTCCACCGGACCGGCGCCATGGTGCCGATCACCCTCGCGCTGCTCACGGCGCCGATGCTCTGGCTGCACCCGGTGTCGGACGGGATCCGGTTCGGGCAGGTCAACGCGTTCATGGTGCTCGCCTGCCTCATGGACCTCCGGCGCCCACGGCCGGGCATCCTGGCTCGCGTGCCCGCCGGGGTCCTCGTCGGCCTGGCGATGTCGGTCAAGCTCACGCCCGGCGTGTTCGTCGTCCACTACCTCGTCAACCGCCGGTGGCGCGAGGCGGCGACCGCGGTGGGTGCCGCCGCCGCCGTGACCGTCGGCGCGTGGGTGCTCCTGCCGGAGGCGTCGTTCGCGTTCTGGGGCGGCGCGCTGCAGGACCCGACCCGGCTGGGACCCAACGCGGGCACGTCGAACCAGAGCATCCGGGGGTTCCTGCTCCGCGTCGGCCCGCAGGGGACACCAGGCACGGTGCTGTGGCTGGTGCTGGTCGCCCTCGTGGCAGCGGTCGGCTTCCGGCTCGGGCGCCGGGCCTGGCTCGCCGGGGACTCGATCAGCGAGGTCGCGGTGATGGGCCTCATGGCCTGCCTGCTCTCGCCCGTCGCGTGGATCCACCACCTGCACTGGATGGTCGTGGTGGTGTTCGCGATCCTCGGCCCGGACCCGCTGCGCGACCGGCGGAGGCTCCTGGCGGCCGGTGCCGTCACGGGCTTCTTCCTGTGCCGGCTGCCCTGGTGGGGGATCGACTGGCTCAACCAGCCGCACTGGCCCCGGCTGCCCGGCCGGGCACTGCAGAACGCCGACACCGTCGGGATGCTGCTCGCCCTCTGGCTGCTGTGGTGGTCGCTGGACCGCGCTGCCCGGGCCCGGGGCGTCCGCCGTGAGGACGTGGTGCGCCAGGAGGTCGCCGGGTAGCCTGCGAGAACTGCGCCCGTGACGGGACCTCTCTCGAGCCGACGGCGGGCGCCCGGATGGAGCTGAGCCGTGGCCAAACCCACCATCCTGGCCGTCGACGACGACCCGGTCGTGTCCCGTGCGATCACCCGTGACCTCCGGGCGAGGTACGGCCCCGACTTCCGGGTGGCCCGGGCCACCTCCGGCCGGGAGGCGGTGGAGATGCTCGCCGAGCTGGCGCTGCGGGACCGTGCGGTCGCGCTGGTCGTCTCCGACCAGCGGATGCCGCAGATGACGGGGATCGAGCTGCTCGCGCAGGTCCGGCGGCAGAGCCCGGACACGAAGCTGCTGCTGCTCACGGCCTACGCCGACACCGACGTGGCCATCAGGGCCATCAACGACATCGGCCTCGACTACTACATGCTCAAGCCGTGGGACCCCCCGGAGGAGCGGCTCTACCCCGTGGTCGACGACCTGCTGGAGGACTGGCGGGCCGCGCACCCGGCGGAGGCGTCGCAGGTCCGTGTCGTCGGGCACCGCTGGTCGGACCGCACCCAGGAGGTCAAGGCGTTCCTGGCGCACAACCACGTGCCCTACCGCTGGCTCGACGTGGAGCGCGACGAGTCCGCCCTGCAGCTCGTCGCCATGGCCCACGCCTCCACCGGCGACCTCCCGCTGGTGCTCGTCCCGGACGGGGAGCCGCTGCTCAACCCGGCGACGCGCGAGGTGGCCGACGCGCTCGGGCTGCGCACCCGCGCCGAGCAGCCGCTCTACGACCTGTGCATCGTCGGCGGCGGCCCGGCCGGCCTGGCTGCCGCGGTCTACGCCTCGTCGGAGGGCCTGCGCGCGGTCGTGGTGGAGCGTGACGCGCCCGGCGGCCAGGCCGGGCAGAGCGCCTCCATCGAGAACTACCTCGGCTTCCCCAAGGGGCTCACGGGCGCGGACCTCACCCACCGCGCCGTCGCCCAGGCCGCCCGGTTCGGGGCCGAGATGGTGCTGGCCCGGGAGGTCGTCGGCCTCGAGGTCCGCGGGCCGGTGCGGGCGGTCCGCTTCGACGGGTCCGGGGAGGTGGAGGCGCGCGCGGTGCTCATCGCCACCGGCGTCTCCTACCGACGGCTGGAGGCTCCCGGCCTCGACGCGCTCGGCGCGCGCGGCGTCTACTACGGCGCCACCGCCAGCGAGGCGAGCCAGTGCCGCGACGAGGACGTCTACATCGTGGGCGCCGCCAACTCCGCCGGCCAGGCCGCCCTCAACCTCGCCCGCTACGCCAAGCGGGTCGTCCTGCTCGTCCGGGGGCGCGAGCTCGAGCGCACGATGTCCCAGTACCTCGTCGGCCGGATCCTGGCGGCGGACAACATCGAGGTCCGGCCGTGCTGCGAGGTGGTCGGGGCCAAGGGCGACCGCCACCTCGAGGCGCTGACGGTCCTCGACCGGGCCAGGGGCCGCGAGGAGGAGGTGCCGACCAACTGGCTGTTCGTCTTCATCGGCGCGATGCCCCGCACGGAGTGGCTGGGCGACGACGTCGCGCGCGACTCGCACGGCTTCGTCGTCACCGGCCCGGAGCTGCTGGGGAGCGGGCAGGCGGCTCGCTGGAGTGCCGACCGGCCGCCCTTCACGCTGGAGACCAGCGTGCCCGGCGTCTTCGCGGCCGGCGACGTCCGGCTCGAGTCGATGAAGCGGGTGGCCTCAGCCGTCGGCGAGGGCGCCATGGCGGTGCACCTCATCCACCGCTACCTGGCGACGACCTGATGTCGGCCACGGAGCTGAGGGCCCTGAGCCTGTTCGACGGGCTCGGGGAGGACCAGCTCGAGCAGCTCTGGGCCGCCGGCGAGGACTACCGCTTCGCGCCGGGCGACGAGCTCTTCCGCGAGGGCCGGCCGGCCGAGTTCTGGTGGGTGCTGCTCGAGGGCTCGATCAGCCTGCTGCGCCGGGTGGGTCACGAGGAGAGCGAGATGGGGGTGATGGGGTCGCCGGGCCAGTGGGCGGGCGGCTTCCAGGCGTGGGACCCGCACGGCATCTACACCGCGACCGGTCGAGGGGTCGTGGCCGGCCGGCTGCTGCGGGTGCCCGCCGCCGCGCTCGGCGAGCTGGCCCAGGCCTGGTTCCCGTTCGGGGTCCACTTCATCAGGGGGCTCGCCAACACGGTGCGCAACATCGAGGCCAAGGCGCGTCAGCGCGAGGCCCTGGTGGCCCTCGGCACCCTGGCCGCCGGGCTGGCCCACGAGATCAACAACCCGGCCTCGGCTGCGACGCGGGCGGTCGACGCCCTCGCGCAGACCACCGAGGGGCTGCTCGCCGCCCTCCGCCGGCTCGGTGAGAGCTCCATGTCACCCGACCAGTTCGTCGCCCTCGACGCGCTGCGGCGTGAGGTCCCGGCCGGCCCGCCGGCCCTCGGGGCGCTGGCCGTGGCCGACCTGGAGGACGAGCTCTCGGAGTGGCTCGTGGACCACGGCGTCGAGCAGGACTGGCTCGTCGCGCCGCCGTTCGCGGCCGCGGGGCTGGGCGTCGACTGGTGCGAGCGCACGGCCACCATCCTCGGTGAGCGGCAGCTGGAGCCGGGCCTGGAGTGGGTGGCCCGCTCCCTCACCATGGCGAGCCTCCTCACGGAGGTCCGCGAGTCGACCCGCAGGGTGTCCGAGCTCGTCGCCGCCGTCCGCTCCTACTCCCAGCTCGACCGGGCCACGGTGCAGCAGACCGACGTCACCGAGGGCCTGGAGAGCACGCTCGTCATGCTCGGCCACAAGCTGCGCGGTGGCGTCACGGTGGTCCGCGACTACGCCGAGGACCTGCCGCTCGTCGAGGCGATCCCGGGAGAGCTCAACCAGGTGTGGACCAACGTGATCGACAACGCGGTCGACGCCATGGAGGGCGCGGGCACGCTGCGGGTCTCCGCGCGCGCAGCGGCCCGGGACGTGGTCGTGGAGATCGCCGACGACGGACCGGGGATGCCCGAGGCCGTCAGGGCGCACGCGTTCGAGCCGTTCTTCACGACCAAGGACGTCGGCAAGGGCACCGGGCTCGGCCTGGACATCTCGCGGCGCATCGTGGTGGAGCGGCACGGGGGCGAGATCACCATCGAGTCCGAGCCGGGCCAGACCGTCGTCGCGGTGCGCCTCCCGCTCAGCCCACCGGCCACCCGCTGAGGCGCGCCCGATCTGACCGCGCCGGTCAGCCCGCGGCCGGTCAGCCGGCGTCCGGTCAGCCCGCGCGCGTCAGACGGTGACGACGCCGGCCACCTGGAGCGCGGTGACCACCGCGAGGAGGAGGCAGACACCACCACCGAAGCGGCGGATGGT
>JAICIN010000024.1 GCA_025924375.1 Dermatophilaceae bacterium | reverse complement strand
TGAGTCCGACGGTGGGTGTTGGCCACGTGGGCCGGTGAAGCGGGGGGTTGCGGGGGGGGGGGGGGGGGGGGGGGCCGCCCCCGCCCACCGCCCCGGGCGGGGCGGGGGGGGGCGGGCGGGCGGCGCCGCCCGGCGCCCCGCCGCGGGGGCGGCCCCCCCCCCCCCCCCCCCCCGCTTCTGCCAGTCAGACCCTCCGGCCGCAGCCGGCCGAGGCCAGGACTAGTGGGCGTTGAGGTAGCGCTGCAGGGCCACGACCGTCGCGCGGTCGAGGTACTGGGCACCGTTGGCCGGCATGCCGATGGTGTTCTGGACCGCCCGGGTGGTCAGCGGTCCGATGATCCCGTCAGGGGCGGAGCCGACCCGGCTCTGGAGCGCCTGCACGTCCGCGGTGGACAGCGAGCCGTCGGCGGTGCGGCCGAGCCAGCGCTGGATCGCGGCGTTGGTCAGCGGTCCGCGGATGCCGTCGAGGACCAGCGGCGCGGAGGAGAGGGAGGGTGCGATCGCGGTGCGCACCGAGGAGCGCGAGGCCGCCGGCTCGGCGCGGTAGGCCGTGGACCCGCCGTTGGTCCGGGTCAGGCCGGCGCGGACGGAGCAGACCGGCCAGGCGCCCGGCCCCTGCGAGGCGAGCACACGCTGCGCCACCGCGATCTGCTCGCTCTTCGTGGCGAGGTTCGCCGTCGAGGCGTAGGCGCCTCCGCCGTAGGCACGCCAGGTGCTGTAGCTGAACTGCAGGCCGCCGTAGTAGCCGTTGCCGGTGTTGATCGACCAGTTGCCACCGCTCTCACAGGCGGCGACGCTGTCCCAGACGGTGGAGGCCGACGCGGCGTTGGCGGTGACGATGCCGCCGGCCACGGTGGCGGCTCCGGTGATGACGGCACCGGCGAGGCGGCGACGCAGTGGTGAGGACGTCCGAGCAGAGTGCTTCGGGGCGTAGAACATCAGCGGGGGATCCTTCCTGACGGGCGCCTGCGGGGTGAGCTGTCGGGTTCGGGCTGTCAGGTGCCCGGCCGGCGGACCGGCTTCACCCCAAGACCCGCGTGAGCAGGTCCCTGTTGGGTCCCCCACCCTCGTCCAGCCCGGAACGGTTCCGGCTAGACACCCGTCGGACGAGGCTCGGCGCTCGGGTGTGCTGATGTGGTCGCTGTATGAGGTTGTCCGAGGGGCACGTCCCCGGGGCGGTGGGCCGCCGAGGACCGACGCTACGCGATGTCACGGACCGGTAACAACCCTCATGCACAGACAGATCGGCCGTTCTCCCGAGTCAGCCCGTGATGCCGAGCACGGGCGGCACCAGGGAGCCGGGGCCGGACGTCGGCCACCACTCGGGTCGCAGGCCGTGGCTGAGCGCCCACCAGCCGAGCGCGACGGCGGCCAGGAGCGCGGCGAGCGCGAGCACCCGCGCCGTCGCTGGCCCCGGCGTCACACCCCGCACGATGCTGCGTGTCCCCCGCCGCAGCGAGGCGCCTCCGGGCCCCCACCACGCGACCAGGGCAGCGAGCAGTCCACCCACCGCGAGCGGCCCCGCGGCGTCCGGCTGTGGGCTGCCGCCGGCCACCGCCACCATCGCGAGGGCGGCGCTGAAGACGGCGCACAGCCCGACGAGCAGCGGCAGGAGCACGCTGGCCACCGTCGCGAGCGCCGCGACGACGAGGTGCCACGGGGCCGCCACCACCGCGACCGGCACGTCGCTGCGCCGTCGTCCCCTCCGGTGGCGCCGGAGGACGAGGGAGGTCACCGAGCGGTCGCTGGTGCGCGCCACCCACGACCAGGCGAGCAGCGCCGCAAAGGCCACCACCGGCGCCGTCGCAGTGAGCGCGACGAGCACGAGGAGCAGCCCGACCAGCACACCCGAGCGGTTGGGCCGGCCGATGCGCGGGTCGCCCTCCTGCGGAGCGTCCCAGCCGGCGTCGCCGTCGTCCGGCTGGCCCCACTGGTCGAAGAGCTCCGGCACCGCGGGCTCCGTCCAGGGCTCCGGGACGGGTGGGGGCTCGTCCCAGGCGTCCGTGGGCCGCTGGTCCAGGACCTGCGTATGCCGGGGGGGCACCGGCGCCCGGGCCGGCACGACCTGGGTGGCCGGCCCCCCGGACGCGTAGCGCTCGAGCCCGGCGACGACCTCGTCGGCGTCGGGGCGCTGGCGGGGGTCGGGGGACAACGCGGCACTCAGCAGCGGCACCAGTCGGCGGTCCACCCCGGTGAGGTCCGCCTCCCCCTGGCGCACCCGGCTCAGGACGACCTCCATCGGACCGCGGCCGAAGGGCGGTACCCCCGAGGCGGCGTAGGCGAGCGTCGCCGCCCAGCCCCACCAGTCGGTCGCCTCGGTGACCGCCGCACCCTCGACGACCTCCGGCGAGAGGTAGCCAGGGGTGCCCATCACCAGCCCGGTCATCGTGATGCGGATGTCGTCGGCGAGGTGCGCGATGCCGAAGTCGATGAGCACCGGCTCGCCGTCGAGGAGGAGCACGTTGCCCGGCTTGAGGTCACGGTGGATCACGTCCGCGGCGTGGATCGCGTCGACGGCGCCCGCGAGCCCGCGGCCGAAGCGCAGGAGGTCCTCTCCCAGGAGGGGGCCGCCCTCGCGGACGACGGTGTCGAGCGCCGGGCCCGGGATGTAGCGGGTGACGACGTAGGGACGCGGCCCGTCGAGGTCGGCGTCGATGACCGCCGCGACGCGTGGGTCGTCGATCCGCTGCAGGACCTCGACCTCGCGGGCCAGCCGGCGGCGCGCGGCCGGGTCGTGGGCGATGTGGGGCCGCAGCAGCTTGAGCGCGACCGCCCGGCCGTGCGGGTCGAGGGCGAGGTGGACGACGCCCATGCCGCCCTCACCGAGCTGCTGGACCAGCCGGTAGGGACCCAGCCGGGTGTCACCGGGCGCGGCGGACAGGCTCTGGCTCCCCTCGACGGCCTCGGTCCTCATGGTCCCACGGTAGGCCGGGGACCGGCTGGACCCGGTCAGCTACTGCTGGATGTAGCCAACGAGTTGGTCACGTTCGGCCTGGAGCTCGTCCATGCGCTGCTTGACGATGTCGCCGATGCTGACGATCGCGCGCAGCCTGCCGTCGACGACGACCGGCACGTGGCGGACGCGCAGGTCGGTCATGGTCCGTGCCAGCTCCTCGGCGGTCGTCTCGAAGTCGCAGGTATGCACGTCGCTCGTCATGATGGACGCGACCGTGGCGGCGAGGACGTCCGCACCCCGGGCGTGGAGCTTCCGCACGACGTCCCGCTCGCTCACGATCCCGGCGACGGTCGTGCCGTCCTCGCTGACGACCACGGCGCCGATCCGGTGCTGCTCGAGGAGTGCGAGGAGGGCCTCGACGGTCTCGTCGGGCCGGATCGTCACCACCATGTCGCCCTTGCGGCGCACCACGTCGGAGATCCTCATGGGGCGACCGTAGCCCGGGCCCGCAGCAGGCGCCAGAGTTCGAGCGGCATAGGGTGAGGAGGCGTCGATCACCAGGGGAGCTGAGAGCCGTGTCCACCAGCGGGAAGACCTTCGACCTCGTCGTCGCGGCCAACCGCCTGCCCGTCGACCGGGTCGTCGCCAGCGACGGCAGCAAGCAGTGGCGCCGCAGCCCGGGCGGGCTCGTGACGGCCATGGAGTCGGTCATGAGCGAGCACGACGGTGCCTGGGTGGGCTGGTCCGGGGAGGCCGGTGACGCACCAGAGCCCTTCGTCGAGAACGGCATGTACCTGCGTCCCGTCCCCCTCTCGGAGGACGAGCTCCAGCAGTACTACGAGGGCTTCAGCAACGGCACCTTGTGGCCGATCTTCCACGACGTCATCGTCCCGGCGACCTTCCACCGGCAGTGGTGGTACGCCTACGAGCGGGTCAACCGGCGGTTCGCCGAGGCGGTGGCCGAGCTGGCTGCCGACAGTGGCACCGTCTGGGTCCACGACTACCAGCTCCAGCTCGTGCCGGCGATGGTGCGCGAGCTGCGACCCGACGTGCGGATCGGCTGGTTCAACCACATCCCGTTCCCGCCGGTCGAGCTCTTCGCGCAGCTGCCGTGGCGCAAGGCGCTCGTCGAGGGCCTGCTCGGCGCCGACTTCCTCGGGTTCCAGCGCGTCGCCGACGCCCACAACTTCCTGCGGGCGTGCCGGCGGCTCCACGCCTTCACCACGCGGGGCGACACGGTCTCGTTCACCGGCAAGCGGGGCGTGCAGCGGGTGGTCCGCGCCAGCGCCATCCCGATCTCCGTCGACTTCAAGGGGCTCGACGCGCTCGCCCGCACGCCCGAGGTGGTGGCGCGGGCCCAGCAGATCCGTGAGTCGCTGGGCAACCCCGCGACCCTCCTGCTCGGCGTCGACCGGCTCGACTACACCAAGGGCATCCGGCACCGGCTCAAGGCGTATGCCGAGCTGCTCACCGAGGGTGCGGTGGCGCCGCCGCGCGAGGTGTTCGTCCAGGTCGCCACCCCGAGCCGCGAGCGCGTGGACGCCTACCGCGAGCTGCGTGCCGAGGTCGAGGGCGAGGTGGGACGGGTCAACGGCGAGTTCGGCCGGATCGGCCACCTCGCGCTGCAGTACCTCCACCACTCCTACCCGCGCTCGGAGATGGCGGCGCTCTACGTCGCCGCCGACGTCCTGCTCGTCACGCCGCTGCGCGACGGGATGAACCTCGTCGCCAAGGAGTACGTCGCCTGCCGCCACGACGGTGGCGGGGCGCTGGTCCTGTCGGAGTTCACCGGCGCGTTCCACGAGCTCCACCAGGCCTACGTCTGCAACCCCCACGACATCGAGGGCCTGAAGCAGACGATCATCCGGGCCCTCAAGGCGCCGGAGGGGGAGCGGCGGCGCGCCATGAAGGCCATGCGCCGACGCGTGGCGGACCACGACGTCCAGCGCTGGGCGAGCCGGTTCCTGGAGGCGCTCGCGGCGGCGCCCGAGCGGCCCGTGCGGCAGCTGGCCGAGGTCACGGGTTGACGGGGGACGGGCTCGCCGGCGCGATCGCCGCCCTGGCGGCCCAGCGGCGCGTGCTCGTGGCCAGCGACTTCGACGGCGTCCTGGCGCCGTTCGTCATGGACCCCATGGCGGCCCGGCCCCTGCCCGGCACCCTCGACGACCTCCGCGCGCTGGCGGCGCTGCCGCGCACGAGCAGCGCGGTCGTCTCCGGCCGTGACCTCGACACGCTGACCGCGCTCACCGGCCTGGAGGACAGCGACGTCGTGCGCATCGGCAGCCACGGTGCCGAGTCCAGCCTCGCCGCGGACCCCCACGCCGCCGACCACCTCGATGCCGGCCAGCGCGCCACCCTGGACAGCCTCACCCGGGAGCTCACCGTCGTCACGAGCGCGCACCCCGGCTCGCGGATCGAGCACAAGCCCTCGGCCGTCGTGCTGCACACGCGGGGACTGCACGACGACGACGCGAGCGCGGCGGAGGCCGCGGCGCTGGAGGTGGCCGGCCGGCACACGGGCATCACCGTCCTGCACGGCAAGCACGTGGTCGAGGTGTCGGTCGTGGCCGCCGACAAGGGGACCGCCCTCATGGCGCTCAAGCAGCGGCTGGGAGCGACCGGCGTCGCCTACCTCGGCGACGACGTCACCGACGAGCACGCCTTCGTCGTCATGGGCGCGGGCGACGTGAGCGTCAAGGTGGGCACCGGGGCGACCGCCGCGCGTCACCGCGTAGCCGGGCCGGAACAGGCGGCGGAGGTGCTCCACGCGCTCCTCGCGGCGCGCCGGTCCGCCACGAGCTGACCGGATCGGCCTCAGCGGGCGCGGCAGGCGCCGGTCGAGCCCCGGACGACGAGCTCCGGGCGGAAGACGTACTCCGCGCGGGGCGCCGGCTCGCCGGCGATCTCGTCCAGCAGCGCGCGCACCGCGGCCTCCGACATCGCCTGCACGCTCTGGCGCACCGTCGTCAGCGGCGGGTCGGTGAAGGCGATGAGCGGCGAGTCGTCGTAGCCCACCACGGAGACGTCGTCGGGGACCGACAGGCCCATCTGCCGCGCGGCACGCACGGCGCCGAGCGCCATCATGTCGGACCCGCACACGACGGCGGTGCAGCCCTTGTCGAGCAGGCGCGCGGCCGCGGCCGCACCGCCCTCGAGCGAGAAGAGGGACGTCTCGACGAGCTCCTCGACGTCCTCGGCGCCCAGGAGGCGCTTCATGGAGTCCCGGAAGCCGGCGATCTTGCGGACCACCGGGACGAAGCGTTCCGGGCCCACGGCCAGCCCGATACGGCGGTGGCCGAGCGCCACGAGGTGGGTGAGCGCGAGCTCCATCGACGCGTGGTCGTCGTCGGAGATGAACGGCGCGTCGATCCCCTCCTGGTAGCCGTTGACGAGGACGATCGGCAGGCCGCGCTCGCGGAGACGGGTGTAGCGCTCCTTGTCGCTGGTGGTGTCGGCGTGCTGGCCGGAGACGAAGATGATGCCCGCGACGCCGCGGTCGAGCAGCATCTGGACGTAGTCGTCCTCGTGGACCCCGCCGGGCGTCTGCGTGCACAGCACCGGGGTGAAGCGGTGCCGCGCGAGGGCCGTCTCGATGATCTGTGCGAACGCCGGGAAGATGGGGTTGCTGAGCTCCGGCGTGACCAGCCCGACCAGGCCGGCGCTCTTGCGCCGCAGCCGCGACGGGCGGTCGTAGCCGAGGACGTCGAGCGCGGTGAGCACCGCCTCCCGCGTGGACTCGGCCACGCCCGGCTTGCCGTTGAGGACCCGGCTGACGGTGGCCTCGCTGACGTCGGCGTGCGCGGCGATGTCAGCCAGTCGCGCCCTCACCCACACACCTTCCACGTCGAGATGTCCAACCTCACGGTGCGCCGAACGTAGCAAGAAGTTGCAGACCTCCGGGACGCAACGGTGCAAGAGCTTGCATGGTCAAAGCCCGGGACTTGGGAGAGACTGAGCGCACCGGAGGCACCGATGCCTCCGGTGCACCACCTTTACAACGGATCGTCCGGCACGTTCCTGCCGGTGAAGGAAAGGCAACGACGCCATGGCAACAGTCAAGTTCGACGAGGCGAGCCGCATCTACCCGGGCAACGACAAGCCCTCGGTCGACCGCCTCAACATCGACATCGCGGACGGTGAGTTCCTCGTCCTCGTGGGCCCCTCGGGCTGCGGCAAGTCCACCTCCCTGCGGATGCTCGCGGGCCTGGAGGAGGTCAACGACGGCAAGATCTGGATCGGCGACCGCGACGTCACGAACCTCTCCCCCAAGGACCGGGACGTGGCCATGGTCTTCCAGAACTACGCGCTCTACCCGCACATGACCGTGGCGGACAACATGGGCTTCGCCCTCAAGATCGCCGGGGTCGAGAAGTCCGAGATCCGCAAGCGCGTCGAGGAGGCCGCCAAGATCCTCGACCTCGAGCCCTACCTGGAGCGCAAGCCGAAGGCGCTCTCCGGTGGCCAGCGCCAGCGCGTCGCCATGGGCCGGGCGATCGTCCGCAGCCCGCAGGTCTTCCTCATGGACGAGCCGCTGTCCAACCTCGACGCGAAGCTGCGCGTGCAGACCCGCACCCAGATCGCCTCCCTCCAGCGTCGGCTCGGCGTCACGACCGTCTACGTCACCCACGACCAGATCGAGGCCATGACCATGGGCGACCGGGTCGCGGTGCTCAAGGACGGCATCCTGCAGCAGTGCGACACGCCCCGGCACATGTACGACCGACCCAACAACGTCTTCGTCGCCGGCTTCATCGGCTCGCCGGCGATGAACCTCCTCGAGGTCAAGGTCGTCGACGGCGGGGTGCGGCTCGGCAACGGCACCTACCCGGTCGGCCGCGACCACCTCAAGGAGGCCAGCGGCGACAGCGTGACGATGGGCGTGCGGCCTGAGGACCTCACCCTCACCAGCGCGGGCCAGGGTATCCCCGTGGTCGTCGACGTCGTCGAGGAGCTCGGCGCCGACGCCTACATCTACGGCACCGCGTCGGACGCAAAGCAGCACCAGGACGTCGACGAGTCGGGCGCCGACCTGCCCGAGCGTCCCTTCATCGCCCGCGTCGACGGCCGCCGGCCCCCGCAGAAGGGCGAGACGGTCTACCTCGCGCCCAAGGAGGGGCACGTGCACATGTTCGACAGCGAGAGCGGGAAGCGCCTCGGCGACTGACCCGGACCGCCGCGCCTGCGTCCGCGACGCCTGACGGGCTGTGCCGTCCGGCGCGCGGACGCAGGTGCGCCAGCCCCTGCACCCTGAGGAGGCGTCGCCGTGGCCCTGGAGATCACCGCGGTCCGGCCCGACCCCGCGCTGCTCGACCTGCCGTGGGCGCTGCCCCTGGAGCACTGGCCCGAGGAGGTCCTCGCCGCCCTCCCGCGGGGCATCTCGCGCCACGTCGTGCGGTTCGTCCGGCTCTCCCACCGTGTCCTCGCGGTCAAGGAGATCAAGGGCGACATCGCGGTTCGCGAGTACCACCTGCTGCGCAACCTCGGCCGCCTCGACCTGCCGTGCGTGGAGCCGTTCGCGGTGGTCCGCGGGCGCCTGGACCGGGCCGGGGAACCGCTCGACGCCTGCCTCGTCACCCGCCACCTGCAGTTCTCCCTGCCCTACCGCGCGCTCTTCAGCCAGACCCTGCGCCCCGGCACCGCCAAGCGCCTCATCGACGCGCTCGCCGTCCTGCTCGTCCGGCTCCACCTCGCCGGGTTCTGGTGGGGGGACGTCTCGCTCTCCAACACCCTCTTCCGCCGCGACGCCGGCGCCTTCTCGGCCTACCTCGTCGACGCCGAGACCGGTGAGCTGCACCAGCGCCTCACCGACGGGCAGCGCGAGCACGACCTCGACATCGCGCGCGTCAACATCGCCGGCGAGCTCATGGACCTCGAGGCCGGCGGGCTGCTCGAGGACAGCGGCGACCCCGTCGAGACGTCCAACCGCATCGTCACCCGCTACGGCGAGCTCTGGGAGGAGCTGACGGCCCTCGAGCGCTTCGAGGGCGGCGACCGCTGGCGGGTCGACGCGCGGATCCGGCGGCTCAACGAGCTCGGCTTCGACGTCGGCGAGCTGGCCATCAGCACCGACCTCGACGGGACCCAGATCCAGATCCAGCCCAAGGTCGTCGACGCCGGGCACCACTCGCGGCGGCTGCTGCGCCTCACGGGCCTCGACGTCGAGGAGAACCAGGCCCGCCGCCTGCTCAACGACCTCGACTCCTACCGCGCCTCCCAGGACCGCCAGAACGACGACGAGGAGCTCGTCGCCCACGACTGGCTGACCTCGGTCTACGAGCCGGTCACACGCGCCGTCCCCCGCGAGCTGCACGGCAAGCTGGAGCCGGCCGAGGTCTTCCACGAGGTCCTCGAGCACCGCTGGTACCTCTCCGAGCGGGCCGGCCACGACGTCCCGATCGAGGACGCCATCGCCGACTACGTGCGCACCGTCCTGCCCGGCAAGCCTGACGAGGCCGCCGTCCTCGGGGTCGACACGGTGGAGATGCCCGTCGTCGCGATGTTCCCCGACGGTGGCGCCGGGCCCTGAGGCACCACACGCAGAGGGCGGGTATGCCGGGTGGTCACCACCCGCATACCCGCCCTCTGGCGTCGGTCGCCTCAGTAGCGCGGCGCGGACTGCGCGGCGTAGAAGGCGCTGGACTCCTTCTTCCCCAGGAGGAAGACGATGTAGCCGCCGAGCACCACGGTCACGACGCCGAGGATCGTGGCGAGGCCGGCCGTGGGCCGCACGAAGCTGGCCAGGAGCGAGATGAGCTGGATCACCCACAGCACCGTGGCGACGATGCGCGCCCAGGACCTGCCCCTGCCGTTGGCCCGGGCCATCCACAGCCACAGGGCCACTCCGATGAGGCCGGCCACGACCGCACTGACCATGCCGAGGGTGACGGCCGCGTCGACCTGGCTGGGGCTCATGGGGGTCGCCTGCTTCGCCGACGCGTCCTCGACGGCCTTGCGCAGCTCGTTCCTCGCGAGGAGGCCGACGAGGATGCTCAGGAGGCTGAGGGCCGCGCCGACGTACATCAGCTTGACCGCCTGGGCGATCGACGCGGGCTGGGTCACCGGACCACCCGGCTGCTCGACCGCACCCGGCATCGCACCCATGCCCTCGTAGCCGCCGCCGGGGGTGCCGCCCTGCCCCGGTGGGGGCGGCGGGGGCGGCGGGTAGTCGTTGCTCATCGGGTTTCCTCCCCTGGTGATGTCCCCTGGTCACGGGGTGCACCAAGCCTGTCACGCCGACCTCGGCGGTTCCACCACCGTCGCGGCGTGCCGCTGTGACGGCACCGGTGTGCCGCTCTGACGGCACCGGTGTGCCGCTCTGACGGCACCGGTGTGCCGCGGTCCTGGCCCGGCGCGCGGTCCTTCAGGCGCCGGCGGCCGCCCTCTGCCGGGCGATCTCGTAGAGCGTCACGCCTGCCGCGACTCCGGCGTTGAGCGACTCCACCGCCGACGACATGGGGATCGAGACGATCTGGTCGCAGGTCTCGCGCACCAGCCGTGACAGGCCCCTTCCCTCCGAGCCCACCACGACGACGAGCGGCTCGCTGGCCAGGTCGAGAGCGGGCAACGCGACGTCGCCGTCCATGTCGAGGCCGAGGACGAAGAAGCCGGCCCTGCGGTAGTCCTCGAGGGCCCGGACGAGGTTGGGCGCCAAGGCGATCGGCACGCGAGCCGCAGCGCCGGCCGAGGTCTTCCACGCGCTCGCCGTCATGCCCACCGAGCGCCGCTCGGGCACGACCACGCCGTGGCCTCCGAAGGCAGCGACGGAGCGGATCACCGCACCGAGGTTCCGGGGGTCGGTGATGCCGTCGAGGGCGACGACGAGGGGGACGCCCGGGGCCTCCGGGTCGGCGAGGTCGCCGGGGTGGGCGTACTCGTAGGGCGGGACCTGCACGGCCAGGCCCTGGTGGACCGCTCCGTCGGTGAGCCGGTCGAGCTCCCCGCGTGGCGTCTCGAGGACGGGGATGCCGCGCTCCGACGCGGTCTTGAGCGCCTCTCGCACCCGGTCGTCGGCGTCGATGCGCCCGGCGACGTACATCGTCGTGACCGGGACGTCGGCCCGCAGCGCCTCGACGACCGCGTTGCGCCCCGCGACGACCTCGCTCGACGCGCGGGAGCGGCGGCCGGACGTGCCGCGACCGGTCGAGCCGCGACCGGACGTGCCGGGGCTGCCCGAGCGGCCTGTCCCGGCCGAGGACGCCTGCGTCGCAGAGGCCGTCCCGCGCCGGTGCGCCTTGTGGTGGGGGCGTTCGGTGGCCTTGGGGGTGGGTCCCTTGCCCTCGAGGCCCCGACGGCGCTGGCCGCCGGAGCCGACCTGCGCGCCCTTCTTCGAGCCGGTCCTGCGGGTGGCGCCGCGGCGCTGGGAGTTGCCTGGCATGGGTGAAGCCTCTCAGCCGTCGTTCCGGTGCACCAGCGACCAGCTCGCGCCGGAGGCGGTGTCCTCGGTGGCGATGCCGACGGCGGCGAGCTGTTCGCGGATGGCGTCGGCGGTGGCGTAGTCGCGCGCGGAGCGGGCCGCCGCCCGGGCCTCGAGCTGAGCCGCGACGAGCGCCTCGAGGGCGGTCTGCGCCTCCGAGGCGCCGTTGGCGTCGCCCGTGCCCCAGCCCGGGTCGAGCGGGTTGACGCCGAGGACGTCGGTCATCGCGACGACCGCGGCGAAGGCGTCGGCCAGCGCGATGTCGTCGCGGTCGTCGAGGGCGGTGTTGCCGGCGCGGACCGTCTCGTGCACCACGGCAAGGGCGCCCGAGACGCCGAGGTCGTCGTCCATCGCCTCGGCGAACTCCTCGGGGATCCGCTTGGGGTCGGGGTCGGTCGCGACACCGTCGGGGAGCGCGCGCAGGGCCCGTCGCAGGAACCCCTCGACCCGCTCGACGGCCGCCTCCGACTCGTCGAGCGACCCCGGGTGGTACTCGATGGTCGAGCGGTAGTGCGCCGCGGTCAGGTAGTAGCGCACGGCGAGCGGACGCGCGTGCCGGGTCACCTCGCTGACGACGAGGGAGTTGCCCAGCGACTTGCTCATCTTCTCGCCGCCGACGGTGACCCAGGCGTTGTGGAGCCAGTAGCGCGCGAAGCCGAGGCCGGCCGCCCGCGACTGGGCCTGCTCGTTCTCGTGGTGGGGGAACCGCAGGTCCACACCGCCGCCGTGGATGTCGAAGCTGTCGCCGAGGTACTTGCGCGCCATCGCAGAGCACTCGAGGTGCCAGCCGGGACGGCCGCGCCCGAACGGCGTGGCCCAGGAGGCGCTCTCCGGCTCACTGGGCTTGTGGCCCTTCCACAGGGCGAAGTCGCGTGGGTCGCGCTTGCCGCGCGGGTCCGCGTCCTCGGCCGCGGTCATGTCCTCGATGCGCTGGTGGGTCAGCGAGCCGTACTCCGGGTAGCTGCGCACGTCGAAGTACACGTCGCCGCTGTCGTCGGCCGCGGGGTAGGCGTGGCCGGACGCGACGAGGGCCTCCATGAGCGCGACCATCTCGGGGATGTGGCCGGTGGCGCGTGGCTCGTAGGTCGGCGGCAGGACCCCCAGGGTATCGAGCGCGTGCGCGGTGGCGACCTCGTTGCGGTACGACAGGGCGTACCACGGCTCCCCGGCCGCCTCGGCCTTCGCGAGGATCTTGTCGTCGATGTCGGTGACGTTGCGGATGAGCGTCACGTCGTAGCCGTGCCGGCGCTCGAGCCAGCGGCGCAGCACGTCGAACGCGACGGCGAAGCGCACGTGTCCGATGTGGGGCAGGGCCTGGGTCGTGAGGCCGCAGATGTAGATGCCCACCTTCCCCGGGACGAGGGGGGTGAACTCACGCAGCTCACGGGCCGCGGTGTCGAACAGGCGCAGACTCACTCGCGCAAGGCTACCGGTGGGCGCGGGGCCGTCCGGCACGGGCGCAGCCGGCACCCAGCCGGCTCCCAGCCGGCTCTGGCACGGTGCGCCCGTGCACCTCCTCGTCCTCGTCCTGGCCCAGTTCGCCCTGTATGCCGTCGCGCTGGTGGCCGGGCTGGCCTGGCTGGGGGTGCCCCGAGCCGACAAGGTGACGCTGGCGGTGGCGGCCGTCGTCGCCGTCCTCGTGGTGGCGGTGGGCGTCAAGGGCCTCGGGATGGTGTGGACGGACCCCCGGCCGTTCGTCGTCGACCACCACGCACCGCTGTTCGCGCACCCGGCGGACAACGGCTTCCCGTCCGACCACACGGCGCTGGCCACCGCGGTGTCCGCGGTCGTGCTGCTGTGGCGGCGGCGGGTCGGAGCGGTGCTCCTGGTGGTGAGCGTGCTCATCGGTGCGGCGCGCGTCGCCGCCCACGTGCACCACGTGCCCGACATCCTCGCCGGTCTGGCGCTCGGTGTCGTCGCCGCGGCCCTCGGCGCCCTCGTCGCACGGCTCGTGGCCGCGCGGCTCAGTGCCCGCGGTCGACCCAGTCCTGCAGGTGCGGAGCCTCAGCCCCGATGACGGTCGAGTCGCCGTGGCCGGTGAGCACGACGGTCTCGTCGGGGAGGGTCAGGAGCCGGTCGCGGATGGAGTCGATGATCGTGGGGAAGTCGCTCCACGACCGGCCGGTCGCGCCCGGCCCGCCCCGGAAGAGCGTGTCACCCGTGAAGACCACGTCGAGCTGCGGCGCGTAGAAGCAGCAGGAGCCAGGGGTGTGCCCGGGAGTGTGGACGACGTGCAGGTCCACGTCGCCGACGCTGACGACCTGGCCGTCCGCGAGCTCGCGGTCCGGGGTGACGGGGTAGAGCTCGTCCCAGAGGACGCGGTCCTCCGGGTGGAGGTACGACGGGGCACGGGTCGCGTCGCAGACCTCGCCGACACCGTTGATGTGGTCGTTGTGGGCATGGGTGCAGAGCACCGCCGTCACCCGACGGTCGTGCGGGATCGACTTCACGATCCGCCGCGCGTCGTGGGCGGCGTCGATGATGACGCACTCCCGGTCGTCACCGACGACCCAGACGTTGTTGTCCACCTCCCACGAGCCCCCGTCGAGCTCGAACGTCCCGGAGGTGACCACCCGCTCGACGCGCACGCCGCCCGCGGACGGCGCGATGTCCGGCATACCGGCGCCGTCGCTCACGCGCCGGCCTCCTCGAGGACGACGACGGACCGCAGGACCTCGCCCTTCTCCATCTTGGCGAACGCCGCCTCGACGTCGCCGAGGCCGACGCGCTCGGAGACGAAGGCGTCGAGGTCGAAGCGTCCCTGCCGGTAGAGGTCGACGAGCATGGGGAAGTCGCGGCTCGGCAGGCAGTCGCCGTACCAGCTGGACTTCAGCGACCCGCCGCGGCCGAAGACGTCGATCATCGGCAGGGTGACCTGCTTGTCGGGGGTCGGGACGCCGACCAGCACGACGGTGCCGGCGAGGTCCCTGGCGTAGAAGGCCTGCTCGTAGGTCTCCGGCCGGCCGACCGCCTCGACGACGACGTCGGCCCCGTGGCCACCGGTCAGCTCACGGATCGCCTCCACCGGGTCCTGCTGAGCGCTGTTGACGGTGTGGGTGGCTCCGAACCGCCGCGCCTGCTCGAGTTTCCGGTCGTCGACGTCGACCGCCACGATCGTCGTGGCACCCGCGACGTTCGCACCCGCGATGGCCGCGTTGCCGACCCCGCCACAGCCGATCACCGCGACCGAGTCGCCCCGGCCGACGCCGCCGGTGTTCACCGCGGCACCGAAGCCGGCCATGACGCCGCAGCCGAGGAGCCCCACCGCCGCCGCGTCGGCGTCCGGGTCCACCCTGGTGCACTGCCCGGCGGCGACAAGGGTCTTCTCGACGAAGGCGCCGATGCCCAGGGCCGGGGTCAGCTCCGTGCCGTCGGTGAGCGTCATCTTCTGCGTGGCGTTGTGGGTGGCGAAGCAGTACCACGGCCTGCCCTTGAGACAGGCGCGGCACAGGCCGCAGACGGCCCGCCAGTTGAGGACGACGAAGTCGCCCGGTGCCACCTCCGTGACGCCCTCGCCGACCGCCTCCACCACACCGGCGGCCTCGTGCCCCAGCAGGAAGGGGAACTCGTCGTTGATGCCGCCCTCGCGGTAGTGCAGGTCGGTGTGGCACACGCCGCACGCCTGCACCGCGACCACCGCCTCACCGGGGCCGGGGTCGGGCACCACGACGTCGACGAGCTCGACGTCGGCACCCTTGCTGCGGGCGATGACGCCCTTCACGGTCTGCGGCATGGCTCTCTCCTTCACGTTCGGCACCCCAGAGGTATCCCGGGGAGGGCACCCGGTGCAACGCCCGACCACCGGCGGGGCGCCGTTTCCGCCTGCCCGCGCGGCGGGGGCCGCTTTCCGCACCGGAAAGTCGCGAGGATAGGTTTCGCTGCGTGAGTCCGCGCCCCGCCTTCGACGGCGTCATCCACGAGCCCACCAGGCTCCAGCTCTGCGGCCTCCTCGTGCCCGTGGTCGAGGCCGAGTTCGCCGGCCTGCGCGACCGCCTCCGCATCTCCGACTCGGCGCTGAGCAAGCACCTCAGGGCGCTCGAGGCGGCCGGCCACGTGCGGGTGTCCAAGCAGTCGGAGCAGGGCCGTGTGCGCACCTGGGCCGCGCTGACCGAGGCGGGACGGCACGCGTTCTGCGGCCACGTGGCCGAGATCCAGCGGCTCGCGGGGGTCGCGTCGCTGCGTGCGCGCCGTCGGCCGGCGCCGGTGTCCCTCGGCCGGCGTCCGGTGGGCCCAGCCGGCCCAGACCGCCCAGCCGGCCCAGACCGCCCCGGTCAGGGGGCTCCGGTCACCCGCGTCTCGTAGACCAGCGCGGTCGCCACCGCCGCGACGCCCTCGCCGCGGCCGGTGAGGCCCACGCCGTCGGTTGTGGTGCCGCTCACCGAGACCGCCGCGCCGGCGGCGCCGGAGAGCGCCTGCTGCGCCTCGGCACGACGGCTGCCGACCCTCGGCCGGTTGCCGACCACCTGGACCGCGATGTTGCCGATCTCGAACCCCGCCTCGCGGACCAGCCGCGCCGCCTCGGCGAGCAGCGCGACGCCGGACGCGCCCGCCAGCTCCGGCCGGCCGGTGCCGAAGTGGGCGCCCAGGTCGCCCAGGCCCGCGGCCGAGAACAGGGCGTCACAGGCGGCGTGCGCGGCGACGTCGGCGTCGGAGTGGCCGTCGAGGCCGCGCTCCCCCGGCCAGTGCAGGCCGGCGACCCACAGCTCCCGGTCGCTGCCCTCGGGCGCCTGGGCGTGGACGTCCACGCCCACGCCCACCCGCGGCATACCGGCCGTCACCATGGCGCCATCCAAGCACGTGGAAAGCCGCGTGCGGCCGCCCACCACCGGTCGCTACCCTCGCCGAGCATGACGGCGACCCTGGCGATCCCGACCCTGCACGGCCCCACCGTGACGCTGCGCCCGCACACCGCCGCCGACATCGAGCCCGTACTCGAGCGGGCCGTCGACGCGGCCTGCCGGCGCTGGACCGTCGTGCCGCTGGAGTACACCCGTGAGATGGCTCGCGAGTACGTCGAGGAGATCTCACGGGAGCGCGAGTCGGAGGTCTCGTGGGCGATCGAGCGCGAGGGCCGCTACGCGGGCACCATCGACCTGCGGGTGCGCGGAGGGGCGCAGGGGCACGGGGCGGGCGGTCTGGGCTTCGCGACGCACCAGGACGCCCGCGGGCGCGGCGTGATGAGCGAGGCAGTCGGGCTCGTGGTCGACCACGCCTTCGGGCACCTCGGCTACGAGCTGGTCCAGTGGGAGGCGAACGTCGGCAACTACGGCAGCTACAAGGCGGTGTGGCGCAACGGCTTCCCGCTCCCGGTCGCCGTCCCGGCTCTGCTCGACCACCGCGGCGTGATGACCGACGGCTGGCACTCGACGCTCTGGCGCGGGGACCCGCGGGAGCCGGTGGTCCCGTGGGACGACGCGTATGCCGTGCTGCGCCGGCAGGTCAGCGCGGCGCGCCGCCCGGGGTGACCGGGGCTTCAGGACGAGGCGTCGGCCAGGTGCCGCTCGGCGGCCGCGAGGTCCTCCGGCGTGGTGATCTTGAAGGCAGCCGGGTCGCCGTCGACGACCCGGACGTGGCCGCCGGCGCGCTCGACGAGGGCCGCGTCGTCGGTGGCCTCACGCCGGCTCGCGTGGGCGTGCTCGAGGACCTCGCGCAGGAACGCCTGGGGCGTCTGGATGGCACGCAGGCTCGCCCGGTCGGGGGTCGCGACGACGCGGCCGGTCGGGTCCACCTGCTTGATGGTGTCGGTGACCGGTGTGCCGGGCACGACCGCCGGGTGGCCCGAGCGCACCTCGCGCACGAGCCGGCTGAAGAGCGACGACGGCGCCAGGCACCGCGCCGCGTCGTGGACGAGCACGATGCCGTCGTCCGGGCGCAGCACCCGCAGCCCGGCGCGCACCGAGTCGGCGCGCTCGGGGCCGCCCTCGACGACCTGCACCAGTCCGCGAGGGGTGGACGCCGACGCGAGCGCGCCCGCGTCCTGCAGGTGGGACGCGGGCGCGACGACGACGATGTGGCCGACCTCTGGCGCCCCCGCTGCACGCTGGAGGGCGTGGTGGAGCAGGGGCTGACCGGCGAGCAGCACGAACGCCTTGGGCTCGTCGGCACCGAGGCGGGTGCCCCGGCCGGCCGCGAGGAGGACGACCGCGACGCTCAGGAGGCGAGGACCTCGTCGAGGATGGCCTCGGCCTTGTCCTCGTTGGTCTTCTCGGCGAGGGCGAGCTCGGAGACGAGGATCTGTCGCGCCTTGGCGAGCATGCGCTTCTCGCCCGCGGAGAGCCCACGGTCCTTGTCACGGCGCCAGAGGTCGCGCACGACCTCGGAGACCTTGATGACGTCACCGGACGCGAGCTTCTCGAGGTTCGCCTTGTAGCGGCGCGACCAGTTGGTCGGCTCCTCGGTGTGGGGGGCGCGCAGCACCTCGAAGACCTTGTCCAGGCCGTCCTGGCCGACGACGTCGCGGACGCCGACGAGGTCGCAGTTCTCGGCAGGGACCTCGATGGTGAGGTCGCCCTGGGCCACCTTGAGCTTGAGGTAGATCTTCTCCTCGCCCTTGATCGTGCGGGTGTTGATTTCTTCGATCAATGCCGCACCGTGGTGCGGGTACACGACCGTTTCGCCGACCTTGAAAACCATGTGCTGTTTTCCCCTTTCGCAGCCTCAAGAGTACCACGACACGCGGACAACCGGAACTTCACAGGCGGCGTTTGCGCAGGTCAGGGGCACAATGCGGGGCACATTGGCCACTCCCAGGGCCTTGACAGGTACGGCTGCGACGTGCAACGCGCGCTCCCGCGCTCGGTCGGTACGGACCGCCGGGGTCCCCACGGCTACGCTGTCCCCCGTGATGCGCCCACCGGTTCCCGCCCCCCGCGCTGCCCGATCCCTCCTCGCGGCGGCGGCCGCCTGCGGCGCGGTCGCGCTCAGCGGCTGCCAGACCCAGTCGCCGATCCAGACCGACGCCGCCTACCAGGCGGCCGACGGCGTCCCTGTCGACCTGGGCGCGGTGCAGGTGCGCAACCTCGTCATCGTCGCCGACCGCAAGGGCGGCCCGGGCACCATCTCGGCCGCGGTGCTCAACCGCTCGGGCCAGGGCGCCCGCATCACGTTCAGCGACCAGGGCAGCAGCCCGGTCACCACCACGGTCCCCTCCTACAGCGAGAAGCTGCTCTCCGAGACCGACCAGGTCGTGCTGCCGACGGTCTCGGCCGCACCGGGCGGTGTCGTCCAGCTCCAGGTCAGGACCGCGCAGTCGGGCACGAGCGTCGTCGCGGTGCCCGTCCTGCCCCCCGAGCTCTACTACAAGACGCTCGCCCCCAGCGCCTCCCCCACGACGAGCGCCGGCGGCTGACGCGACCGGCCCCAGCGAGGGCTCCTGCGGTTGCGGGGGTCAGGAGGCCTCGAACCGGTAGCCCAGCCCACGCACCGTGACGATGTGGCGCGGACGCGCCGGGTCGGGCTCGATCTTGGCCCGCAGCCGCTTGACGTGGACGTCGAGGGTCTTGGTGTCGCCGACGTAGTCGCTGCCCCAGACCCGGTCGATGAGCTGCATGCGGGTGAGCACCCGCCCCGCGTTGCGCAGCAGGAGCTCGAGCAGGTCGAACTCCTTCAGCGGGAGGGACACCTCGGTACCGCTCACGGTGACGACGTGCCGCTCGACGTCCATCCGCACCGGTCCGCCCTGCAAGGTCGAGGGCAGGAGGTCCTCGGGCTCCGAACCCCGTCGCAGCACGGCCTTCACCCGGGCGAGCAGCTCGCGGCTGGAGTACGGCTTCGTCACGTAGTCGTCGGCCCCGATCTCGAGGCCCACGACCTTGTCCACCTCGCTGTCCTTGGCGGTCAGCATGATGACCGGCACGTTCGAGCGCTGCCGGAGCACCCGGCACACCTCCACGCCGTCGAGTCCGGGGAGCATCAGGTCGAGCAGGACGAGGTCGGCCCCACCCCGCTCGAACTCCTCGAGCCCCTCGGGGCCGGTCTCCGCGACGGCCACCTCGTAGCCCTCCTTCCGCAGGAGGTACGAGAGGGGGTCGGAGTAGGAGATCTCGTCCTCGACCACGAGGATCCGCGTCATGGGGTTGCCTTCGTCCCGTGTCGGTCCGGGCGGTCGTCCGCCGCCGGCAGCTGGATGGTGAACGTGGAGCCGCGGCCCTGCTCGCTCCACACCGTCACGTCGCCGCCGTGGTTGGCGCAGATGTGCTTGACGATGGAGAGGCCCAGACCCGTCCCGCCCGTGGCCCGCGACCGGGCCGGGTCGACGCGGTAGAAGCGCTCGAAGATCCGTTGCTGCTCCGACTCGGGGATCCCGTGGCCCTGGTCGGCGACGGTCACCTCGACGAGGTCGCCGGCCCGGCGAGCGCCCACCGCGACGCGGGTTCCCGGCTCCGAGTAGGCGATGGCGTTGCCGACGAGGTTGCGCACGGCGGTGACGAGGAGGTCCTCGTCGCCGAAGACCTTGAGGTCCGGCTCGAAGGACTCGACGAGTTCGATGTCCTTGGCGTCGGCGCCGATCCGTGACAGGTCGAGCGCCTCCACGACCGCGGTGGTGACGTCGACGAGGCGCGGCTCGTGCAGGGCGTCGGCCACCTGCAGCCTCGACAGCTCGACGATCTCGGTGACGAGCGCGGTCAGGCGGGTGGCCTCGACCTGCATCCTCCGGGCGAAGCGCTCGACCGCCTCCGGGTGGTCCCTGGCGTCGAGGACGGCCTCGGCGAGCAGGGCCAGGCCACCGACCGGTGTCTTGAGCTCGTGGCTGACGTTGGCCACGAAGTCGCGCCGCACCTCCTCGACCCGGCGCGCCTGGGTGCGGTCCTCGAGCAGGAGCAGGACGTGGGCCGACCCCAGCGGCGCGACGCGGGCGTGCATGACGGTGTGGCCGCGCCCCACCGGCCCGCGCGCGAGCTCGAGCTCCGCCTCACGGATGACGCCGTCGCGGCGGACGTCGCGGGCCATGTGGCGGAGCTCGTCGTGGACGAGCTCGCCGCCGCGGACGAGGCCGTAGGCCACGGCGGCCGGGGAGTTCTTGACGACGGCGTCGGCCGAGTCGACGACGATGCCGCTCGAGGGCAGGACGGCGAGCACGTCGCCCGCACCCGCGGGGAGGGCGGACGGAGGCACGGAGTCCGCGGGCACGCGGTGCTGCTCGCGCTCCGAGTAGGTGACCGCGACGACCGCGAGGACCCCGGCCACCACGCCGGCGAAGCCCGCCAGCACGGCGGCGGTCGTCGCATCCACGTGCCTCAATCTACGGCGCCGCCCACCGCGCTGGCGCCATGCAGGGGTCTCGCCGCCCCCACGACCCCTGATGTTCACCCGGGCTCCGCCGACCGTTCACGGCCCGGTGCGAGCCTCGGGGGTGACGGCGGCGTGAGGCCGCACCCGACGGCACCAGAGGAAGCCCATGCGCGACGCGTTCCACGAGGACCTGCAGACCATCTCGGAGCGGTTGGTCGAGATGACCCGGCTGGCGGGGTCGGCGATGGCCCGCGCGACGACGGCCCTCCTCGACGCCGACATCGCGCTCGCCGAGTCGGTGATCCGGGCCGACGTCGAGCTCGACAGCATGCGCGAGGAGCTCGACGCGCTGTCGGTCGACCTGCTCGCCCGGCAGCAGCCCGTCGCCACGGACCTGCGGATGGTGGTCATCTCCATGCGCATGAGCGCCGACCTCGAGCGCATGGGCGACCTCGCGCGCCACGTCGCGAAGATCGCCCGGCTGCGCTACCCCGAGTCCGCCGTCCCCGCCGACATCCGCGCGACGGTCCTGCAGATGGGGCAGACGGCGGAGCGCATCGTCGCCAAGGCCGGCTCGGTCATCGCCTCCCTCGACGCCGACGCCGCCCGGACGCTCGAGCGCGACGACGACGCGATGGACGACCTGCACCGGGAGCTGTTCGGCCACCTCATCGGCGGCAGCTGGAGCCACGGGACCGAGGCCGCCGTCGACATGACGCTGGTCGGTCGCTACTACGAGCGCTTCGCCGACCACGCGGTCTCGGTCGCCCATCGGGTGGTCTACCTCGTCACCGGCGAGTGGGACACGGGCGCCGACCACGAGGACGACGAGGACGCGGCGACCCGGCCGGTCCGACCCGGCCGGCGCTGAGCCGGCCGCCGGGTCGGCACCAGTTCCCTGGCAGGACGGCTCAGGTCAGCGGCCCTGGGCGGCCACCGCCGCAGCCGCCGCCTCCGCCGCCTCCGGGTCGAGGTACTCCGCGGGCCGGGTCGGCATGAAGTCGTCGCCAAGGGTGTAGACGAGCGGCATGCCGGTGGGGATGTTGAGCCCGGCGATGTCGGCGTCGCTGATCC
>JAICIN010000023.1 GCA_025924375.1 Dermatophilaceae bacterium | reverse complement strand
CGGGGCCCCCCCCCCCCAACCCCGGGTGGCGGGGCCCCCCCCCCCCCCTTTTGCTCGGGGCCCCCCCCCCGACACGGGGTTTGCAACGACCACGTCAGAGGGCGGCGCCCAGCTGCGCGTCCTCGATGGCGGCCTCGCGGCGCGACTCCTCGATGTGCCGCTCCACCGCCGACGGGTCCAGCCGCAGGTAGTAGGCCATGACGTAGATGGCGAGCGAGAAGACGAACACGATCGGGATCGCCGAGTCGAAGTGCAGGACGCCCTTGCCGCCGGCGTAGTCGCCCAGCCAGGAGAGCAGCGCCAGCCCACCGAGCCAGGGGATGTACCAGCAGCCGGCCTTCCAGTCCCACGCCTCGGTGCTGTGACCGCGCCCACGGCCCAGCAGGAGCATGACCCCGAGCAGGACGAAGCCCAGGAGCACGGCGAGGAAGAGCTTGTAGTTGGTGTTCCAGCCGGTCCAGTAGACGATCAGGTCGGAGGAGAAGAGCCCGAGGAACGGGATGACGTGGCCGCCTGGCAGGCGGAAGGGGCGCTCCTGGTCGGGGATCTGGCGCCGCATGGCCGCGAGCACCATGGGGCCGGACCCGAAGGACAGCACGGTGGCCGAGGTGATGAAGCCGACCAGCTGCTGCCAGCTCGGGAACGGCAGGAAGAGCAGCAGCCCCACGATGAAGCTGAGGATCAGGCTGACGAAGGGGACCCCCCGGCTGGTGGTGTGGGCCAGGGCCTCCGGAGCGTTCCTGTTGCGCGCCATCGCGTAGGAGATGCGCGAGGTCACGGTGATGTAGATGAGCCCGGTGTCCGCGGGCGAGACGATCGCGTCGATGTAGAGCAGGATCGCGAGCCACGTGAGCCCGAGGAGGCTCGCCAGCGCGGCGAGCGGCCCGAAGTCGTTGGTGAAGCTGAGCTTGCTCCACCCTCCGGTCAGGTCCTTCGGGTTGAGCGCGCCGATGAACGCCACCTGGAGCAGCACGTAGATGGTGGCGGTGAGCAGCACCGACCCGATCACCGCCAGCGGGACGTTGCGCCGCGGGTTGTCGGTCTCGCCGGCCAGCTCGATGCCCTGCCGGAAGCCCAAGTAGGAGAACACGATTCCCGAGGTCGCAATGGCGGTGAAGACGCCGTGCCAGCCGGCCGGCTTGAACCCCTGGGAGCTGAAGTTGGCGGTGTCGAACTGCGTGATGAGGAACACGATGACGACGAGCGAGATGATGCCCAGCTTCCACCACACCAGGACGTTGTTGACGCGGGCGAACCACCGGATGCCGATGTAGTTGATGACCACGAAGACGGCCATGGCGGCGACCGCGAAGAGCAGCCCCAGGCCGGTCAGCGTGTGCACGGTGCTGCCGTCGGCCAGCGTGTGCTTCTGCGTGAACGGCGCGTACTTCGTGGCGTACTGCAGCGCCCCCTCGACCTCGATGGGTGCCACGCTCATGCAGGCGATCCACGTGATCCACCCGGTGGTGTAGCTCGCGAACGAGCCGAACGCCATGTGCGGGAAGCGCACCACGCCACCGGACAACGGGAACATCGTGCCGAGCTCGGCGTAGCTCAGCGCGATGAGCAGGATCATCACCCCACCGAGCGCCCACGAGATGATCGCGGCCGGACCCGCGGCCTGTGAGGCGTTCAGCGCACCGAACAGCCACCCCGACCCGATGATGGAGCCGACGCTCGCGAAGAGGAGGCCGATCCGACCGACGTGCCGCCTCAGGTGGTGGGACGGGTCCGTCTCATCCTGGACCATCGTGGTGCTGGACACGGGCGCCTCCTCGACAAGTTCTCCTGCTTTCGCACGGTATGCCCGGTGTCGCACCCTCCACCCATGACGAATGTCATGCCCACGCGCACCACCGCGGGGTGACCTCTGGCGCCGGCAGCCGACGCACCGGAGGATGACGGCATGAGTGAGAGCGCCTACGCCGAGGCCTACCAGCGCAGCACCGAGGACCCGGATGCCTTCTGGGGCGAGGCCGCCACCGCCGTCGAGTGGACCACTCCGCCGGAGCGCGTCCTCGACGACAGCCGCCCGCCGTTCTACCGCTGGTTCACGGGCGGCCGGCTCAACACGTGCCACAACGCGCTCGACCGCCACGTCGCGTCCGGTCGTGGTGAGCAGCCGGCAGTCTTCTACGACAGCCCCGTCACCGGCACCCGTCGCACCCTGACGTATGCCGGCCTGCTGGACGAGGTGCGCCGGTTCGCCGGGGCGCTCAGCTCGCTCGGTGTCGAGAAGGGAGACCGCGTCGTCATCTACATGCCGATGGTCCCCGAGGCAGTCGTCGCGATGCTCGCCTGCGCCCGGATCGGTGCCGTGCACTCCGTGGTGTTCGGCGGTTTCGCGCCGGCCGAGCTCGCCGTGCGGATCGAGGACGCCAGGCCGGTGGTCGTCGTCACCGCGTCGTGCGGCATCGAGCCGGCGCGGGTGGTGGAGTACAAGCCGCTGCTCGACGGCGCCCTGGACCGCAGCAGCCACAAGCCGGAGACGGTCGTCGTCCTCCAGCGTGAGCAGGCGCGGGCGGCGGTGGGCCAGCGCGACACCGACTGGGAGGAGCTCGACTGGGCCGAGCTCGTCGCGGACGCCGAGCCTGCGGACTGCGTCGACGTCGAGGCCACGGACCCGCTCTACATCCTCTACACGTCCGGCACGACGGGACGGCCGAAGGGGATCGTCCGTGACAACGGCGGCCACGCCGTCGCGCTGCGGTGGTCGATGGCGAACATCTTCGACATCGGGCCCGGCGACGTGTGGTTCACGGCGAGCGACGTCGGCTGGGTCGTCGGCCACTCCTACATCGTCTACGCGCCCCTCCTGACCGGCGCGACAACCGTTCTCTACGAGGGGAAGCCGGTCGGCACCCCGGACGCGGGCGCGTTCTGGCGGGTGATCGAGGACTACGGCGCCAAGGCCATGTTCACCGCCCCCACGGCATACCGGGCGATCCGTCGGGAGGACCCGGAAGGCGACCTCATCCGGGCGCACGACCTCTCCTCGCTGCGCGCCGTCTTCCTCGCGGGCGAGCGGCTCGACCCCGACACCTACGCCTGGGCCGCGCAGCGGCTCGGCGTGCCGGTCATCGACAACTGGTGGCAGACCGAGACGGGCTGGCCGATCGCGGCGAACCTGCGCGGGCTGGAGCCGATGCCGGTCAAGCCCGGTTCGCCGTCGGTCCCCGTCCCCGGGTATGCCGTGGAGGTGCTCGACGAGCAGGGGTCGCCGGTGCCCGCGGGCACCGAGGGCGCGATCTGCATCCGGCTCCCCCTGCCGCCCGGCACGCTGCCGACGCTGTGGGGTGACGACGAGCGCTACGTCGCGAGCTACCTGTCGGCCTTCGAGGGCTACTACCTCAGCGGTGACGGGGGACTGCTGGACGACGACGGGTACCTGTTCGTCATGGGCCGCACCGACGACGTCCTCAACGTGGCGGGGCACCGGCTGTCGACGGGCTCCATCGAGGCGGCGCTGGCCGGTCACGAGGCGGTTGCCGAGTGCGCGGTCATCGGCGTCGCCGACGAGCTGAAGGGGCAGGTCCCGAGGGCGCTCGTCGTGGTGAAGTCGGGGGTGGACGCGCAGGCCGACGGTGAGCGCATCCGCGCCGAGCTCGTGCAGCGGGTGCGCGAGGAGGTCGGGCCGGTGGCGGCGCTCAAGGAGGTCGACATCGTGCCGGGCCTGCCCAAGACCCGCTCCGGGAAGATCCTGCGCAGGACGATGCGGGAGATCGCCGACGGGAGGACACCGGCGGTGCCCAGCACGATCGAGGACCCGGCGGTGCTCGAGGCGCTCGCGCCGGTCCTGCGCCACGAGGCGTGAACGGCGACGGCGGGGCGGCAACCGGCTGGTGAGACCGGTCGGCCGGATGGTGGACGGATCGGCATAGCCTTCTCGCCGTGAGCGGCGTGGTGACGGGTTTCGCGACCATCGCCGCCGTCATCGCCGTGGGTGCGCTGCTCGCGCAGCTGCGGCTCGTGGACCTCGGGGCGCAGGCGCTCCTGTCGCGGCTCGCCTTCTTCGTCGCCAGCCCGTGCCTCATGGTGGTGACGCTGGCGAGGGCGGACGTCCACCACGTCCTGTCGGGCAACCTCGCGGCCTCCGTTGCCGGTGTGGTGGCAGCCGCGGGCACCTACCTGCTCGGGGCACGCCTCGTGTGGCGGCGACCTGCCGGAGAGACCACCATCGGCGCCCTCTCCTCGGCCTACGTCAACGCCGGCAACCTCGGGATCCCGGTGGCGAGCTACGTGCTCGGCGACGCGGCATACGTCGCCCCGACCCTGCTCCTCCAGCTGCTGGTGCTCCAGCCGCTGGCGCTCGCGGTCCTCGACGCCGACGCGCACGGCCGCACCTCACTGGGCCAGGTGCTGCTGAGGCCCTTCAAGAACCCGCTCACGGTCGGGTCGCTGCTCGGCGTCGTCCTCGCGCTGACCGGGTGGCGGCTGCCCGACGCCGTCCACGACCCCGTGGCCCTCATCGGCAACATGGCCGTGCCCTCCATGCTCATCGCCTACGGGATCGCGCTGCGCCTCGGCCCCGGGCTGGGGGCGGCGGGCTCGGCGAGCGAGCTGGCCACCACCTCGGCACTCAAGCTCGTCGTGCAGCCGCTGACCGCCTACGTCGTGGCACGCTACGCGCCCGGGCTCGAGGGCCACGGGCTGCTCGCCGTGGTGGTGACCTCCGCCCTGCCGACCGCGCAGAACATCTTCGTGCACGCGACGCGCTACGACCGGGCCACGACCCTGGCGCGGGACACGATCCTCATCACGACGGTCGGCTCCGTCCCTGTGATCCTCCTGGTCGCCGTCCTGCTCGGCTGACCCGGCGCCCGGGCGCCTCAGCGGCGCCGCACCGACGCCTCAGCGGCGGCTCAGCGACGGCGACGCCGGGCCGTCCCGAACAGGGACCGGGTGATCTCCCGGCCGATGACCGTGCCGGCGGAGCGCACGGCCGACCTGAAGGCGGTGGACTGCAGCACCTGCGTTACGACCCCCGGCTCCTCCCGAGGCGCACGGCCACGTGGGCCGGGAGCCGGCGGGGAGGGCGCCGGGGCCGTCGGGGCCGGCTGCCCACCGGTCGGGGTGCCGGCGCCCGCGCCGTCACCCGAGGGCGCCTGCTGGAGCCGGGCCTGGAGCTTCTCGTAGGCCGACTCCCGGTCCGTGACGTCGGCGTACTTCGACGCGAGTGGCGACTGCGCGACGAGAGACGTCACCGTCGCGTCGTCGGACGGTCCCATGAGTGACTGCGGCGCGATCATGCGCGTCCACGCCACGGGCGTGGGCGCCCCCTTCTCGGAGAGGACGGTCACCACGGCCTCCCCCGTGCCGAGGGAGGTGAGCAGCTCCTCGAGGTCGTAGGCACTGTGGGGATAGGTGGACACCGCGGCGCGCAGGGCCTTCGCGTCGTCCGGCGTGAACGCCCGCAGGGCGTGCTGGACCCGGTTGCCGAGCTGCCCGAGCACGTCCGTCGGCACGTCCTTCGGGCTCTGGGTGACGAAGAAGACGCCGACGCCCTTGGACCGGATGAGCCGGACGGTCTGCTCGATCGCGTCGAGGAACGCCTTGGACGCGCCGTCGAAGAGCAGGTGCGCCTCGTCGAGGAAGAACACGAGCTTCGGCTTGTCGGGGTCCCCCACCTCGGGCAGGTCGTGGAAGAGGTCGGCCAACAGCCACATGAGGAAGGTCGAGAAGAGCGCCGGCCGGTCCTGCACCGCGGGCAGCTCCAGGCAGGTGACCACGCCGCGTCCGTCGCTCGCCGTGCGCAGCAGGTCGGCCGTGTCGAACTCCGGCTCGCCGAAGAACGCGTCGGCGCCCTGGTCGGAGAAGGCGATGAGCTCCCGCAGGATGACGCCGGCCGTGGCCGCGGACAGGCCGCCGAGGGCCTTGAGCTCGGCCTTCCCCTCGTCGGACGTGAGGAACTGGATGACCGCCCGCAGGTCCTTCACGTCGAGCAGTGCCAGGCCGTTCTTGTCGGCGTAGTGGAAGACGAGGCCGAGGCTGGACTCCTGCGTCTCGTTGAGGCCGAGCACCTTCGACAGGAGGGTGGGGCCGAAGGACGTGACCGTGGCGCGCACCGGGATGCCGTGTCCGAGGCCGCCGAGGGAGAGGAACTCGGTCGGGTATGCCGTGCCGGCCCACTGCTGCCCCACATCCGCCGCGCGGGCGGTCACCTTGTCGTTGGACTGGCCCGGGCTGGCGATCCCGGAGAGGTCGCCCTTCACGTCGGCGAGGAAGACCGGGACCCCTTGCCCCGAGAGCTGCTCCGCCATGAGCTGGAGCGTCTTGGTCTTGCCCGTCCCCGTCGCGCCGGCCACCAGGCCGTGCCGGTTCAACGTGGAGAGCGGGATCCGGACGGGCGCGTCGGGATGGGCCTTCCCGTCGATGACCGCCGCGCCGAAGTGCAGCGCGGGCCCGTCGAAGGCGTAGCCCTGGCGGATCTCGTCGAGCTGGGTGCTGGAGGCGCTGGCGTTCTCGGTCACGCTCGGCACTGTAGTGGCGCTCCGGCCCCCGGCGGCAGCGCCGGCGGCGCCTAAGGTGGCCTGCGTGATCTTCAAGGCAGTCGGCGACTCCAGGCCCTACCCCGAGCACGGCCGGGAGGCGCCGCGCGACTGGGCCGAGGTACCGCCGCGCATGGTCCGGCTCGACGAGCTCGTGACGACGAAGCGCAACCTCGACCTCGGTCACCTCCTCGCCGAGGACTCCACGTTCTACGGCGACCTGTTCGCCCACGTCGTGCAGTGGCAGGGCACCCTCTACCTCGAGGACGGCCTGCACCGTGCGCTGCGCGCCGCGCTGCAGCAGCGTCCGACGCTGCACGCCCGCGTCCTCGTGCTTGACTAGGCGCCCACCCAGGGCCCCCAGGAGGTGACGGTGAGCTACATCGTCGAGTCAGGGACCTCCAGCAGCAGGCGCCGCCGCCGCCGGAGAGCCGCCATCACGCTGTTCGTCGTGGCAGCCCTGCTCTTCGGCGCGTTCTGGTACGCGTACTCCTACTACCGGGAGCCGCCGGTCCCGCGCGCGTCGGCCGGACCCGCGTGCACCCCGGCCACCTCGCCGAGCTCGACCCTGCCGGCCCCGGGCAAGGTCAGCGTCAACGTCTACAACGCCACCGACCGCGACGGCCTGGCAGCCGGCGCCGCCGAGCAGCTCCGCGGACGCGGCTTCCGCGTCCTGACGGTCGCCAACGACCCGCTGCACAGGAAGGTCGCGGGCCCGGCGGAGGTGCGGTTCGGCAAGAGCGGCCGCCCGGGCGCCCAGGTCGTGCAGCGCCTCGTCAAGGGGGCCACGGCGGTCAGGGACGCCCGCACCGACGCGTCCGTGGACCTCGTCCTCGGCCGCACCTTCACGACACTGCTCCCCGCACCGGCCCCCACGACGGCCGCCTCCGCCGGCCCGTCCTCCGGAGCCACGTGCTGAGCGGCAGGCGGCCGCCGACGCCAGCGACCCGGCATACGGTGTCGGGATGATCAGCCTGGAGCTCGCTCGGAGGCTCGCGGCAGCGGGCGTGCTGTGGCAGCCGGTCCCCGGTGACCGGTTCGCGATCGACGAGCCGCAGCTGGCCGACGAGGTGTTCTGGGTCAGCAACCTCACCATCGAGCTGCACCACTACCAGGACCAGTCGGTGCTCGGCTTCAACGGGACGACGGAGTGGGCGCTGGACTCCGTGCCGCTCGACAAGGCGCTCTGGCTGCCGCGTGAGGACCAGCTGCGCGCCCTGCTCGGCGAGCGGTTCCTGGCGCTGCGTGCCCACGACGGCCGCTGGAGCGTGGACATCGCCGACGGCGAGGGGACGGCGACCTTCGTGGACCAGGACGCGGAGTGCGCCTACGCGCTGGCGCTCGCCAGCCTGGCCTGAGGTGGACGCGCAGAGAGCGCCGCCGGTGCGGGCGGCGCTCTCCGGTCGCCGCGTCAGTGCGTCGCGGCGATGCCGTGGTGGTGGGTTCGCGTGAGCGAGACGTCGGAGATGCCCACGACGAACGTGATGACGCCGACGACCCAGGCCGTCAACGCCATGCCCCGCATGCCGCTGAAGCCCATGACCCACGGTGAGATGAAGAAGAGGACCCCGAGGAGCGCGGTGAGGCCCTCGAGCGGCATGAGGTCCTGACGGGCCAGCTCCGCGAGGGCGACGAGCGCGGTGATGATGCCGAGCACGACCATCGTCGTGCTGGCGCGGCTGGTGGATGCCGTCCAGATGGGTGACAGGAAGGCGTAGACACCGGCGAGAAGAGCAAGGACGTCCTGTGGATGAGTCCATCGCTTCATGGGAAAACCACCTCTCTCAAGATGGTCCGTCGATCCGTGGCGGGCCAACACCTTCATTCTCAGCCGGTCCCGGATCAGGGTCAATCGTCCCTGTCAGGCGCTCGGCGGTGCTGGGAGGATCGGGGCATGCGCGTCGTCGGCATGGCTGAAGCAGCAAGGCTGGCGGAGGGTTTCGGCGCCGATCCCCGGGTGGTCGCGAGCGGCAACTTCGCCAGTCCCCTGCCCCTCCTCAAGGCGCTCAGCGCCACCTTGCCGTCCTACCGCCTCCACCTGCTCAACGCGCAGCGCGGGGTGCCGCTGCACGACGGCGTCGTCCCGGAGACGACCTTCGTGGGCCCCGCCTTCCGCGGCCACCCACGGCTGTCCTACGTGCCGTGCCGGCTCTCGCTCGTGCCGAGGCTCTTCTCGACCTCACTGCCGCCGGACGTCGTGGTCCTGCACACCACCCCGCCCCGCGACGGCATGGTCTCGCTCGGCACGGAGGTCAACGTCCTGCCGGCTGCTGTCGACGCCGTCCGCGCGCGCGGCGGCCTCGTCCTCGCCCAGCTCAACCCGCTCATGCCGTGGACGTCCGGGGACGCGCTCGTACCCCTCGACGCCATCGACGCCGGGGTCGAGGCGGAACAGCACCTCGCCGTCCACGACCCGCTCCCACCCGACCCGACCTCTCGCCAGATCGGTGAGCGGGTGGCGTCCGCCATCGGGGACGGGGCGACCATCCAGGCGGGGATCGGTGCGGTGCCCGACGCGACGGTCGCGGGCCTCGCCAGCCGGCGCGGGCTGAGGGTGTGGACCGAGATGTTCAGCGACGGGATCCTCGCCCTCGAGCGCGCGGGCGCGCTCGACCCCGACGCGGCGCTCACGACGTCCTTCGTCTTCGGCTCCGCCGAGCTCTACGACTGGCTCGACGGCAGTGAGCGCGTCCTGCTGCGACGGACCGAGGTGACGAACTCCCCTGCCACGATTGCCGACCAGCGGCAGATGACCTCGGTCAACACCGCGCTCCAGGTCGACCTGTTCGGCCAGGCCAACGCCTCGCGGATCGGGGCCCGCATCTACTCCGGCTTCGGCGGGCAGACCGACTTCACGGTGGGTGCGCTGCAGTCGGAGGGTGGCCAGGCGTTCATGGCGCTGCGGTCCTGGCACCCGAAGGCCGACTGCTCCACCATCGTCCCGCTCCTCGACGAGCCGGTGACCTCGTTCCAGCACTCCGCGGTCGTGACGGAGCACGGAAGCGCGAGCGTGCAGGGCTGCGACGAGCGCACCCAGGCCCGCAACCTCATCGAGGAGGCGGCCCACCCCGACGTGCGCGACGAGCTGCGCGAGGAGGCGCACGCGCTGGGCCTCCTGTGACGAGGCAGCACGCCGGGTCGCTGAGCGCGGCAAAGACGGGGGTTTGCTCGGGGTGCGGGCGCAGAGCTCGGGGCGCCGGTGCCCGGCCCGGGGCCGGGCGCCGGGCGCCGGGCCTTCGGTATGCCGGGTCAGGACTCGGCGTGCAGCTCCAGGCCGCGGTGGTGCACCACGAGCGCCGGGCAGGCCGCGACCTGGACGACTCCCCGGCTCACGGAGCCCATGAGGAGGCTGCGGAAGCCGCCACGGCCACGGGAACCGACGACGACCAGGGCCGCGGGCGCCGCCTCGCGCCGCAGCACGTCGACGGGCCGACCGCGGACGGCCGCCACCTCCACCTCGACCCGCGGGTGGTTGACCCGTGCCCGCTCGACCCCCGCCTCGAGGACCTCGGCGGCAGCCGCACGAGCGGCGCCGAGCTCCTCCTCGTAGGCCGCCGGCAGCGCTGCGACGCCGGCCCACGCGCTGCCGGGGAAGTCCCACGCCGTGACGAGGCGCAGGCGCGTGCCGGTGCGCTCGGCGATCTCCGCGGCCTCGTCGAGGGCCGCTCCCGCAGCGGCCGACCCGTCGAGCCCGACGACGATCGCGTGGTCCGGACCGAGGCGGTACTCGGCGCCGTCATGGACGACCACCACCGGTGACACGGAATGAGCGGTGAGCGCGAACGCCACGGAGCCCAACAGCGCGCCTGCCACACCGCCGTGGCCGCGGTTCCCGACGACGACCAGGGCTGCCGTCTCGGAGGCTGCGACGAGGGTCGCCGCGGCCCCGCCGATGGCGAGGGCGGTGTCGACCTCGAGGTCCGCACCGACCTTCCGGGCCCGGAGCGCGGCCTCGTCGAGCAGGTCGCGGGCGGCCTCCTGGGCGCCCGTGACGGCCCACCCGGCGCCGACGTCGAGCGGCGAGGGGATCGCGCCGCGCAGGTCCACGGCGCAGACGATCCGCAGCGGCAGCTCCCGTCGGGCAGCCTCCCTGGCCGCCCAGTCGACGGCGGTGTCCGACGGGCTGGAGCCGTCGTAGCCGACGACGATGCCGACGAAGGTGGTCATCTCGGTTCTCCTCCTGGTGGAGCAGGTCTTCGGGTCGGGGCCACCGCCTCGGGACGGCACGTGGCACGGTCGGTGGCCGGGCGAGGGCCCGGCCACCGCAATGGCATCCGGCTACTTCAGCCAGGCGTGCCGTTGGATGAAGGACAACCGCTCCCACCAGGCGCCGAGGCCGACCGTCCGGCCGGCCGCGGTGAGGGCGAGGCCGACCAGGACCAGGGCGTAGACCAGGTGGTCGTCCATGAACGGGTTGTTCGCGGGTGGCAGGACGGCGGACCACATGAGGACCAGCAGCAGGGCGCCCGCGACGGCGGCGACGCGCATGCCGACGCCGAGGACGAGCGCGAGCCCGATGCCGGCGAGACCGACCATGAAGAGCCCGTCGGCCCATGCCGCTCCGGCGAAGCCCTGGTACAGGCCGGCGAGGGGTCCCTTGGTCGCGTGGCCGAGGAAGCCGGCCGTCGGGCTTCCGCCGTTGACCCAGGCCGCCTTCGCGGGGGTGTCGTGACCCAGCCCGAACAGCTTGTCGACGAATGCCCAGAGGAAGACCCACCCGAGGCTGAGCCGGAGGCCGGCAGCAACGTAGCGGAAGGCTCTCGCCGACCGCGTCTCGGGGGCGACCAGCTCCGGATGCACGAAGTTCGGGTCCGGGAGTCGGACTGTGGTGTGGTGACGTTCCTTGGTGCTCATGGCCATTCTCCTTGTCCTCGTGCTCCTGGAGGAGCACTCTCAGCATCTCGTCGCCGCCGCGACGCAGGCAGGGGCCTAGGACATCGGCCGACGGGACGAAGGTCCCACTGGTGAGGCGACGGCATACCCCGCTGGTGCGGCCCGGGCACGGGCCCTTGGTCCCTGTCGCCGGGCCGGCTACGGGCGCACGCTGGAGGTGGCCGCGAGCACCCGCCCACCGGCAACGCCCGTCGAGGAGGACGCCATGACAGACACCCTGAGCGCCACGGAGCAGCTCTCGAGCTCAGCCGCGTGGACCTACCTCCGGGAGTCGCCCGTCGGCCGGCTGGCGGTGGTCATGGGTGGGGAGCCGGAGATCTTCCCGGTCAACCACGCGGTGGACCACGGGACGATCGTGTTCCGCACGGCCGCCGGCACCAAGCTGGCCGGGGCCACGGGGCGAGCGGTCGCCTACGAGGTGGACGGCATCACGCCGGACCTCACCACGGCGTGGAGCGTCGTCGTCAAGGGCTACGCGCGCGAGGTGAGCCGGCTGCACGAGTCGCTCGACTCGATGGAGCTGCCGCTGTTCCCCTGGCACGGCGGTGCCAAGCCGCACATCGTGCGGATCGAGCCGGAGTCGGTGAGTGGCCGGCGCTTCACCATCGTGCCGGTGCCGCAAGGACACGAGCCGCGCCACGCCTCGGACGAGTAGGCGAACCCGCTCAGGTCGAAGGGTTCGACTGGATGTCTGTCCTGTCGAGGATCTTCTGCACCACTTCCTCCGGCACGTCCCGTCGCTCGGCCCTCTTGGCGTCCTCCTGCTGCTGGACCTCCACGCGGGCAGCCTGCCACGCCGACCAGTGCCCCGACACGAGCGCCCACAGGGAGAGGGCCGACACGTACACCACGGAGTTCAGCCACCCCATCCACAGGGAGATCGGGATCATCACGATCCAGAACACGGCCAACCAGCCGTTGACCCGCCGCATGAACACGGGGTCGCCCTGCACCATCGCCCACAGCGACTTCACGCCACCCATTCGACCTCCTGCTCCGCCGGGCCCCCATCTGGATTTGCGTGCGCATCCTATGCAGCACCCAGCAGCGCGAGGGTCCGGTTGGAGAATCTGGCGTCCGGGCCGTGGGCTGCGTCGTGTGGCGGTGGGAACCGTCGCTCGCAGCTCGCTCCTCCCGGATCCCGCTGCTCCACAATGAAAAGAGAAGGACCACCCCACTCCGCTGCGCTTCGGGGCGGTCCTTCTCATGTGGCGAGGGAGTTACGAAACTCTGAGCCGTGCGCGGGTAGTTACCCTTCGCGCGGGTCTGCCCCGACGGCCCCCACGCTTTCGCGCAAGCATCCCCAAGCGTTTCTAGCAGGACTGGTAGAGACCTGCTTCCACCTCATGTGGTGCCGCACGGCATGGACACGCCGCTCCCCTTCATCGGTGACCGGCAAGAGTTCCGTCTTGGGGTGCGCACGTCCCGGGTGATGACGACGTCCGCTCGCCGGTGCGGGTATGCGCGGTCAGCTCAGCCGCCGACTGCGACGGTGACCCCGGCTTCGCGGATGCGCCTGTCAGAGCTCAGGGTGGTGACGCCCACCGCTGCGGCCAGGAGCAGGAGGGCGCTGGCGACTGCCAGGGCGGTGCCGTATCCCGCGGCCAGCGCTGGGGCCGCGGTGGCCTGGGTGGACCGGTGGGCTGCGGTGACGGTGGCTGCCACGCCCGCCAGGACCGCCAGGCCCAGGGCGACCCCGATCTGCTGAGCGGAGTTGAGCAGTGCGGACGCGACGCCGGCCTCGTTGGGGTCGACGTTGTAGACCGCCGCCTGGGTCAACGCCATGACCCCAAGGCCGAACCCGAGAGCGAGGACCAGCATGGCGGGGGCAAGGTGAGTCCAGTAGCCGGTGCCGACGCTGATGGTGGACAGCGACAAGGTTGCGCCGGCGCTGAGGAGGGCACCCACCGTCGCGACGTAGCGCGGCGAGACCTTGAGGAGCACCCTGGGCGCAAGGCCGGCGCCCAGGACGATGCCGACCGCGAACGGCAGCCACGCGACTCCGGTCCGTAGCGAGCTGAACTGCTGCACCTGCTGCAGGTACAGGGTGAGGACGTAGAAGGTGCCCATGGGCCCGATGGCAAGGAGCAGCATGGTCAGGTAGGCGCCCGCGCGGTTACGGTCGCGTAGGAGGCTCAAGGGCAGCAGCGGCGTGCGGCTGCTGCGCTGCGTCCGCACGAACACCGTGAGCAGCAGCATGGCGACGGCGAGCAGTGCGAGCGCGACAGGGTCGGTGAAGCCGTCCTCGCCGAACCGGGTCACGGCGTAGACGAGGGCGACCATGCCGCCGGTTCCGAGCGCGGCGCCGAGCGCGCCGAGCTGTCCGCGGTGGCTGTTCCCGGCAACCAGGGTGCGGCTGCCGAGCAGGACCAGCACGCCGATGGGGACGTTGATGAAGAACACCCACCGCCAGCCCAGGGCGTCGGTCAGCACACCACCGAGCAGCAGACCGACCACGATACCCAGCCCGGACATGGCCCCGTAGAGGGCAAGGGCGGTGTCGCGGGTCTTGCGCTCGGCGAAGGTGGTGGCGATGAGCGCCAGGGCGTTCGGCGCGGTCAGCGCAGCCCCGACACCCTGGACGGCCCGGGCGGCGATGAGCATGCCGGTGCTGTGTCCCAGCCCACCGGCCAGGGAGCCGAGCACGAACAACCCCAGTCCGGCCTGCAGCGTGCGCTTACGGCCCCACAGGTCGCCGATGCGGCCGCCGAGCAGGAGCAGCGCACCGAACGCGAGGATGTACGCGTTGACGATCCAGGGCAGGTGCACGGCGCCGACTCGCAGCGCGCGCTGAATGGTGGGTAGGGCGATGTTCACGATTGAGTCATCCAGCACCAGGATCAGCTGCGCGGTCGCGATGACCAGCAACGGCACGACGGTGCTGCCGGCCTTGCCTCTGGTCGTTTCCTCAAGCATGTCTGCCTCTCCGTCGTGTGGGTATTCACGCCGGAGAACACTACCCCCGGGGGGTATATTCCAACGCCTGCCAGTGGACTTCGTTCGTCGTCGGGTGATGGCGCCGCAGCGCAGTGCAGGGAACGAGATGGAGCAACGAGCAGCTGTCTTTCCACATGGTGTTCGGTTCGTGCCGGCCCGCCGCTGACGCCGATACCGGCCAGCTCCTGCGCGACCTGACCCTGACCCCGCCAAGGACTACCAGCCGATGCCTCCACACCCCTGATCCCGGCCCCGCAGCCAGCGAACCGCGCCGCCCGCAGACACGGTCAAGGCTGGCCGCAGGCCACCCGCAGGGCACCGGCCTTGACCGTGTCGAGAACGGCGCCACACTGCCCCGCGCAGGGCCGGAAATGCAACGATGTCCCGAGACACCTGTCAACGGTGTCTCGGGACATCGCAGTGGCGGTGGCGGTGGGATTTGAACCCACGGAGGAGTTGCCCCCTCACACGCTTTCGAGGCGTGCTCCTTAGGCCGCTCGGACACGCCACCGCCGAGCAGGGTACTAGAGCGCGGGGAAGCGGAAGAAATCGGGCGAGCGCGGCTCAGGCGCCCTGGCGCGACTCCCGACGGTGTCGCCGCAGGACCCACACCCCGATCGCGACGAGGACGACCAACCCCACGACCACCGCACCGCCCGTGCCGATCCACTTCGCCACCCGCTGGTACGACGTGCCCGCCAGGTAGCCCGCGGTCACGACCACCGCACCCCAGGCGATGCCGCCCGCCGCGTTCCACGGCAGGAAGACGCGGTACCGCATCTCGCTGAGCCCCGCGAGCGCGGGCATCACCGCCCGGAAGAACGCCGTCCAGCGCGCCAGGAACACCGCCGCGCCGCCCCGCCGCTTGAGGAAGTCCCGCGCCTCGTCGAGCTTCCCGCCCCTCTTGGCAAACACCCCTAGGCGCAGCACCCGCGGCCCGGCGAGCCGGCCCACCTCGTAGCCGACCGAGTCCCCGACGATCGCGGCGGCGACGACGACGCACAGCACGACGGGGTACGACGTGTGGCCCAGGCTGGCGGTGACCCCGCCGATGATCGCGGCCGTCTCCCCGGGCAGGACGAACCCCACGAAGAGGGCGTCCTCCGCGAAGACCACCGCTGCGACGAGGAGGTAGACGAGCCACGGGGGCGCACCGAGGATCGTGTGGACGAGCTCGCTGACCACCCCGCTCACGACGCCACCCCGCGGTGCGCTCCGAAGAAGTCGACGATGAGCCGTGAGCACTCGTGCTCCCGCACACCGCCGACCACCTCGACCCGGTGGGTCGCGCGCCGGTCCCTCACGACGTCCCACACCGAGCCGCAGGCGCCGAGCTTGGGGTCCCACGCGCCGAGGACGACGGTCGCGACCCGCGCCAGCATCAGCGCACCGGCGCACATCGGGCACGGCTCCAGGGTCACCACGAGGGTGCACCCCTCGAGGCGCCAGGACCCGGTGCGCCGGGCCGCCGCCCGCAGCGCCAGGACCTCGGCGTGGGCGGTGGGGTCGCCACCGGCCTCGCGCTCGTTCGCGCCCTCCCCGACCACCTCACCCGAGGGTGAGACTACGACGGCGCCGACGGGCACGTCGTCGTGGCGAGCCGCTTCGGCGGCGAGCTGGAGCGCGCGCCCCATCCACCCGGCATACCGCGGGTCGGGGTCGGGCTGGCGAGGTGAGGTCACACGCTAAGTTTCGCCTATGCGCGTCCATGTCGCCGATCACCAGCTCATCTCGCACAAGCTGACCTACCTGCGGGACAAGCGCACCGACAGCCCGACCTTCCGCCGGCTCGCCGAGGAGCTCGTCACGCTCCTCGCCTACGAGGCGACGCGCAACGTGCGGGTCGAGCCGATGGAGATCGAGACGCCGGTCGCGCGGACCACGGGGATCAAGCTGTCGTCACCCAAGCCGCTCGTCGTGCCGATCCTGCGGGCCGGGCTCGGGATGCTCGAGGGGATGGTGCGGCTGCTGCCGAGTGCCGAGGTGGGCTTCCTGGGCATGGTGCGCAACGAGGAGACCCTCGAGGCGGTGACCTACGCCAACCGGCTGCCGGAGGACCTCCACGGCAGGCAGTGCTACGTCCTCGACCCCATGCTCGCCACGGGCGGCACGCTGGCCATGGCCATCAGCTACCTCGTGGAGCGGGGCGCCGACGACATCACGGCGATCACGCTCCTCGCGGCACCCGAGGGCATCGCCCACGTCGAGTCCGAGCTCGAGCACCTGCACGTGCCCGTGACGCTGGTGACCGGGGCCGTCGACGAGCGGCTCAACGAGCACGGCTACATCGTCCCCGGCCTCGGCGACGCGGGAGACCGCCTCTACGGGCTGGTCTGACCGCCGCGCCACCGGCGCGCGACCGGCACCACCGGCGCCGCGCCAGGGCCGCACCGGCACCACCGGCGCCGCGCCAGGGCCGCACCGGCACCACCGGCGCGCCTCACCGGCACGGCGCAGCCTCCCGGGCACCATGGAGGGGAGGTGTGCCCGTCCGGGCGTGCCCACGACGGCGCACCACCGAGGAGATGACGTGCAGCGCGGTAGGAAGATCCTGCTCTGGGCGGTCCTCGCCTTCGTCGTCTACGCGATCGTCACCTCGCCCGCCCAGGCGGCCGGCATGGCCCGCGACGGCGGCAGCATCCTCGCCGACGGCGCGCGCGGCGTGGGGCAGTTCTTCGACGCGCTGCTGCGAAGCTAGCGCGTCGCCATGGCGCTCGCGCCGGTGCGCGGCGGCCGGCACCCGGAGCTCGACCGCTACCTCCTCGACGAGGAGCGGCTCGTCACCGCGGTCCACCAGCACTGGGCGAAGGTCGCCGAGCCGGTGGCCACCGCCGCCGCGGGTCTCGTGCTCGCGCTCTGGGTCGACGCCGCGCTGCCGCGCTCGTTCGCGGTGGTCGGCACGGCGGTGTGGTGGCTGTGGTTCGCCGTCGTCGGGCGGACGCTCTACCGGCTCGCGGAGTGGCGGCACGACTGGTTCGTCGCGACCGACCGGCGGCTGCTGCTCTTCTACGGCTTCGTGACCCGGAAGGTGTCGATGATGCCGCTGACCAAGGTGACGGACATGTCCTACAGCCGGTCGGTGCCGGGCCGGCTGCTGGGCTACGGGCGCTTCGTCATGGAGAGCGCGGGGCAGGACCAGGCGCTGCGGGAGGTGGACTACGTGCCCGACCCCGACGTGCACTACCGCGCGATCTGCGGCGAGATCTTCGGGGTGCCGCAGGACGCGCGTGCCGGGGCCGCGCCGGTCGACCGGGGTGGGCCTTCCCCGTGGGGTGAGCCGCTCTACCGCAGCCCCGACCCGGACCGGGAGGCCGAGACCGGGCCGATCCCGCTCCAGCCGCCGTGGGAGGACAGGGGGCGGCGCGACCGCTGAGGGCGCCGCCACTCGGCGGGCGGCGCGGGCACCGCGCCGCTACCGTGTCCGTGTCCCGGGCCGCACCCGGTGCGGCCCATGACCCGTATGCCGGGAGGTGCCGTCGTGAGCGTGTTCCGCACGAAGTCCGTCGAGCAGTCGATCCGCGACACCGACGAGCCGGAGTACCAGCTGAAGAAGCGCCTCAGCGCGCTGGACCTCACCGTGTTCGGCGTCGGCGTCATCATCGGCGCGGGCATCTTCACGGTGACCGGCCGTGCCGCGCAGCAGTACGCCGGCCCCGCCATCGTCCTGTCCTTCATGGTCGGCGCGCTCTGCTGCGGGCTCGCCGCGCTCTGCTACGCCGAGTTCGCCTCGACGGTGCCGGTCTCCGGATCGGCCTACACGTTCTCCTACGCCACCCTCGGGGAGATCATCGCGTGGATCATCGGCTGGGACCTGCTCCTCGAGCTCATGCTCGGGGCGAGCGTCGTCGCCCAGGGGTGGTCGCAGTACGCCTCGCTCTTCCTCGGCAAGATCGGCGTGGACTGGCCGGCGAGCCTGGCCTCCGGGTCGCACTTCGACCTGCTCGCGTTCCTGCTGGTGGCCGTGCTGACGGTGGTCGTCTCGATCGGCATCAAGGAGTCGATGCGCGTCAACCTCGTGCTGGTCGTCATCAAGGTCTTCATCGTGCTCTTCGTCATCGTGGCAGGGCTGGGCTACATCAAGGGCAGCAACTACCACCCGTTCATCCCCCCGCCCGAGCACACCAAGGCGGTGTCGGGCCTGACCGCGCCCCTGATCCAGACCCTCTTCGGGTTGACGCCCAGCACCTACGGCGCGCTCGGGATCGTGGCCGGCGCCTCGCTGGTGTTCTTCGCCTACATCGGGTTCGACGTCGTGGCGACCACCGCCGAGGAAGCCCGGAACCCCAGCCGCGACCTGCCGATCGGCATCATCGCCTCCCTGGTCATCTGCACCCTGCTCTACATGGGCGTCTCGGCGGTGATCACCGGGATGGTGAAGTACGACCAGATCGACCCCAAGGCCGCCCTGGCGAGCGCCTTCGAGTCCGTGGGCAAGGGCGGCTACGCGACCCTCGTCGCGGCTGGCGCGGTGGCCGGGCTCACGACGGTCGTCATGACGCTGATCATCGGCGCGACCCGCGTCGTCTTCGCGATGTCGCGGGACTGGCTGCTCCCCCCGGGGCTCGGGCGCACGAACGCCAGGACCGGGACGCCGCTGCGGATCACCATCGCGATCGGCACCGCGGTCGCACTGGTCGCGTCCCTCACGCCGATCGGCAAGCTCGAGGAGATGGTCAACATCGGCACCCTGACGGCCTTCATCCTCGTGAGCCTCGCCGTGCCGATCCTGCGCACCCGCCGCCCCGACCTGAAGCGCTCGTTCAAGGTGCCGCTGTCGCCGGTGCTGCCCTGGCTGTCGGCCCTCATCTGCTTCTACCTGACGCTCAACCTCAGCGTCGAGACCTGGCTGCGGTTCCTCGTGTGGATGGTCGTCGGCTTCGTCGTCTACGGGTCCTACGGCTACCGCAACGCCCGCCTGGCCGGCCGGCCTCGCGACGACGACGTGCCCAGCCTCAGCACCACGTGACGACGAGGCCCGTCCGTCAGAGCGCCTTGATGATGTCCTCGACCCGCTCCTTGGCGTCACCGAAGAGCATGACGGTGTTGTCCTTGAAGAAGAGCGGGTTCTGCACGCCCGCGTAGCCCGTCGCCATCGAGCGCTTGAAGACCACCACGTCGTGGGCCTTCCACACCTCGAGGACCGGCATTCCCGCGATCGGGCTCCCCGGCTCCTCCGTGGCCGAGGGGTTCACCGTGTCGTTGGCGCCGATGACGAGCACGACGTCCGTGTCGGGGAAGTCGTCGTTGACCTCGTCCATCTCCAGCACGATGTCGTAGGGCACCTTGGCCTCGGCCAGCAGCACGTTCATGTGCCCCGGCAGGCGGCCGGCGACCGGGTGGATGCCGAAGCGGACGTCGACGCCGCGCTCCCGCAGGCGGGCGGTGAGGTCTGCGACGGGGTACTGCGCCTGGGCCACGGCCATCCCGTAGCCGGGCGTGATGACGACCGACCGGGCGCCGCGCAGCAGCTCCGCGACGTCGGCCACCGTGGCCTCGCGGTGCTCGCCGTAGTCGCGAGCCTCGCCCGTCGCGACCGCCTGGCCGAATCCGCCCGCGATGACGGAGAAGAACGACCGGTTCATCGCGCGGCACATGATGTAGCTGAGGATGGCACCGGAGGACCCGACGAGCGCGCCCGTGACGATCAGCAGGTCGTTGCCGAGCATGAAGCCCGCGGCCGCGGCCGCCCAGCCGGAGTAGCTGTTGAGCATCGAGATGACGACCGGCATGTCGCCGCCGCCGATCGACGCCACGAGGTGCCAGCCGAAGGCGAGGGCGACGACCGTCATCAGCAGGAGCGGCACGACCGAGGTCGACGCGAGGAACCACGCGAGCAGCCCCGCCGAGACGAGCAGTGCCAGGAGGTTGAGCCAGTGCCGGGCCGGAAGCACCAGCGGCGCGGAGGAGATCCGGGCGCTCAGCTTGCCAAACGCGACGACGGAGCCGGTGAGCGTCACGGCCCCGATGAAGACGCCGAGGAAGACCTCGACGAGGTGCAGGCCGCCCGAAGCGGCCCCCTCGGAGCCCGCCTCGAAGGAGTTGTAGCCGACGAGCACCGCCGCAAGGCCGACGAAGCTGTGGAGCATCGCGATGAGCTCCGGCATCTGGGTCATCTCGACGACGCGTGCGCGCCACAGCCCGACCGAGGCACCGACGGCCATCGCGACGACGATGTAGGCCAGGGTCGTCCACGGGTGCGAGGAGCGGTCGAGGACGAGCCACACCGTCGCCAGGAGCGCGAGCACCATGCCGGTGACGCCGAAGGCGTTGCCCTCCTTGGCCCGCTCGTGCCTGGAGAGCCCGGCCAGCGAGAGGACGAAGAGGATGGCGGAGACGATGTATGCCGCCTGCACGAGGTTCGTGGTCACGTTGCCTGCCATGGTGCTCAGGCCCTCCGGAACATCTTGAGCATGCGGCCGGTCACCGCGAACCCGCCGAAGATGTTGATGCTCGCGACGACCACCGCACAGAAGGACAACGTCTTCACGAGCGGGTGGTCGCTGTCGATCTGGAGCAGCCCGCCCACGAGGATGATGCCGCTGATCGCGTTGGTCTCGGACATCAGCGGCGTGTGCAGGGCGTGGGTGACGTTGGAGATGACGTAGAACCCGACGATGACCGCGAGCGCGAAGACGGTGAAGTGCCCGAGGAAGACCGTCGGCGAGTACGCCGCGGCCAGCCCGAACAGCACCGCGGCCAGGGCCATGACGGCGTAGGTGCGTCGGGGGTCCCGCACGCGGGGCTCGCGCTTCGCGGTCCCCGCCGCCGTCGCCCCGGCGGCGCCGGGGGCCGTCGCGCCGGCGGCCGCCGACACCTGGACCGGTGGTGGCGGCCACAGCACCTCGCCGTCCCGGCACACGGTCATGCCGCGCTGCACCGGGTCCTCGAGGTCGAGCACCGCGTGCCCGTCCTTGCCGGGGGTCAGCAGCTTCATGAGGTTGACGAGGTTGGTGCCGAACAGCTGCGACGCCTGTGTCGGCAGTCGGGCCGGGAGGTCGGTGTAGCCCAGGATCGTCACGCCGTTCGGTGTCACGACGCGCTCGTCGGGCCGGGAGCCCGCGACGTTGCCCCCGCTGCCGGCCGCCATGTCGACCACGACGGACCCCGCCTTCATCGACGCCACCATCTCCGCGGTGAGGAGCCGCGGCGCGGGTCGCCCGGGGATGAGGGCCGTCGTGACGACGATGTCGACGTCCTGCGCCTGGGCGGCGTAGAGCTCGGCTGCCTTGGCGTTGAAGTCCTCCCCCATCTCCTTGGCGTAGCCGGTGGCGGACGGGCCTTCGTCGGCGACGTCGATGCGCAGGAACTCCGCACCCATCGACTCCACCTGCTCACCGACCTCGGACCGCGCGTCGAAGGCCCGCACGATCGCGCCGAGGCTGCTGG
>JAICIN010000022.1 GCA_025924375.1 Dermatophilaceae bacterium | reverse complement strand
CTGTGCTCGTCCTACAAGGACCTGCCGCTCGCGCTCTACCAGATCCAGGCGAAGTACCGCGACGAGGCCCGGCCCCGCGCCGGCCTCCTGCGCGGCCGCGAGTTCGTCATGAAGGACTCCTACTCCTTCGACCTCGACGAGGCCGGCCTCGACAAGAGCTACCAGCTGCACCGCGACGCCTACATCCGCATCTTCGACCGCCTCGGCTTCCACTACGTCATCGTCCAGGCGATGGCCGGCGCCATGGGCGGCAGCAGGTCAGAGGAGTTCCTCGCCACCGCCGAGAACGGCGAGGACACCTACGTGCGGTGCCCCAACTGCGGCTTCGCCGCCAACGTCGAGGCCGTGCGGGTGCCCGTCCCCGACCCCGTCCCGTATGCCGGTTCGCCGGCTGCCCACGTCGAGGAGACTCCCGACACGCCCACGATCGAGACGCTGGTGGCCCACCTCAACGCCAGCTTCCCCCGCGAGGACCGGCCGTGGCAGGCGAGCGACACCCTCAAGAACGTCGTCGTCATGCTCGTGCACCCTGACGGCACGCGGGAGCCCCTCGCCATCGGCCTGCCCGGTGACCGGGAGGTCGACGAGAAGCGGCTCGGCGCCCAGGTGGAGCCGGCCGTCGTCGAGGCCTTCGACGAGAAGGACTTCGCGGCCAACGCGGCGCTCGTCAAGGGCTACATCGGTCCTCGCGCCCTCGGCCTCGAGGGGACCTCGGGGATCCGATACCTGCTCGACCCGCGGGTCGTCGAGGGCACCCGCTGGGTGACCGGCGCCGACGAGCCGGGCAAGCACGTCCTCGACCTCGTCGTCGGCCGCGACTTCACGGCGGACGGCACCGTCGAGGCGGCGGAGGTGCGCCCCGGTGACGAGTGCCCGAGCTGCGGCCACCCGCTCGAGTCGGCTCGCGGCATCGAGATGGGCCACATCTTCCAGCTCGGCACGAAGTACGCGGAGGCGCTCGACCTCAAGGTGCTCGACCAGAACGGGAAGCTCCGGACGGTGGTCATGGGCTCCTACGGCGTGGGCGTGTCCCGGGCGGTCGCCTGCGTCGCGGAGGGCAACCACGACGAGCTGGGCCTCGTGTGGCCGCGCGAGATCAGCCCGGCCGACGTCCACATCGTCGCCACCGGCAAGGACGAGGCCGTGTTCACCGCGGGGGAGCAGCTGGCGCGGGACCTGGAGGCCGAGGGCCTGGTCGTCCTCTACGACGACCGGCGCGGCGTGAGCCCGGGCGTGAAGTTCAAGGACTCCGAGCTCATCGGGGTGCCGACGATCGTCGTCGTCGGCCGTGGCCTCGCCGACGGCAAGGTCGAGGTCAAGGACCGCCGCTCCGGCGGACGGCGCGAGGTCGCCCTGGACGCCGCCGTCGGCGCGGTCGTCGCCGAGGTGCACGACGGGGCGACCACGAGCGGCAGCACGGCCTGATGCGTCGCTCCTGCTCGCTGCGGGCCGTCATCTTCGACTGGGGCGGCACCCTCACGCCATGGCACGACGTCGACCTCCCGGAGCAGTGGCGCGTCTTCGCCCGCGAGGTCCATGGCCTGCCGCTGGACTCGCCGGAGATGCCGGAGGACGACCTGCGGCTCGCCGAGGACCTCGGCGCGCGGATCCTCGCGGTCGAGGAGGAGGCCTGGAGCCGCGGCCGCGAGCACCAGTCGAGCGCCAGCCTCGAGGACATCCTCGTCGCTGCCGGCGTCGACCCGGCCCACGACCGGCACCACCTCGCCCTTGCGGCCTACCGGGGGTTCTGGGAGCCGCACACCCACACAGACCCACAGGTCCGGCCCCTCTGGGAGGGCCTGCGCGAGCGCGGGCTCAAGGTCGGGGTGCTGTCCAACACCATCTGGAGCCGCGACTACCACCGCGAGATCTTCGAGCGTGACGGCGTGCTGGACCTGCTCGACGGTGACGTGTACTCCTCCGAGATCGAGCACGTGAAGCCGCACCCGCGCGCGTTCGAGGCGGCGTGCGCCGCGGTCGGTGTCGCGCCCACCGAGGCGGTCTACGTCGGCGACCGGCTGTTCGAGGACGTCTACGGACCCCAGCAGGTCGGGATGCGCGCCATCTGGGTGCCGCACTCCGACATCCCGTCGGGCCAGCTCGTCGAGGTCGACGTCACGCCCGACGCGCGGGCCACCGAGCTCCTCGACATCCTCGACGTCGTCGACGCCTGGATCGCGCGCTGAGCGTGGGCGACCCGTCGCTCACCACCGTCCTCCTCATGGCGCTCGCCGCCTTCGGCGCGGGCTGGGTCGACGCCGTGGTCGGCGGGGGAGGGCTCGTCCAGCTTCCCGCCCTGCTCCTGGGGTTCCCCGGGGCCGCGCCCGCCCAGATCCTCGCCACGAACAAGATCGCCTCCATCGCCGGCACCACCACCAGCTCGCTGACCTACTACCGTCGCGTCCGCCCCGACCTGCGCACCGCGGTCCCGATGGCGGCGGTGGCGTTCGTCGGCGCCATCGGCGGGGCGCTGCTCGGGCTGCACCTCCCCAAGAGCGCCTTCAACCCGGTGATCCTCGTCATGCTCGTCGTGGTCGGCGCCTACACGGTTGCGCGTCCGCGCCTGGGCACCGAGACGGCGCTGCGCTTCGACGGTCACCGGCACACTGTCGTGGCCATGGTCGTCGGCTTCTGCATCGGCGTCTACGACGGCGCGCTCGGCCCCGGCACCGGCTCCTTCCTCGTCTTCGCCCTCGTGGGCCTCATGGGCTACGCCTTCCTCGAGGCCAGCGCCAAGGCCAAGATCGCCAACGTCGCGACCAACCTCGGGGCACTGGTGCTCTTCGTGCCGGGCGGTCACGTGATGTGGAGGATCGGCCTGCTCATGGCGGCGATGAACCTCGCCGGTGGCTACACCGGCGCCCGCACCGCCGTCGCGAGGGGCAGCGCCTTCGTGCGCGTCGTCTTCGTCCTCGTCCTCACGGCCTTCACGGTCAAGATCGGCGGCAGCGTGCTGGGCGTCTGGACCTAGCACCGGCGCGGGCACCGAGGTCTGAGACGCGTCATGGGCGGTCCACAGGATCCGCTCAGGCTCGGACGACAACGTTGCTCGCATGACGCTCACCGCCGCATCCCGGCCCTCCCCCGAGGCGGGGCCGGGCGGCAACGCCAGCAGACCGGCATACCGCCTCCACGTGGGGAGGCCGCTGCCGCGGTGGTGGCGCGACGCATCCGGGGCCGCCCTCTGGGCGGTCCTGCTGTGGGTGGGGGCGCTCTGGGTCGCCGACGGCGGCCTCCGCGCGCTCGGCACGACGGCCGGGCTCCTCACCGGCACGGGGCAGCTCACCGGGCTCGTCGCCTCCGCCCTCCTGCTCGCGCAGGTCCTCCTCATGGCGCGGGTGCCGTGGCTGGAGCAGGCGTGGGGGCAGGACGAGCTCGCGCGGGTGCACCGGGTGGTCGGCTTCACGTCGTTCAACCTCATGGTGGCGCACGTGGTGCTCGTCACCCTCGGCTACGCCGCCGCGTCGCCCGCCGGCCTGTGGGGCACCATCGTCGACCTCGTCCTCCACTACCCCGGGATGCTGCTGGCCGTCGCCGGGACCGTCGCCCTCTGTTTAGTCGTCGTGACCTCCGTCAAGGCCGCCCGCCGGCGCCTGCGCTACGAGTCGTGGCACCTGCTGCACCTCTACGCCTACCTCGGCGCGGGGCTCGCCCTCCCGCACCAGCTGTGGACCGGCCAGGACTTCCTGCGCTCGACCGCCTCGACCGTGACGTGGTGGACCCTGTATGCCGTCGCGGCCGGTGCCGTGCTGGTGTTCCGGGTGGGGGTGCCCGCCGTGCGGTCACTGCGGGCACCACTGCGCGTGCTGGACGTCCGGCCCGACGGGCCGGGGGTGACGACCGTGACCGTCGGCGGCCCGGGGGTCGAGCGCGTCGACGCCGTGGCGGGACAGTTCTTCCACTGGCGCTTCCTCGACGGGCCGGGCTGGATGCGCGCCCACCCCTACTCCCTGTCCGCCGCGCCGGACGGCCGCACGCTGCGGATCACCGCCGCGGGCATCGGTGACGGCACGAGCCGCCTGGCCCGGCTGCGCCCCGGCACGCGGGTGCTCCTCGAGGGTCCCTACGGCCGGCTGCACGGCGGCGTCCGGACCCGTCGCAAGGTGCTCCTCATGGGTGCGGGGATCGGCATCACGCCCATGCGTGCGCTCCTCGAGGAGCTCCCGCAGGACGCCGGTGACGTCGTGGTCGTCCACCGCGTCAGCCAGGGCGGGCAGCCCGTCCTGGGCCGCGAGCTGGCAGGGCTCGCCGCGCGGCGAGGTGCTCGCTACGTCGTCGTCGAGGGGTCACGCATCCCCGGACGCCACTCCTGGTTGCCCGCCCAGGCGGCCCACGTGTCCGACGCGCAGGCCCTGCGCGAGCTGGTCCCCGACGTGGCCGAGCGCGACGTGTACCTCTGCGGCGCAGCCGAGTGGATGGACGCCGCCCGGCAGGCCGCCCTCGACGCCGGTGTGCCCGAGTCCTGCATCCACCTCGAGCGATTCGCCTACTAGGAGAAGCCCCCCGTGAGACGTATCGTCCTGTGGGCCCTCAGCACCCTGAGCGCCCTCGTCCTGCTCTTCAGCTACCACACCTCGACCTCCAGCGAGGCGGCGCCGTCGGCCGCGGCACCGGTGGTGCCCGGTGCGAGCAGCGGTACCGACGGCAGCAGCTCCTCCGGCTCCGCGTCCTCAGGTTCCAGCTCCTCGGGTTCCAGCTCCTCCGGCTCCGGCTCGTCCTCGTCCGGCTCCACCAAGAGCTCCGGCACCTTCGCCGGCGACGCCGTCGACACCCGCTGGGGCGTCGTGCAGGTCCAGGTCACCGTCTCCGCCGGCAGGATCACCAAGGCCGACGTCCTCCAGGTGCCGTGGAACAACCCCCGCGACCAGGAGATCAACTCCCAGGCCGTCCCGATGCTCAACCAGGAGGTGGTCCGGGCCCAGAGCGCCCAGATCGACATGGTCTCGGGTGCCACCGTCACCTCGGACGGCTACCTGCAGTCGCTCCAGTCGGCGATCGACAAGGCCAACCTGTGACCGCCCTGCCGACCCGCCCCGCGAGCCCACCGGCACCTGCCGCCACGGGGCGCCGGGCGTGGGTCGAGCAGCTCATGGGCATGCCGGTCTCCGTCCATGTGCGCGCCGACGACGTCGACCGGGCCGACGTCGCCCTCGCCGTGCAGAACGTCTTCGGGCACCTGCGGCGCGCGGACCGGGTCTTCTCGACGTGGCGCCCCGACAGCGACCTCATGCGCCTGCGCCGTGGTGAGATCGGCACGGCCGACGCGCACCCGTGGATGAGTGACGTGATCGACCTGGCCATCGAGGCCGAGGACGTGACCGAGGGCCGGCTCTCGGCGTGGTACGAGCGCGGCGGGGGCCGCCGCCTCTTCGACCCCACGGGCATCGTCAAGGGCTGGGCCGTGCAGGGCGCCGCGCGATACCTGCAGGTCGTGCCGCGGATCGCCTTCTGCGTCAACGCCGGTGGCGACCTCGCGGTCGGCAGCGGGCCCGACCTGGCGCTTGTCCCAACCCTCCCGCGCGAGTGGCTGGTCGGCGTCGAGGACCCCGACGACCGCCGCCGTATCGCCGCCACCGTGCCCCTGAGCGAAGGAGGCCTGGCCACCTCCGGCAACGCCGCCCGGGGCCCGCACATCGTGGACCCCCGCACCGGTGAGCTCCTCGAGCGCCGCGGCTCCGTGACCGTGATCGGGCCGGAGCTGGTGTGGGCGGACATCTGGGCCACCGCCCTCTTCGTCGACCCGGCCGGGGGCCGGGCGGCCATGGCGCGCAGCCACCCGGCATACCGGTCCCTCGTCCTCTGACCCGGCGGCGTGTCAGCGGACACGGGCCGGGGAAGGGAGTGGCCATGCCGCAGCGCCGGTTCGTCGTCCAGCGTCACCGGGCGAGCAGCGACCACTACGACCTTCGCTTCGAGGTCGACGGGGTGCTTGCGAGCTGGGCCGTGCCCAAGGGCCCGACGCTTGACCCCGACGTCCGGCGGAGCGCGTTCCGGGTCCCGGACCACCCGCTGGAGTACCTGCTGTTCGAGGGCGTGATCCCCCAGGGCCAGTACGGCGCGGGCGACGTCGTCGTCTGGGACACGGGCACGTGGGAGCCGCACGGCGGCGACGACCCGGCGGCTGCGCTCCGGGCCGGGAGCCTGCACGCCGACGTGAGCGGGGAGAAGCTCCGCGGACGGCTCGTCCTCGTCCGCCAGGGGAAGGGGACGGGCGGCGACGACGACCGCGAGCGGTGGCTCCTGCTGCACAAGCACGACGAGCTGGCCGTGCCGGGTTGGGACCCGGCGGACCACCCGCTCTCGGTCCTCAGCGGCCGCAGCAGTGACCAGGTGAGGGCAGATCCCGACCGGCTCTGGCTCTCCGACGTGCCGGCGAGCGAGGCGTGCGTCGAGCTGCGGCCACCGGAGGTCTCCGCGGCGGAGCTCGAGGCGCTCGAGGAGATCGCGGACCGCGGCACCTGGGAGGTCTTCGGACGCCGCGTCGCCGTCACCAACCTCGGCAAGGAGCTCTTCCCGGGCCGTGGCGGCGAGCCGCCGGTCACCAAGCGCGACCTCCTGCGCTACACGGCGCTCGTCGCGCCGACCCTCGTTCCCTACCTGCGCGGCCGCGCGCTCAACATGCACCGCTACCCGGAGGGGGCGGCTTGTCAGGGGTTCTGGCACAAGGAGGTTCCTCGCCATGCGCCCGACTGGCTCACGCGGTGGGACAACCCCGACGCCGACGAGGGCGAGACCCGGACCTACGCCGTCGTCGACGACCCGGCGGCGCTGGTGTGGGCGGCGAACTTCGGGGCCCTGGAGTGGCACGCGTGGACGTCCCGGACCGACCGGCCGGACCTGCCGACCTACGCCCTGGTCGACATCGACCCCGGCGAGCGCACCACGTGGGACGACGTGCTGCTCCTCGCGCGGCTGCACCGCGACGCGCTCGACCACCTCGGCGTCCTCGGGCGGCCCAAGGTGACCGGCCGGCGCGGCATCCAGGTGTGGGTGCCCATCGAGCGCGGGCCCACCTTCGAGGACACCCGGGCCTGGGTCGAGCGGCTGTCGCGCACGATCGGCGCCGCCGTGGACGACCTCGGCCTGGTCAGCTGGAAGTGGCAGGTGTCCCAGCGGGGCGGGCTCGCCCGGCTCGACTACACCCAGAACGCCGTCAACAAGACGCTCGTCGCCCCCTACAGCCCACGAGCCTCCGCCGGCGCGCCGGTGTCCCTGCCGATCGAGTGGGCGGAGCTCGACGACCCGGACCTGCGCCCCGACCGGTGGACCGTGCGGACCGCCGTGCAGCGGCTGCGCGACCTCGGGGACCTCTTCCGGCCGGTCCTCGACAGCCCCCAGCGGCTGCCGCCCCTCGCCTGAGCCGGCCGGCTCAGCTCACGCGCAGCGCCGCGGCGAGCGCCTCCTCGGACGTCACCGGGGCGTCGCAGACGAAACCGCGACAGACGTATGCCGTGGGCTTGCCGTCGACGAGCGGCCGCCCCTTCAGCAGCGGAACCCCCGAGGCGTCCGGCGTCCCGTGGCTCGTCACGAGGCCGGGGGAGGCGGCCGCCCGGGCGACCAGGAGCAGCGGCGCCCGCTGCTCCGCGGTCCCACCCACCACGGCCACCTGCAGCGGGCCGGCGAGGCCGGCCTCGGCCACGGCGAGGGTCCAGCCGGCGAACCGCGGGTCTCGGGAGGCGACCAGCCCCGAGGCGGCAAGGGCCGCGTCTGCGGCGGCGCGGTGGCGGGACGAGCCGGTCAGGGCGGCATACGTCATCAGCGCGCCGGCGAGCGAGGACTGGCCGGACGGCTCGGCGTTGTCGCCCTGGGAGCGTGGCCGGGTGAACAGCTCCTCGGCGTCGTCCGCGGTGTCGTGGAAGCCGCCCATGCCGTCCCCGAACCGCTCCAGCGCCGTGTCGAGGAGGCCGCCGGCCGCGGAGAGCCACCGCGCCTCGCCGGTGGCCTGGTGCAGGGCGAGGAGACCCTCGGCGAGGTTCCCGTGGTCGTCGGCCACTCCGGCAGCGGCGCCCACGACGCCTCCACGTGAGGCCCGCCGCAGCCTGCCGTCCACCAGGTGGGTCTCCAGGACGAAGGCGGCGCAGCGGCGGCCGGCGTCGACGAGCCGCGGCTCGCCGAGGACCGCGCCGGCGTCGCTGAGGGCGGCGAGCGCCAGGCCGTTCCACGAGGTCACGACCTTGTCGTCCCGCGCCGGCTGGGGGCGCTCCTGGCGCGCGGCGAGGAGCCGCTGGCGCACGGCGTGCCACCACGCCTCGTCGGCGGGGTCCTCGAGGAGCTGCAGCGTCGACGTGCCGTGCTCGAAGGTGCCTCGCCCGGTCACCGAGAGCAGCTGTGCTGCGCGGCGGCCGTCCTCCTCGCCCAGCACGGCGACGAGCTCTGAGGGTGTCCACACGTAGGTGAGCCCCTCGACGCCGTCGGTGTCGGCGTCGAGGGCGGAGGCGAACCCGCCCTCGGCGGTTCCGAGGTCCCGGAGCAGGAACTCCGCTGTCTCGCAAGCGATCCGGCGCGCGAGCCGGTCACCCGTCGAGCGCCACAGGTGCGTGTAGACCCTGAGCAGCTGGGCGTTGTCGTAGAGCATCTTCTCGAAGTGGGGGACCACCCACGCGGCGTCGACGGAGTAGCGCGCGAAGCCTCCCGCCAGCTGGTCGTAGATGCCGCCGCGCGCCATGGCCTCGCAGGTCCGGTGCGCCATCGCGAGGGCGGCCTCGGACCCGGTGCGCGCGTGGTGGCGCAGGAGCAGTTCGAGGACCATCGACGGCGGGAACTTCGGGGCGCCGCCGAAGCCGCCGCGCGCCGCGTCGAACTGCGTCGCGAGCCGGTCCACGGCGCCCGCGACGAGGTCGGCGTCGACCGGCACCTCGCCCAGGGGGCCGCCCATCTCGCGCAGGCGCGAGGCGATCCGGTCTGCCGCCCCGACCACCTCTGCCCGCCGGGTCCCCCACGTCTCCCGCACCGCCTCGAGCACCTGGAGGAGCTGCTCGCGTGGGTAGTAGGTGCCGCAGTAGAACGGCTCGCCGGACGGCGTGAGGAAGCAGGTCATCGGCCAGCCGCCGTGCCCGGTCAGCGCGGTCGTCGCCGACATGTAGACCGCGTCGACGTCGGGCCGCTCCTCACGGTCGACCTTGACGGCCACGAAGTGCCCGTTGACCGCGTCGGCGACCTCCTCGTCCTCGAACGACTCGTGGGCCATGACGTGGCACCAGTGGCACGCGGCGTAGCCGACCGAGAGCAGCACCGGCACGTCGCGCTCGCGCGCCTCGGCGAACGCGGCGTCCCCCCACTCCTGCCAGTCCACGGGGTTCTCGGCGTGCTGGAGCAGGTAGGGGGACGTCGAGGTCGCGAGGCGGTTGGCCATGTCGACCACCGTATGCCGGCCGGTCGTCGTCCCGTCTGGCCGGCCGGAGCTGTGGCCGGGCCGGCCGGAGCTGTGACCGGGCCGGCCGGAGCTGTGACCGGGCCGGCAGGGGCTGTGGCCGGCGCCGGCAGGGGCCGTGGTCGAGCTCCCGGGCGACTTCGCCGCTCAGTCCTCGGCCGGGGCCTGCCCCTCCTTCTCCTTGATGAGGTCCATGACGCTGGAGTCGGCGAGCGTCGTCACGTCCCCGACCTCGCGGTGCTCGGCGACGTCCCGCAGCAGCCTGCGCATGATCTTGCCCGACCGCGTCTTGGGCAGCTCCGGCACGACCATGATCGCCCTCGGCTTGGCGATCGGCCCGATCTCCTTCGCGACGTGGTCGCGCAGCTCCTTGACCACGTCGGGGCCACCGTCGCCGGCCGACTCGCGGAGGATCACGAAGGCGTTGACCGCCTGGCCGGTCTCGGGGTCGTTGGCGCCGACGACTGCTGCCTCCGCGACCTTCGGGTGCGACACCAGCGCGGACTCGATCTCCGTCGTCGACAGGCGGTGCCCGGCGACGTTCATGACGTCGTCCACCCGGCCCAGCAGCCACACGTCGCCGTCCTCGTCGAGCTTTGCACCGTCACCGGCGAAGTAGCGCCCCGGGAAGCGGGACCAGTACGTCTCCCGGTAGCGCTCGTCGTCGCCCCAGATGGTGCGCAGCATGGCGGGCCAGGGGTCGGTCAGGACGAGGTAGCCACCCGAGCCGGGCCCGACCGGTTCGCCCTCCTCGTCGACCACGAGGGCCGAGACTCCCGGGAGCGCCTTCATCGCGGACCCCGGCTTGCCGGCGGTGACCCCCGGGAGCGGACTGATCATGATCTGCCCTGTCTCGGTCTGCCACCAGGTGTCCACCACCGGGCAGCGCCCCCCACCGATGGCCTCGCGGTACCAGATGTAGGCCTCCGGGTTGATCGGCTCGCCGACCGACCCGATGAGGCGCAGCGACGAGAGGTCGAACGTCGCGGGGATGTCGGTGCCCCACTTCATGAAGGTGCGGATCGCCGTGGGCGCGCAGTACAGGATGGTGACCTTCTGCTCCTGGATGATCTCCCACCAGCGGCCCTTGTGCGGTGTGTCCGGCGTCCCTTCGTACATGACGGACGTGGCTCCGTTGGCCAGCGGGCCGTAGACGATGTAGCTGTGCCCGGTGACCCAGCCGATGTCGGCCGCGGTCCAGAACACGTCCTCGTCGGCCTTGAGGTCGAAGACCGCCCAGTGGGTCCACGACGTGCCGACGAGGTAGCCGCCCGTGGTGTGCAGGATGCCCTTGGGCCTCCCGGTCGTCCCCGAGGTGTACATGACGTAGAGCGGGTGCTCCGCGTCGAACGCCTCGGGCGTGTGCTCGGTGGACTGCCGGCCCACCAGGTCGTCCCACCACACGTCACGACCCTCGGTCCAGTCGACGTCCTGGCCGGTGCGCTTGGCGACGAGCACGCTGCGCACGTCGGGGCAGTGCCTCAGCGCGGCGTCGACGGCCGGCTTCAGTGCGGAGGGCGCACCCCGGCGGTACCCCCCGTCGGCCGTGATGACGACGCGCGCGTCGCAGTCGTGGATGCGGTCGACGAGGGCCTGGGACGAGAACCCGCCGAACACGACCGTGTGGGGAGCCCCGATGCGGGCACAGGCCAGCATCGCGATGACCGTCTCCGGGATCATCGGCATGTAGATCGCGACCCGGTCACCGGTCTTCACGCCGAGCTCGACCAGCGCGTTGGCGGCACGGCAGACCTCGTCCTTGAGCTCCGCGTAGGTGATGTCGCGGGTGTCGCCGGGGGGCTCGCCGACCCAGTGGTAGGCCACCTTGTCGCCCCTGCCCGCCTCGACGTGCCGGTCGACGCAGTTGTACGCCGCGTTGAGCCTGCCACCGACGAACCACTTCGCGAACGGGGCGTCGTCCCAGTCGAGGACCCTCTCCCACCTCGTGTCCCAGCTGAGTCGCTCGGCCGCCTTCTCCCAGAAGGCGAGCGGGTCCCGCTCCGCCTCGGCGTAGGCGTCGGCGGTCACGTTGGCCCGGGACGCGAGGCCGGCGGGCGGCTCGAAGCGCCGCCTCTCGTGCAGCAGGTTGGACAGCGTCTCCTGGCTCACCTCTCGGTACTCCTCTCCGTCTCGGCTGGCTGGTGGCCGCCGCCGTCAGCTGCGCGGGCCGACGGGGGCGAGCTGGCGCTGGTGGGTGAAGGCGGTGACGCCGGCGAAGGAGGCGTACCAGGCCGCCAGCGCCGTCAGGATGCCCAGGTAGCCGCCCAGCTTGCCCAGCCCGGAGGAGGTCGCGAACTGGCCGATCCCGAGGACGATGAAGGTGAGGGTCAGCAGCACGAACACGGCCAGCACCGCGGTCGTGGTCCGTGTCGCGGCGACCGTCATGTAGGCGGTGAAGATGCCCCAGGCGATGAGGTAGAGGCCGACGCCCTTGCCGGCGTCCGCTCCGGCCTTCGAGAGGTCGGTGTGCCCGGTGAGCCACCAGTACGTGAGCCAGAAGGCACCGTAGGAGGAGAACGCGGTCGCTCCGAAGGTGTTGCCCTTCGCGAACTCCCACATCCCTGCGAGCAGCTGGGCGAGCCCGCCGTAGCCGAGTGCCAGCCCGAAGACGACCGGCTCCACCGTCACGGGTACCCATCCGGCGTTGACGACACTGAGGACGAACGTCGTCAGCGCGAAGGCGCCCAGGCCCAGCGGTGCGGGGTCCGCGAAGTGCGAGCCGGGTGCCGCCACGGGTACGGTCCCGTCGCGGGCAGTGGCGTCAGTCTGCTCAGCCATGGCGTGCTCCTTGGATGGGGGGTCACAGGTGGTTCCCGTCCTCCGGTCCAGAGCCGCCTGAGGGCCCGGTTAATGTCGTATCACGATGCTCTCGGGATCGCTGCGTCGTCAAGGGCCGGGACCTGGTCGCCCCGAACTCGTCGGGCTGCGCGCCCTCGTCGTTTTGCCGGATCTGCGCGGCGGCCGCCCGCACTAGCCTTCGGCCTGCAGGGGGCTTCGCCACAGGAGGACCCCATGTCAGACCGGGGCACGTTCACCGTCGGGCCGCCCGAGCCGATCCTCGACTCCCGGAGGCTTCCCGCCGTCAGCGGGGACGAGGAGGACGACTTCGTCACCGGTGCCGACCTCGGCGCCGACCACCCGGACAACGGTCCGGAGCCGCCCGACGACGAGGTCGGCCTCGACACCCGGAGCGCACCCACCTTCCGGCCCGACGCCTCCCTCGAGCCGCCACCGAGCACCGACGAGCTCGACGCGCTCGTGACCGACGTCGACCCGGAGGCCGTGGACGCGGTCGGCTTCGACGACTCCGACCTGGGGGAGCCGGTCGCGGCCGATGACCGCGCGGCCGGCGCGGTGCAGGGAGGCTCGTGATGGCCGACCTCACCACCGCGCAAGCGGCAGCGGTGCTGGCGGCGCTGGGGTTCGACAACGCCCGGCGTGACGTCGTGGCCGCCGTCACGGGCTTCCAGCGCGGCTGGAACCTGGGTGCGGCCCTGGACGTCGACGGCGTCGTCGGACCGCACACGAGCGACGCGCTGCGGACCTCCCTCGCGAGGCACCAGCAGGGCCTGCCGACGATGAGCGCCCACTTCTCGTTCGTCGAGTTCCGCTGCAACGACGGCGGACGGTTTCCCGAGTGCCAGCGGATCTGGGTGCTGCGCGACCACGTGCGGCGCCTCGAGGCATACCGCGCGCACGTGGGCACGCCGGTGCGGATCGTGTCGGGGTGCCGGTGCAAGCGGCACAACGCGGAGGTGGGCGGCGCGTCGAGCAGCCAGCACCTCTTCGGGTCGGCCTCCGACATCCAGGCCCTGGTGAGCCTTGCGGAGCGGCGGCAGCTCAGGCTGTTCGCCGGGCTCGGGTTCCAGCGGTCGACGGGCAAGGTCGTCCACGTCGACTCGCGGGACAGGTCCGGCCACAACACCACGGGCGGCACGCCGACGGCCCCGACCGAGTGGCAGTACGCCACGTAGCGGTCGGGGCCGTCGGCTTGCGGCAGGCGGTCAGTGGACGCTGCCGGCCAGGGCCTGTCGCTCCGGCGGGGCGGCCGCCACCACGAGGTGGTCCTCGTCCGCGTCGTCGAGCATCGTCGCCTCGTCGAACGGCTCGTCACCGCGCAGCACGCGCGCCGCGCGGTCCTTGTCGAGCTCGCCGACCCAGTGGCCGATGAGCACGGTCGCGACCGAGTTGCCGGCGAAGTTGGTCAGCGCGCGCGCCTCGCTCATCATCCGGTCGATGCCCACGATGAAGCCGACCCCGTCGACGAGGTCGGGGCGGTGCGACTGGAGGCCACCGGCGAGGGTCGCCAGGCCGGCGCCGGTGACGCCCGCCGCGCCCTTGGACGCGATGACCATGAACACGAGCAGCGAGACCTGCTGGGCGATCGAGAACGGCTTGTCCATGGCCTCGGCGATGAACAGCGACGCCATGGTGAGGTAGATCGCCGTGCCGTCCAGGTTGAAGGAGTAGCCGGTCGGCACGGTGATGCCGACGACGGGGCGCGAGACGCCGAGGTGCTCCATCTTCGCGATGAGCCGCGGCAGGGCCGACTCCGAGGACGACGTCGAGAGGATGAGGAGGAACTCGCGGGCCAGGTAGCGGAAGAGCGAGAACACGTTCACGCCGGCCACGACGCGCAGGACCGTGCCGAGGACGCCGAAGACGAAGATGAGGCACGTGGCGTAGAAGGCGACCATGATGAGCCCGAGGCTCTTGAGCGCGTCGACGCCGGTGGCGCCCACGACGGCAGCCATCGCTCCGAACGCGCCGACCGGCGCGGCATACATGATCATCGCCATGAGCCGGAAGACGAGCCGCTCCAGGTGCTTGACGCCCGCGAGGATCGGCTCGCCGGCGCTGCCCATCTTCTGGAGGGCGAAGCCGACGAGCAGCGCGACCAGCAGCGCCTGGAGGACCGAGCCGGACGTCAGCGACGACACCAGCGTGTCCGGCACGAGGCCGAGGACGAAGTCGACCGTGGACGTGTGCGCCTCGCCGACCTGCTTCTGGCCGGTCGCCGCGAGCTCCTTGGTGAGGTGCAGGCCGGCGCCGGGGTGCACGACGTTGCCGACGACGAGGCCGATGGCGAGGGCGACCGTCGACATGGTGAGGAAGTAGCCGAGGGCCAGCCCGCCGACCTTGCCGACCTGGGCGGCCTTCTTCACCGAGCCGATGCCCAGGACGATCGTGCAGAAGATGACCGGCGTGATCATCATCTTGATGAGGTCGACGAACGCGGTGCCCAGCCACTTGAGCTTGACGCCCACGTCCGGCGCGATGAAGCCGACGGCGATGCCGAGCAGCATCGCCACGATGACGGCGATGTAGAGGTAGTGGGTGCGGTCGCGCCGCGGCGCGCCGCGGTCGGCGAGGGGGGTGTGCACGCTGGTGCTCACAGGGTCTCCCAGGGGGTGAGGTCCCGGTTCGGACCGGGACGGGTGGTCACTCCGAGGGTCCCGGCGGCGGTGACTAGGGTCACGTTTGTGTTCATTGAGTTCCGGCGCCGGCCGCGGGGCGCGGCCGGTGCCCGGGCGACGGCGGTATGCCGGTGAGCCGCCTCCCGCGCGTCCGCGGGCCGGCGCGCTGGAGCGTGGCGGCGCAGACCTTCGCCCTGCAGGTCCTCGTCGCGCTGCTCGTCGTCGGCATCGGCGTGGGGGCGGCGTTCGTTCAGGCCCGGCGCGCCGCGACCCAGGAGGCCACGGCACGAGCGCTCGCGGTGGCGGAGACCGTCGCCGAGACACCGGCCGTCGTGGCCGGCGTGCGCGACCACGACCGGGAGCACGCCCTCCAGGGCTATGCCGAGCGCGTGCGCACGGAGACCGGGACCGACTTCGTCGTCATCATGAGCCCGCAGGGGATCCGCTACTCGCACCCGAACCCGCGGGAGATCGGCCAGCACTTCATCGGGCACATCGCGGCCGCGGCGAGGGGTGGGCGCGTGGTCGAGGACTACACGGGGACTCTCGGCCCGTCGCGCCGCGTCGTGGTGCCGGTGCGCGACGGAGGGGCCGTCGTCGGCCTCGTCGCGGTCGGCATCCGGAAGTCGGCGGTGGCCGACCAGATCCGGGGCCAGCTGCCCGGGCTGCTCCTCGCCGGGCTCGCCGCCGCCGTGCTCTCCGGCCTGGGCATGGGCCTGGTCGCCCGGCGGGTCCGGCGGCAGACACACGGGCTCGGCGCTGCACAGCTGCGGTCCATGGTGGAGTACTACGACGCGGTGCTCCACGCGGTCGCCGAGGGGCTGCTGCTCACCGACCTCGGCGGCCGGCTGCGGCTCGCGAACGACGAGGCGGTGCGCCTGCTCGGACTCCCTCCCGACGCCGTCGGCCGCCCGGTCGCCGAGCTCGGCCTGGCCGAGCCCCTCGTCGCCGCCCTCACCGACGACGAGCCGCGCACCGACGCCCTGCACCTGACCGCCGAGCGGGTGCTCGTCCTCAACAAGGCCCGCGCGCAGTGGCAGGGAAGGGCGATGGGCTTCGTGGCCACGCTGCGCGACCGCACCGACCTCGAGCACCTCACGGGCGAGCTCGACTCGGCGCGGGGGCTCAGTGAGGCACTGCGCTCCCAGGCCCACGAGTCCGCGAACCGCCTGCACACCATCGTGTCGCTCATCGAGCTCGGCCACCCCGAGCGGGCCCTGGACTTCGCCACCGACGAGCTGCACCTCTCGCAGTCCCTCACCGACCAGGTCGTCGGGGCGACGAACGAGCCGGCGCTGACGGCGGTGCTGCTCGGCAAGGCGGCCCAGGCGAGCGAGCGGGGCATCGACTTCCGCGTCGGGGAGGGGATCACCTGGCCGGCGGACGCGGCCCCGGCTCGCGACGTCGTCACGGTCGTGGGCAACCTCATCGACAACGCCTTCGACGCGGTCGCGCAGGTCGAGGGCGGCGAGCGCCGGGTCACCGTCGACTCCACGGTCCGCGCCGGGGAGGTGGTGCTCACCGTCGCCGACACCGGACCGGGCCTGCCCACCGACGCCGTGGAGGAGGTCTTCCGCCGTGGGTACTCCACGAAGGCGCAGGGCCAGGCGGGGCGCCGCGGCATCGGGCTGGCGCTCGTGGCCCAGACCGTCCAGCGCCTCGGCGGCACGCTGGCCGTCGAGGGGCCGCCCGGCGCGCTGTTCACCGTGCGGCTCCCGCTGCGGGGCCACCATGGCTGAGCCGGCCCGCACGCTGGCGGTGCTCGTCGTCGAGGACGAGCCGGTCGCGGCCGAGGCGCACACGGCCTACGTCCGCCGGGTGCCCGGCTTCGAGGTCGTGGCGACAGTGGCCACCAGCCAGGACGCCCTGAAGGCGCTGCGCGAGCACGCCGTCGACCTCGTGCTGCTCGACATGAACCTCCCGGACCGGCACGGCCTGGACATCCTGCGGGCCATGCGCGCCAACGGCCACCGGGCCGACGTCATCGCCGTGACGTCGGCCCGCGACCTCGAGGTGGTCCGGTCCGCGGCGTCCCTGGGGGTGGTGCAGTACGTCCTCAAGCCGTTCGCGTTCGCCACGCTGCGGGACCGGCTCGAGGCCTACCGCGCGTTCCGCCTGCAGCTGGTGGGGGAGGAGCAGCTCGGGACCCAGGCCGAGGTCGACGAGCTGCTGGCGGGGGTCCGGCCGCAGGCAGGGGCAACGCTCCCGAAGGGCATGGGCGAGGAGCTGCTCGGGCGGGTCTCCCGGGCGCTGCGGGAGGCCGGGGCAGGTCGGTCGGCGAGCGAGCTCGCCGACCAGCTCGGCGTCAGCCGGGTCACCGCCCGCCGCTACGCCGAGTACCTGTGCGACGCCCGGCTGGCCGGCCGGACCTCGCGCTACGCCGGGGCGGGCCGCCCGGAGGTCGAGTACCGCTGGATCGGCTGACCGGGGGTGTGGGACCGGGGTCGGTGGGTATGCGGGAGGCGCCGAGCGACCAGCGCCAGCACGACCGGAGCCGTGGCCGGGGCGGGGTGGCGGAGGATCGACCCTCTTGACAGCGGTGGGGTCGATCCTCCACCTCCCCGGGGCAGGTCGACGGGCCCCGGTCCTCGAGGGCCCTTCAGTCTTCGAGGGCCTTGACCAGCGCGATGGCGAAGGTGACCGCCTCCCGGTCGCCCTCCTCGGCGGCCCACACGGCCCCGAAGGTCGCGTCGACGACCGTCCACAGCCGCGCCAGGTCCTCGTCGATCCCGGCCGCGGCGCTCACCACCTCCAGCCGGCGTCGCACCGACCACCGGAACGCCGACCCGCTGCCCAGCTCCTCGACGCGGTTGCGGAGGAGGGGATGGACCTCGTAGGCCGGGTGGCCCGCCATCGGCTTCGGGTCGATGGCCAGCCAGGGCTCACGCTCGCCGGCGAGGACGTTCTCGAAGTGCAGGTCGGTGTGCAGGAGGGTGGCGTCGCAGCCAGGGTCGGCCGTCAGCTCCCGCACCAGCGAGAGGGCTCGGTCGACGACGCGACGCGGCAGCGCGACCTCGGCCGCGCGGAGGCGCTCGCGCATCCCGAGGGCGTAGTCCGAGAGCCGGCGCAGGCCGGGCGGGGAAGGGACGTGCAGGCGGCGGAGCAGCGTGCCGGCCACCTCGCAGGCGTGCTCGACCTCGACACCGCGCAGGTCGCGGTCGGCGTCCAGCGGCTCCAGGAGCAGCGCCCACCGCGTCGGGTCCGCCTGAACGAGCCGCACCGCGCCCCGGCCGTCCCAGTGCCGCAGCGCCAGCGCCTCGGCCCGCGCCTCGACGTGCGGCCAGACGAGCTTGAGGACGTGCGGCACGCCGTCTCGCCGCACCGGCACGACGACCGACGTCCAGCCGGTGCGGCCGACGCCGGCCGGCTCGAGGGCCCAGTCGTCGAGGACGTCGGCGAGCAGGCGCGGGAGGCGCTCCGACCACGCGGCACCGCTCGGCCCGCCGACGGCACCGTCGTCCGCAGTGAACCGCCTGACGAGCTGGCGGAACCCGTCGGGGACGAGGTGCTCGACGTCCTGCGGCCGCGTCACGCCATCCCCGGGAACGCCGCCACCGGCTGCCCCCAGCGGTTCGACTGCACAGCGGTGTCCGACAGCCACCGCACCAGCGCGGCGAGCTGCGGCTGCTTCCCCTCGCTGCGGCCCAGCTCGGAGGCCAGCGACTCGGCCAGCCCGGTGAGCACGTGCAGGGCCAGCCTGCGTGCCGCCGTGGGGGTGGTCACGGGAAAGGGCAGGGGGTAGCCGAGGACGCGTGGCCGGGCGCTGGCGCCGGCCAGCGACTCCTGCTCCGCCTCCCGGCCCTGCAGCGCGGCGAGGGTCCCCGCCGCGAGGGTCCGCTGGGCACCGGCCGACTGCGCCGTGACGACCTGGAACCCGTAGACGGCGGCCCGGGTCGCCTCCAGCAGCCACGCGGCCCGGTCTGCGTCGGTGAAGGCGTCCTCCGGCCACCGGGGCGCCGACCCGAGGAGCGTCGCCGAGGCGCCGCGCTGGGCCAGGGCGGCGCCGGCCAGGGAGAGGGTGCGGCCACGGGTCCGGGCCAGGCCGGCCAGCACGTCGGGCACCAGCGCGGCGGCCTCCGCCCGGCCGAGCAGCGCGGGAGTGACCGGAGCCGCCGTGGGTGCGGCGGAGGGCCCGGCGGAGGCGGGCGAGCGGGAGCCGCCGGAGGACGTGGTCGGCGTGGGCGTCGCCGCGGGGACCGTCGCGCCCGGCGGCACCGTCGGTCCGGCGGTCGGCACGAGCGCCTCGGCGTCGGCTGCCCGTCGGGCGTCGTCGAGCACGGAGTCGGGCACGGCCTGCTGCACGAGCACGCTCCGCAGCACCCGCGCCTGCTCGGCGTGCACCGACGCGAGCTGTGCGGGCAGGGTCTTCGCCGCGCCGCCGAGCTCGGCCGCCGCGGACGCCAGCCGCCCCGAACGGGCCCACAGAGCGACGACGAACTGCTCGCCGGGGATCGGCTGCCGCGTCGGCAGCAGTGGCAGCCGTGGTGCGTCGTCCTCGAGCCGGATGCCGCACCCCGCGAGGGGCGCCGCGAGCGCCGCCAGCCCCAGCGCGCGGAGCGCCTCGCGCCGGCCCAGGGCGTGCTGCGCAGCGTCGGCGGCGTCGGGCATGGGGCCGATCATGGCACGGCCCCCAGGACGGAATGGCCGCGCGCCCTCCCCGTCGATAGAGTGGCGGCGCACGGCCCGAGAACTTCAGAGAGGACGGATCCATGAGCGTTGCAGAGCAGATCCGTCCGGCCCTCGGCGCGGCCCTCACCCCGCTCGGCCTGCGCATGGAGGACCTGTCCGTCGTGCCGGCCGGTCGCCGTCGCCTCGTGCGCGTGTGGGTCGACCGCGCGGTCGACGACGCCGGGCCCGACTCCACCGAGCCGGTCGCGCCGCTCAGCCTCGACGAGGTCGCCGACGCCACCCGCGCCGTCAGCGACGCGCTCGACGACGACGACGCGATGGGGGAGCAGCCCTACACCCTCGAGGTCACCTCGCCGGGCATCGACCGTCCCCTCACCGCCCCGCGCCACTTCCGCCGCAACCTCGGCCGGCTCGTCACCCTCACGCGCGAGGAGGGGGAGCCGGTCACCGGCCGCATCGTGCGCGCCGGGGAGCACGAGGTCACCGTCGAGGTGCCCGCGGCCCGCCGGGAGCCGGCCCGCACGGTGCAGCTCCCGTATGCCGGCCTCGCCAGGGCCGTGGTCCAGGTCGAGTTCTCCCGGAGCGGACCCGCCGACGCCGACGCCGCCGAGGAGGGCTGACCCGTGGACATCGACCTCGCCGCCCTGCGCTCCCTCGAGCGGGAGCGCGACATCTCCCTCGAGGTGCTCGTCCCGGCCATCGAGCAGGCGCTGCTGCTCGCCTACCACCGCACCGAGGGGGCCTACCGCCACGCCCGCGTCGAGCTCGACCGCAAGACGGGCCACGTGACGGTCTGGGCGCGCGAGGAGCTGGAGCAGCCCGCCGCCCGGGAGCCCGCCGACGGCCCGGCGGGCAGCGGCGCCACGACGCCCGGTGAGGCGCCGGCCGAGACCACGCGCACCGAGCTCGGCCAGGAGTTCGACGACACCCCGAGCGGCTTCGGCCGGATCGCGGCGTCCACGGCGCGCCAGGTCATCGTCCAGCGGCTGCGCGACCTCGAGGACGAGCAGATCCTCGGCGACTTCAAGGGCCGCGAGGGCGACGTCGTGGCGGGGGTCATCCAGCAGAGCTCCGACCCGCGCAACGTGCTCGTCGACTTCGGCACCGTCGAGGGGATGCTCCCGCTGGCCGAGCAGGTGCCCGGCGAGCGCTACGTCCACGGTGAGCGGCTGCGCTGCTACGTCGTGAGCGTGCGCCGCGGTCCCCGCGGGCCGCAGATCGGGCTCTCGCGCACCCACCCCAACCTCGTGCGCAAGCTGTTCGCCCTCGAGGTGCCGGAGATCGCCGACGGGTCTGTCGAGATCGCCGCGCTCGCCCGGGAGGCCGGACACCGGACCAAGATCGCGGTGCACTCCAAGGTCCCCGGGCTCAACGCCAAGGGTGCCTGCATCGGGCCCATGGGCGCCCGCGTGCGAGCGGTCATGGCCGAGCTGCACGGCGAGAAGATCGACATCGTCGACTACTCCGAGGACCCGAAGAGGTTCGTCGCCGCCGCCCTGTCGCCCTCGCGGGTGCAGAGCGTCGAGATCGTCGACCAGCAGCTGCGGGCTGCCCGCGTCGTCGTCCCCGACTACCAGCTCTCGCTCGCCATCGGCAAGGAGGGCCAGAACGCCCGCCTGGCGGCCAAGCTCACCGGCTGGCGGATCGACATCCGGCCCGACAACGCCCCCGCCGAGGGCGCCAGCGGCGCACGACGGCAGCAGTAGGCGGTAGACTGGTGGGGACCGACCGGTCTGGACCCCAGACCCGGCCAGGCCGCAGCACGTCCGGGCAGCACCGCCGGACCTGCGTGGGCTGCCGGGAGACGGATAGCTGGTCGGCACTCCTGCGAGTGGTCGCGGAGACGGATGACGCCGGCACGGTCCGGCTGACCCCAGACCCGCGGCGTCGTCTTCCGGGCCGGGGCGCATGGCTCCACCCGAGAGTCGGCTGCCTCGACCGTGCCCTCCGTCGCCGGGCGTTCGGCAGGGCGCTGCGTGTCAGCGCCCCGCTCGACCCGGCAGCGGTCACGGCATACGTCATGGCCCACGAGCAGCAACCGTCCGCACAGGGAACCGAAAGCGGGTTTGACGCTGATGAGCACCCGATGAGTACTCAGCGATGAGCACCCCCCAGCAGTAACGACGGTCCGCGCCTGTCCGCAGCGCATGGACCGAGACAGGAGAAACGTGGCCAAGGTCCGTGTAAGCGCTCTCGCCAAGGAGCTCGGGACAGACAGCAAGACGCTGATCGCCCACCTCAACAGCATCGGCGAGTACGTCAAGACCGCCAGCTCGACGATCGAAGCCCCGGTCGTCCGCAAGGCGAGCGAGACGTTCCCCGAGGAGCTGAAGAAGAAGGCTCCCGCCAAGAAGGCAGCCGCCAAGAGCGCGGAGGCCACCACCGGGGCTGCCGCGGCCCCAGCGCCGGCGGCATCGCCGTCGCCCGCAGTGCCCGCACCGGGTGCTCCGTCGGCTCCCGTGGCTCCGGCCGCGCAGGCCCCGAGCGCCCCGGCCGGCCCCGCG
>JAICIN010000021.1 GCA_025924375.1 Dermatophilaceae bacterium | reverse complement strand
CGTACAGGACCGTCCACACCGGACCGAACAGCGAGCCGGGTGGCGCCCACGGCGGCAGCTCGAGCCGCGCGTAGACCTCCCGCGACGACGACGCGGCCAAGGCGCCGACGACCGCCACCACGGCGACCACGCCGAGGAAGCTGCCCAGCACCAGCCACGGGTTGCGCTGTGACACACGTTCGGTCACCGGCTGTTCCCCTCCCGGGCGGCTGCCCGCCATCTTAGGCGGGTTTGGGAGTATGGACTGGTGAGCACTGGAACCGAGCAGTCCAAGGCATGGTTCGACCGCGCGAAGACGGCCATCCCGGGCGGGGTGAACTCGCCGGTCCGGGCGTTCAACTCGGTGGGCGGCACCCCGCGGTTCATGGTCCGCGGCGAGGGCCCGCACCTGTGGGACGCCGACGGCAACCGCTACGTCGACCTGGTGTCTTCCTGGGGTCCGATGATCCTGGGGCACGCCCACCCGGCCGTGGTCGAGGCGGCGCGCGCGGCGGCGACGTCCGGGCTGTCGTTCGGCACGCCGACGATCGGCGAGGTCGAGCTGGCCGAGGAGATCATCGGCCGGGTCGAGCCCGTCGAGCAGGTCCGGCTGGTCAACTCGGGCACCGAGGCCACGATGAGCGCGATCCGGCTGGCCCGCGGGTTCACCGGCCGCTCGAAGATCGTGAAGTTCGCCGGGTGTTACCACGGTCACGTCGACGCGCTGCTCGCCCAGGCCGGCTCCGGCGTCGCGACGCTCGGGCTGCCGACGTCGCCGGGTGTCACCGGCGCCCAGGCCGCGGACACGCTGGTGCTGCCCTACAACGACCTCGACGCCGTCGAGGAGGTCTTCGACGCGCGCGGCGGGGAGATCGCCGCGCTCATCACGGAGGCCTCGCCGGGCAACATGGGCGTGGTGCCCCCGGCGCCCGGCTTCACGGAGGGCCTGCGCCGGGTGACCGCCGAGCACGGTGCGCTCCTGGTCTCCGACGAGGTCATGACCGGGTTCCGGTGCTCGGGGGCGGGCTGGTTCGGCCTGGAGGGCCCGTATGCCGGCGGCGCGCCCGACCTGTTCACCTTCGGCAAGGTCATGGGCGGCGGGTTCCCGACGGCCGCCTTCGGCGGTCGTGCCGACGTCATGGCCCTGCTCGCCCCGCTCGGGCCGGTGTACCAGGCGGGCACCCTCTCGGGGAACCCGGTCGCGACGGCTGCGGGCCTGGCGACCCTGCGCGGCTGCACCGACGCCGTCTACGACCGCCTCGGTGCCGTGGCCGACACGATCACCGCGGCGCTGGAGGACGAGCTGCGACGCGTCGGCGTGCCGCACCGGGTGCAGCGCGCCGGCAGCATGTTCAGCCTCTTCTTCCGCGACGGCGCGGTGCGTGACTACGACGACGCGCGCGCCCAGCACCTGCCGGCGTTCACCGCCTTCTTCCACTCCATGCTCGGCCAGGGCGTGCACCTGCCGCCGAGCGCCTTCGAGGCGTGGTTCGTCAGCGCCGCGCACGACGAGCGCGCCGTCGGCCGGGTTCTCGACGCGATCCCGGCCGCGGCGGGGGCGGCGGCCGAGGCCTTCGCGAGCGCCGGGACACGGTGAGGGCGGGCGCACGATGAAGACCGTCGTCCACCTGCTGCGCCACGGCGAGGTCGACAACCCCCAGGGCGTGCTCTACGGACGCATGCCGGGCTACCACCTCTCCGACCTCGGCCACCGGATGGCCGAGGCGGTCGCGAGACACCTCGCCGACCACGACGTCGCCGTCGTCGTCGCGTCGTCGCTGACGCGCGCCCAGGAGACCGCGGCCCCCGTCGCCGCCGAGCACGGCCTCGAGGTCACCACCGACGACCGGGTCATCGAGGCCGCCAACCTCTACGAAGGCCTCAACGTCACGGCCAACCCGGTCGCGCTCGCCCACCCGAGGCACTGGGCCAAGCTCGTCAACCCGTTCAAGCCCTCGTGGGGCGAGCCCTACGTGGTCGTCGGTGCCCGGATGCTCGAGGCTGTGGCGGAGGCGCGCGACAGCGCCCGCGGGCACGAGGCGGTCATCGTCTCCCACCAGCTGCCCATCTGGACCGCCCGCAACGCGCTGATGGGCCGGCGCCTCTGGCACGACCCGCGGGTCCGGCAGTGCTCGCTCGCCTCGCTGACGACCCTCACCTACGACGACGACGAGCTGGAGTCGGTGACCTACAGCGAGCCGGCGGCAGCGCTCCTGCCGCGGGCGCGCAAGGGGGCCGGCGCGTGAGGACAGCAGCCCTCCCGGCTGCCGCCCTCGTCGCGGCTGCCGCCCTGGCGCTCGGGCTCGCCGCGTGCAGCCAGGACCCGAGCAGCATCGCCGCCCAGGCCAAGGCCGGGGACCGCAAGGGGTACATCTCGGGCGACGGGACCGTGGAGAAGATCGAGCCGGCCAAGCGCCAGGAGCCGGTGGCCCTCGCCGGCACAACGCTCGACGGGAAACCCTGGTCGGTCAAGGACGCGGCGGGCAAGGCCGTGGTCGTCAACGTCTGGGGGTCGTGGTGCGGTCCGTGCGTCTCCGAGGCGCCCGACCTCGAGAAGGCGTGGAGGCAGGTCTCCACGGCGGGCAAGCCGGTGGAGTTCATCGGGATCGACTTCCGGGAGGACCCCCAGCGCGGCGCGGCCTTCCTCAAGAGCGCGAACATCACCTACCCCTCCCTCAGCGACGAGTCGGGGGTGCTGATCCTCGCCCTCCAGGGCAAGGCCCCCACCGTCCCGACGACCCTCGTCCTCGACACCCGGGGCCGCATCGCCGCCCGCATCAGCGGGCCGACGACGGCGGCCACCCTCACCGGGCTCGTCGACGACGTGCTGGCGAACACCTGAGACCCGGACTGCCATGCTCCTCGACGTCACCGACACCGTGAGCTCGGGCGCCCTCCCCGTCGCCCTCGCCGTCGCGCTCCTCGCCGGCCTGGTGTCCTTCGCGTCCCCCTGCGTGCTGCCCCTCGTCCCCGGCTTCCTCGGCTACGTCACGGGCCTCGGCGACGTCGCCCTCGCCCAGCGCGCGCGCAGCCGGATGCTCCTCGGCGCCCTGCTCTTCGTGCTCGGGTTCAGCGCCGTCTTCATCGCGACGACCGCGTTCGTCGCCCAGGTCGGCGCCGCCCTCGTCGAGCACCGCGCGCTGATCGCCCGCGTGGGCGGCGGCCTGGTCATCCTCATGGCGCTCGTCTTCCTCGGCGCCGGCAGCCAGCGCGAGGTGCGCCTGCGCCTCAGGCCCGCGGCGGGCCTGGCCGGCGCACCGCTCCTCGGCGTCGTCTTCGGCCTCGGGTGGGCGCCCTGCACCGGTCCGACGCTCGGCGCGGTGCTGCTGCTGGCCACCACGAGCGGCGACCAGCAGGCGGTGAGCCGGGGCGTCGCCCTTGCCGTGGCCTACTGCCTCGGGCTGGGCCTGCCGTTCCTGCTCCTCGCCGGGGGCTACGAGCGCTTCGGCCGGGTCTCCGGGGTGCTGCGCCGCCACCAGCGGGGCGTCCAGGTCTTCGGAGGTGTGCTGCTGCTGGTCGTCGGGCTGCTCCTCGTCACCGGCGTCTGGGAGGACTGGACCCGCATGCTCCAGACCGAGCTCGTCACCGGCTTCCGGACGGTGCTGTGATGGCGCAGGCGACCCGTGAGCGGGTGACCGACCCGGCCCAGCCGCGGCTCGGCGCCAAGGGCTGGCTGCGCTGGACGTGGCGCCAGCTCACCTCGATGCGCACCGCGCTCTTCCTGCTGCTGCTCCTGGCCATCGGCGCGGTGCCGGGCTCGATCTGGCCCCAGCGCAGCATCGACGCGGCGCGCACCGCCGACTACATCGCGCGCCACCCCACCCTCGGTCCGTGGCTCGACCGGTTCGGCTTCTTCGAGGTCTACGCCTCTCCCTGGTTCGCGGCGATCTACCTCCTGCTGCTCATCTCCCTCGTCGGCTGCGTCCTGCCGCGCAGCCGACAGCACTGGCGCGCGGTGCGGGCCGCCCCGCCGCGGGCGCCGGCGCGGCTGGCCCGTCTGCAGTCGCATGCCGAGGCGACCATCGACGCCCCGGCCGACGAGGTCCTCCACGCGGCTCGAGAGGTGCTGCGAAGCAAGCGGTTCCGGGTCCACGCCCACGACGACGCGTCGGTCAGCGCCGAGCGCGGCCACCTCAAGGAGAGCGGCAACCTCCTCTTCCACGTCGCCCTCGTCTTCGTCATCGTCGGCGTGGCGGTCGGCCACCTCTTCGGGTGGAAGGGCGACGTCATCGTCCCGGTGGGGCAGACGTTCGCCAACACGCTGTCCCGCTACGACACCTTCAGCCCGGGCCCCTGGGTGGACGCCGAGGACCTCTCGCCGTTCACCGTCCACGTCGACCGGCTCGACGCCACGTTCGAGGAGTCGGTCACGGGCAAGGGCCAGTTCGGGCAGCCCCGCGACTTCGTCGCGCACGTCACGACGACCAGCCGGCCCGGTGCGCCCGCCGAGCGGGAGACGATCCGCGTCAACCACCCGCTCGAGATGAAGGGCGCCAGCGTCTTCCTCCTCGGCAACGGCTACGCCCCCGTCATCACGGTGCGCGACGCCAAGGGCGAGGTCGTCTACCACGACGCGACCCCCTTCCTGGCGCAGGACAACAACTACAAGTCCGTCGGCGCCGTCAAGGTGGCGGGCGCCCAGCCGAAGCAGCTCGGCTTCTTCGGCCTGTTCCTCCCCACGGCCGTGATCACGCCCGACGGCGGCCCGAGCTCGGTCTTCCCCGACGCCAAGCGACCGGCCCTGGCCCTCGGCCTCTACACCGGCAACCTCTTCCCGGGCGGGCGGCCCCAGTCGGTCTTCACCCTCGACACCCGCGAGCTCACCCAGGTCAAGGCCAAGGACGGCCAGCCCCTGCGCATCTGGCTCGAGCCCGGACAGACGGTCCAGCTCCCCAGCGGGCTGGGCAGCATCACCTTCGACGGCGTGGAGCGGTTCGCCGGGCTGTCGATCCGCTCGGACCCCGGCAAGCTGCTGACCCTCGTCAGCGCCCTCCTGGCCCTCGCCGGGTTGGTCGCGAGCCTCACCATCCGGCGGCGCCGGGTCTTCGTGCGGGTTTCCCCCGCCGCCGACCCGGGACGTACGGTGGTCAGCGTCGGCGGCCTCGCGAAGGACGACGACGACACCCTGGGAGAGGCGGTCGAGGACGTGCTCACCGCCCTGAGACACCGGACGGGCACGACATGACCAACCAGCTGGCGCAGTACGCCAACGTGAGCCTCTACTCGGCGATGGCGGTGTTCACCCTGGCCATGGTCGGCTACGCCGTCTACCTCGCCGGCCTGGTGCCCAGCCGTGACCGCGGCCCTGCACGCGCGCGCGCGGGCGAGCTGGTCGGCGTCGGCGCGGCAGGCGGTATGCCGGCCGGCCGGCATACGGTCCCGGCTTCCGGTGCCGCGGACGGCGCCACCACGGACGGCGTGACCGCCGACGCCACCACGGACGACGCGGCGGCAACGCGCGAGGGAGGCGCTGCGGCGACGGGCGATGACGCCGTGCCGGTGCGCGCCCGGAAGGCCGGCGGCATGGCGGGCTCCCTCACCTGGCTCGGGGCCCTGCTGCTCGTGGCCTCGGCGACCCTGCGTGGCCTGTCCGTGCAGCGCTGGCCGCTGGGCAACATGTTCGAGTTCGCCGTGATGGGCAGCATGTTCACCGTCCTCGCCTACTGCGTGTGGTCGACGAGGCGCGACCTGCGCTGGCTCGGCATCTTCGTGATCGCGCCGGTGCTCCTCGTCCTCGGCATGGCGATCACCGTCTGGTACACCGACGCCGCCGAGCTGCTGCCGTCGCTGCGCAGCTACTGGCTGGTCATCCACGTGACCGTGGCGACCCTGTCCGTCGCCGTCTTCACCCTGGCGTGCGCACTCACCGCCGTCTACCTCACCAAGGACGGCCTGGAGCGCGCCGGACGGCCCTCCTTCATGGACCGTTTCCCCACGCCCCGGGTGCTCGAGCGACTGGCCTACGGCCTGCACATCGTGGCGTTCCCGCTGTGGACCTTCACCCTCATCGCGGGCGCCATCTGGGCCCGCCAGGCCTGGGGCTCCTACTGGAACTGGGACCCCAAGGAGGTCTGGACGTTCGTCATCTGGGTCGTCTACGCCGCCTACCTGCACGCCCGCGCGACGAGCGGCTGGAGCCGGCAGGCCGCCAGCTACATCGCCCTGGCCGGCTACCTGTGCATCCTCATCAACTACGGCGTGGTCAACGTGTTCTTCGTCGGCCAGCACTCCTACTCGGGGTTGTGAGCCGATGCTGCGCTACACGCTCCTGCGGATCCTGATCTTCTTCGGGGTCCTCGCCCTGCTGTGGCTGCTCGGGCTCCGGGACCGCGACGAGCAGCTCATCCTCGTCGTCCTCGCCGCCCTGGTCTCGATGGTGATCTCGTACTTCGCGCTGCGTCCCTTCCGGGAGGAGTACAGCCGCCAGATCGCGCAGCGGCTCGAGGCGCGAGCGGCTGCCAAGCAGCAGCGCGACGCCGACGAGGCGGCCGAGGACGCCGAGGCCGGCCGCGGCGAGGACAGCGGCCCGCCCCAGTACCGCTGAACCGCTGAACCCACTCGCCCGGTCTCCCGAGGTTGGGTGCCCAGACGCCGCGTACTGCTTCCTTCTGAGCACCCAATCTCGCGGCCGGCCCGAGTGCGCCTCGGCCCTCTCGAAGTTGGGTGCCCAGACGTCGCGTATCCGTTGCGTTCAGGCACCCAAAGTCGGGGGGAGCGGGGAGGGGAAGCGGGTGGAGAGCGGGGAGCGGCGGGTGGAGAGCAGGGAGTGGGAGCAGCGGGGCGGCGAAGCGGCGAAGCGGCGGGGGCGCTGGCTAGCGGCCGAGCGAGGGGCCCCAGACGAGGCCGGCGGTGAGGAGCACGGCGTAGGCCACCTCGAACAGGCCGGTCGCCGCGAGCACCGGCACGAGGTCGCGCCCCGTGGTCCCGGCGAGCACCGTGCGCAGCGGCCGCAGCGCGACGGCGAAGGCTAGCAGCGCCACGAGCGCGGTCGGGTGCAGGACCGCGCACCCGAGCACGGCGAGCAGGGCGACGAGGAGGAGGCCGGCATACAGCCTCCTGGTCCGCGCGTCCCCGAGTCGGACCGCGAGCGTGACCTTGCCACCCGCCCGGTCCGAGGGGATGTCGCGCAGGTTGTTGGCGACGAGCAGCGCCGAGGCGATCGCGCCGACGCCCACGGCGCCGGCCAGGCCGGCCCACGTCAGGCGGTGGGCCTGCGCGTAGAGCGTCCCGAGGGTCGCCAATAGGCCGAAGAAGACGAAGACGTAGACCTCGCCGAGCCCGCGGTAGCCGTAGGGCTTGTCGCCACCGGTGTAGCGCCAGGCGGCGAGGATCGCGAGGATGCCCAACGGGATCAGCAGCCACGCCTCGCTCAGCGCGGCGAGCGCCAGGCCGGCGAGCGCGGCGAGGCCGAAGCAGCTGAACGCGGCCAGCTTGACGTTGTCGGGGTTGGCGAGGTGCTGTCCGACGAGGCGGACGGGCCCGGCGCGCTCGGCGTCGGTGCCGCGGATCCCGTCGGAGTAGTCGTTGGCGTAGTTGACGCCGACCTGCAGGCAGAGCGCGACGACGAGGGCGAGCAGGGCGAGGCCGAGGCTCACCCGGTGCAGGGGCGCGGCGGCTCCGGTGCCGACGACGACGGGGGCGAGAGCGGCGGGGAGGGTGCGGGGGCGGGCGCCCTCGACCCACTGGGCAGTGGTGGCCATCGGTGTGCTGTTCTCACTCAGGGTCGCGCGGGACTGACGGTCACAGCCTACGGAGGAAGTCGGGGTCGTCGTCGGGGCCACGCGGGGGCTGGGTGCGGTGACCTGGGCCACCGCCACGGCTTCCCGGCGCGCTGCGCTGCGGACGGCCGGCGATCAGCCAGGACGCCGGCCCCGCGAGGGGGAACAGGAGGATGAGGAAGACCCACACGAGCTTGGGCAGGTTGCGCACCGACTGATCCTCGGTCTGGATGCAGTCCACGGCTGCGTAGACCGTGAGGGCCACCGTGAGCAGGCCCGGGAGGAGCCGGAGCATGGGGCCATCGTCTCACGCCGGGGCCGCGAGGGCGGCGGCCACAGCGGCCCGGTCCGGCTTGCCGGGGCCGCGCAGCGGGAGGGCGGGCAGGACCACCACCCGCCGTGGCAGGGCGGCGTCGGGGAGTATGCCGCGCAGGGCCGCCCGCACGTCGTCCACCGTGGGCGGCGGGGTGCCGTCGGCGAGGACGACGGCCGCCGAGACCGCTTGCCCCCACTCCGGGTCGGGCACGCCCACCACGACCGCCTCGGCGACGCCCGCCAGCTGCTCGGTGAGCGCCTCCTCGACCGGCCCGGGCGCCACCTTGACGCCGCCGGTGTTGATGACGTCGTCGAGGCGGCCGTCGACGTGCCAGCGGCCGTCGGCGTCGACGTGGCCGGTGTCGTCGGTGGCGAACCACCGGCTGCCGTCGGGGTCGGTGCGGAAGGCGCGCGCGGTGAGGTCGGGCCGGCCGAGGTAGCCGCTCGCCAGGGTCGCGCCGCCGAGGTGGAGGCGGTCGTCCTCGTCGGCCCGGATGGTGCTGCACGACAGTGCGGTGCCGCTGTAGACGCAGCCGCCCGCGGTCTCGCTCATGCCGTAGGTGGTCAGGACGGTGGCGCCGGCGTCCTGCGCCCGCGCGAGGAGGGCCGCAGGGGTGGCGGCCCCGCCGGCGAGCACGCCGTCGAGCTCGGCGAGGGCCCGCCGGCCGTCGGCCGCGTCGAGCAGCCGCACGAGCTGGGTGGGCACGAGCGCGCTGTAGCGCCGGTCCCCGCGCATCGCCGCGACCGCCCCCGCGAACGCCTCTGCGGTGAAGGGACCGGCCTCGAGGGCGAGCGGCTCCGTGCCGGCGACGACGGAGCGGACGAGCACCTGCAGTCCCGCGACGTGGTGGGCGGGCATGGCCAGCAGCCACTGGCCGGGGCCGCCGAGGCGCTCGTGGGTGGCCGTGGCGCTCGCGACGAGGGCGTCGGTGCTGAGCATCGCGAGCTTCGGGCTCCCGGTGGAGCCGGAGGTGCCGACCGCGAGGGCGAGGTCCGGCGCGACGTCTCCGGCCACGGTGGCGAGGTGGGGCGGGGGAGGTGAGCCGGCGGCATACGGGAGGAGCGGGGGGCCACCGTGCAGCGCCGAGCGCAGGGCGGGGAGGACGTCGAGGGCCGCCGGGCCCGCCGGCACGGGCAGCGGGCGGGGGAGCGGCACGTCGCTCAGGCTATCGGCGGGCCCGGGGCTCAGACGGCCAGGAGGGCCGCGACCGCGACCAGCGCCGTCGCGAGGATCTCGGCCGTCCCGGCCTGCTTCGGGGTCGGCCCGAAGGCGGGGACGACCGCCGCCCGGATCGTCAGGACCGCGAAGAGGGCGACGAGCCACGGCGACACCGCGATCATCGCGAGCGTCACGAGCCCGTGGAAGCCCACAGACATCCACCAGTGCCGCTCGCTGCCGCGCTCTCGGATGAGGTTCTTGACGTAGAAGACGGTGCCGGAGAAGTAGGCGGCGAGGACGGCGGCGACGAGCCACGCGCGCCGGACGTCGGTGCCACCGCCGGCGTCGTAGGCCACGACCGCCATGAGGCACGAGCCGACCGTCGTCGCGAGCCCGCTGACCAGCGCCCGGTCGTTGCGCCGGGCCGACGCCACCAGGCCGACGAGCATGGGCGGGACGAAGAGCGGGGCCCAGCGCACCAGCTCGGGGCGCAGTGCCAGCACGGCCACGGCGGGCGGGACCGCCGCGAGCGCGTAGGCGCGGACAGGCGGGAGGTAACGGGCCTTGCGAGCCGACTTCAGCCAGAGCCCGGTCGCGAAGAACAGGAAGTAGCCGACGACCCAGAAGATCGCGAGCGGCAGGTGCACCCAGGCCGGGTGGCCGGCCAGGACGCCGACGAGCAGGGGCACCGCGAGCATCGCCCACGCACCGTGCTGGTTCGGCACCCAGCCCGGGCTGCGACGGCGCCGGCGGGTATCGGTCCTTGGCCGGGCGGCGGTGGCGCCGGTCGGAGCGGCGGTGGCGCCGGTCGGAGCGGCGGTGGCGCCGGCCGGCAGCGTCGGCGGCGGTGTCGTGGCGCGGGTGCTCACGGCCGACAGTTTAACCCGGCTGATCCCGTGCAAAATCCGCCTGCCGCCTGCGGGGTCACGTCGTGGGTCGGTCTGCTGGGGTCCTGGCAACAGCAGACGCACCCACGAGCGCACGGCGACGCGGAGCATGGGCCACCGGCTGCCGCCCGCCCTTGCCGCAGCCGGGCGCGCGGTGCTCAGAAGTACCAGGGGAACGGTGACCAGTCCGGCTCGCGCTTCTGCAGGAACTGGTCGCGGCCCTCCACGGCCTCGTCGGTCATGTAGGCCAGCCGCGTCGCCTCGCCCGCGAAGACCTGCTGCCCCATGAGGCCGTCGTCGACGAGGTTGAACGCGAACTTCAGCATCCGCTGCGCCTGCGGGCTCTTGCCCATGACCTCCCGTGCGACCTCGAGCGCGGTCGCCTCGAGGGTCTCGTGGTCCGCGACGAGGTTGACCGCACCCATGCGGTGCATGTCCTCAGCGGAGTAGGTGCGGCCGAGGAAGAAGATCTCCCGGGCGAACTTCTGGCCGACCATGCGGGCGAGGTAGGCGCTGCCGTAGCCGGCGTCGAAGGAGCCGACGTCGGCGTCCGTCTGCTTGAACCGCGCCTCCTGCCGGCTGGCGACCGTGAGGTCGCAGACCACGTGGAGCGAGTGACCACCGCCGGCGGCCCAGCCGTTGACCACGGCGACGACGATCTTGGGCATGGTGCGGATCAGCCGCTGCACCTCGAGGACGTGCAGTCGGCCGCCCTCCGCCTTGGCCCGGCGCTCGTCCACCGTGTCGGCGGTCTCGCCCGCGGCGTACTGGTAGCCGGAGCGGCCCCGGATCCGCTGGTCGCCCCCGGAGCAGAACGCCCACTTGCCCTCGGCGCCCGTCCCGGCGGGGCCCGGGCCGTTGCCGGTGAGCAGGACGACCCCCACGTCGGCCGTGCGCCGGGCGTGGTCGAGCGCCTGGTACAGCTCGTCGACGGTGTGCGGCCGGAACGCGTTGAGGACCTCGGGGCGGTCGAAGGCGATCCGCACGCAGCCCAGTCCCCTGGCCCGGTGGTACGTGATGTCGGTGAAGGCGAACCCCTCCACCTCGTCCCACGCCGACGGGTCGAAGGTGCCGCTCACCTGCCGCTGCTCGCTCACCCGGCATACGGTAGGGCCCATGTCCCTGCGCCTGTACACCGTCGTCGTCGACAGCCACGACATCGCCTCCCAGGCCCGCTGGTGGGCGGAGACCCTCGACTGGCACATCGTCTACGAGGACCAGGACGAGGTGGCGGTGGTCCCGCGGCACGCCAGCACGGACCCGGTGACCAGCGGCGAGGAGTGGCAGCGGCAGCCGCAGGGCCTGGTCTTCGTGCCCGTGCCCGAGGACAAGCAGGTCAAGAACCGCCTCCACCTCGACCTGGCGCCGCACACCAGCCAGGACCGCGACGCGGAGATCGAGGGCCTCATCCAACGCGGCGCCACGCGGGTCGACGTCGGGCAGGACGACGACGTCACCTGGACGGTCCTGGCCGACCCGGAGGGGAACGAGTTCTGCGTGCTGTCCTCGCGGGACCGGTGAGCCGACCGGACCTGCCCGAGCTCGGCGAGCTGATCGGCGGCCTGCGGGTCGTCAGCATCCCCATGCGGGTCCGCTTCCGCGGCGTCGAGCTGCGTGAGGCCGCGCTGGTCCACGGCCCGGCGGGATGGGGCGAGTTCTCGCCCTTCCTCGAGTACGGCCCGGCGGAGTCGTCCCGCTGGCTCGCCGCGGCGCTGGAGGCCGCGTGGGTCGGCTGGCCCGACGCCCTCAGACGCGAGGTTCCCGTCAACGCGACCGTGCCGGCCGTCGCCGCCGACGCGGTGCCCGGCGTCCTCGCCCGGTTCGACGGCGCGCGGACGGCGAAGGTCAAGGTCGCCGAGCGCGGCGAGGGCCTCGAGGACGACGTCTCGCGGGTGGCCGCGGTCCGCGACGCGATGGGGCCGGCGGGGCGGATCCGGGTCGACGCCAACGGCGGCTGGTCCGTCGCGGAGGCGAGGGAGGCGCTGAGGAGGCTCTCGGCATACGGGCTGGAGTATGCGGAGCAGCCCTGCGCCACGGTCGCGGAGCTGCGGGAGCTGCGCCTCGCGCTCGCACGGGCCGGCACGGACGTGCCCGTCGCGGCCGACGAGTCGATCCGCAAGGCGGCGGACCCGCTGCGGGTGGCTCACGAGGAGGCGGCCGACCTCGTCGTCGTCAAGGTGCAGCCGCTCGGCGGCGTGCGCGCCGCGCTCGAGGTGGTCCGGGCGTGCGGGCTGCCCGCTGTCGTCTCGTCGGCGCTGGACACCTCGGTCGGCATCGCGGCCGGGGTGGCCCTGGCGGCGGCCCTGCCCGACCTGCCCCACGCCTGCGGCCTCGGCACGGTGGCGCTGCTGGCGGGCGACGTCGCCGACCCCTCGCTGGTGCCGGTCGGGGGAGCGCTCCCCGTCGTGGCGCCGGCCGTCGACGAGGCCCTCCTCGACCGCTGGGCCGCGCCGCCGGACCGCGTCCGGTGGTGGCGTGAGCGGCTCGCCGCGTGCCACGCCGTCCTCGCCTCGGCGGGCTCCCAGCGCTCGACCGGGTAGCCGGCGGGCGCGGCAGGTGGACACCGGCGCCGACCGGCGCCGGAGCGGCTGCGCAGACCGGCGCCGGACCGGCTGCGCCGACCGGCGCCGCAGCGGCTGCGGGAGCGTGTCCGCAGTTCCGCCAATACAGTCGGCGTGTGAACATCGTCTTCGTGGAGCCGGGGTTCCCGGCCAACCAGCGGCGGTTCGTCCTCGCGCTCGCCTCGGTGGGCGCCAACGTCATCGGCGTCGGCGAGTCGGAGGAGTGGACCCTCGACGAGGAGCTGCGCTCGGCGATGGCCGGCTATCACCGGGTCGGCAACGTCACCAACGTCCACGAGCTGACGGACGCCGTGCGGTTCATCCAGTCGCGCGTGTGGGTCGACCGCCTCGAGGCCACGGTGGAGTCCCACACGCTGGCGGCCGCGCAGGTGAGGGAGGCGACCGGCATACCGGGCACCTCCGTGCGCACGACCTGGCTGTGCCGTGACAAGCCCTCCATGAAGGAGGCCCTGCGGGAGGCCGGCGTCCCCACCGCGGCGTCCACGGCCGCCGACCACGCCCACGAGGTCTGGGAGTTCGCCGAGCGCGTGGGCTACCCGCTGATCCTCAAGCCCCGCGCCGGCGCGGGCGCCCAGGACACCACCCGCGTCGACTCCGACGCCGGGCTCTCCCACGCGCTCACCCTCTTCGGCGCCACGGGGGCCACCTCGATCGCGGTCGAGGAGTTCGTCGAGGGCCACGAGGGCTTCTACGACACCATCGCCATGAACGGTGGGGTCGTCCACGACTGGGTGACCCACTACTACCCCAACGTCCTCGAGGCGATGCGGACCCGATGGATCTCCCCGCAGTTCGTCACGACCAACCGGATCCCCGACTCCCCGTTCTACGCCGAGGTGCGCGAGCTCGGCCAGCGCGTCATCGAGGCACTCGGCATCGGCACCTCGGCCACCCACATGGAGTGGTTCTTCGGCCCGAAGGGGCTGCGCTTCTCCGAGATCGGCTGCCGGCCGCCCGGCGTCGGCTGCTGGGACCTCTACTCCGCCAGCAACGACGTCGACGTCTACCGCGAGTGGGCCCACGTCATCGCCCACGGCACCGCCGAGCAGCAGATGCGCCGGCCCTACTCCGCCGGCATCGTCGCCCTGCGTCCCGAGCGTGACGGACACATCCGCGGCTACAGCGGCGTCGACGAGATCCTCGGGCGCTACGGCGAGTGGGTCATCGACGCCCACTTCCCGCCCGAGGGGCACCTCACCCAGCCCGTCGAGGCCGGCTACATGGCCAACGCCTACCTGCGCCTGCGGCACCCCGACTACGACACCGTGCGCGGGATGCTCAGTGACGCCGGCGAGACCATCCACGTGCACGCGGGCTGAGGCCCATGCGGACCATCATCCTCGGCCCGCAGCGCTTCATGACGACGGCGGGCACCGCGCTGCGCTCCCTCGGCGTGGACGGCCCGGTGGCGACGGTCAACGCCGGGTGGGAGGAGCGCGAGGACGACGTCGGGGAGCTCGACTCGGTGCTCGGCGGCCGCACCCGGCACCTGCGGCTCTACCACCGCATGCTCGACGTCATCACCAAGGACGAGGCGTTCGCGAGCGCCGCGCTGGCGTTCCGGGACCGGCACGAGGACCTCATGGCGCTCTACCGGCTGCGTCTGCACAAGGCCATGGAGGGCGTGTATGCCGTGCAGCGCAGGCCCCCGAGCCCGTCCGGTGAGGCGTTCGGCGCGCTCGACGACGCCGTCGAGGGGGTGCGCCGGCTCGACGACTGGTACTCGCGCGAGCTGCGCGACCTCTACCGCGAGCTCGATGCCGCGGCTCCGCTGGAGTCCAGCGACGTCGTCGGGTGGCACCGCGGCGAGCTCGAGGCGGCCCTGCGGGACAGCGCCGTGCTGGTCCTCACCGGGGGCCACGTCGGCACGCTCCTGCGCGCCCTGCGGCTCTTCGCCCTGCGCGTCCCCGACGAGCTCCCGGTCATCGCCTGGTCGGCGGGCGCGATGGCGCTGACCGAGCGCGTCGTGCTGTTCCACGACTTCGGGCCGCGCGGGGCGAGCGAGGCGGAGGTCTACGACCGCGGCCTCGGGCGGGTGCGCGGGGTGGTCGCGCTGCCCCACGCCCGGCGCCGGCTGCAGCTCGAGGACCGGGAGCGCTGCGCGGTCATGGCCCGCCGGTTCACCGAGCAGCACTGCGTCCTGCTCGACGACGGCACGGCGCTGGAGCTGCGGCCCGACGGCGGCCTGCCGCGCGGAGCGCGCATCCTGGGCCTCGACGGGGCGGTCCACGAGGTGGTGCCGCGATGACCCGGCAGCGGCTCGCGGTCAACCGGCTCCGGGAGCGGCTGCCGGCGGAGTCCGCGGTCGTCGACCGGTTCGTCGCCCGGCACGGCTCGCCGATCGTCGAGGGCGAGCGGGCGACGTTCCTCTTCCGCGGCGACGCCGACGAGGTGCGCGTCCGGCACCGGGTCGTCGGCCTGCCCGACCCGCTTCCGATGCGCCGGCTCGAGGGCACCGACCTGTGGGCGGTCACCACCGACCTCCCCGAGGGGTCCCGGGTGGAGTACCAGCTCGAGACGCGGCGGGGCGAGCACTACGAGCAGTTCAACGACCCGCTGAACCCCCGGGTCGCGCACTCGCCCATGGGGTCGAGCTCGGTCTGCGCGGCGGTCGGGTACCACGTCCCCGACTGGACCCGGCACGACCCCGAGGCCCGGCCGGGGGAGCTCGTCGAGGACGTGATCCGCAGCAAGGCGCTCCGGCGCGACCAGCCGGTCCAGCTCTACCTCCCGGCGCGCTACAACCCGGCGCAGCGCTACCCCCTCCTCGTGGTCCACGACGGGAGCGACTACCTGGGGTACGCGTCGATGAAGACGGTGCTGGACAACCTCATCCACCGCCTCGACGTCGCCCCGCTCATCGCCGCGTTCGTGCCGCCCCGGGACCGGCTCAAGGAGTACCCCAACCACGCGCCGCACGCGCGCTTCGTGGCCCGGGAGCTGGTGCCACGCCTCACCGAGCGGTTCCCGCTCGTGGACGGTCCCGAGGGCCGGTGCCTCATGGGCTCGAGCTTCGGCGGCATCGCCGCGCTGTCCACGGCGGTGCGGTACCCGGGCCTGTTCGGCTCGCTCCTGCTGGAGTCGGCGTCGCTGGTCTTCACCGACATCGGCATGGAGCACGGCGGCGGACCGTACTTCGACCCGGTCGTGAAGTTCGTGAACCGCTACCGCGCCAAGCCGAGCCGGCCCGTCGAGCGCATCTTCATGAGCTGTGGCACCTACGAGCCGCTCATCACGCCCAACCGCTCGATGGTGCCCGTCTTCCGCCATGCTGGCATCACGGTGAACTACACCGAGGCCCGCGACGGCCACAACTGGGAGAACTGGCGCGACCAGCTGCGCGACGGCCTGTCGTGGATCTTCCCCGGGCCGCAGAAGTTCGTCTACGAGTAGCACCGAGCACAGGAGGTAGGCCGTGAAGGTCATCGAGCGCTGGCACTCCGAGCGGACGGACCGCGACATGACGCTCGTGCGCTGGGGGCACTACGGCACGCCGGTGCTGGTCTTCCCGACGGCCGGCGGCGACGCCGAGGAGGTCGAGCGGCACCACATGCTGGCCCACCTCGCGCCGATGGTGGACACCGGACGCATCAAGCTCTACTCGTGCGACAGCACCGCCGGCCGCGCCATGGCGCGCTACGAGGGCTCCCCTCAGTACCGGATGTGGCTGTTCAACCAGTACCACCAGGCCATCGCCCACGAGGTCGTGCCGGCCATCCACGCCGACAGCTCGGGCTCGCAACCGGTCGTGGTCGCCGGCGCGTCGATCGGCGCGTTCAACTCGCTCGCAGTCCTCTGCCGCTGGCCGCACCTGTTCGGCGCCGCGGTCGGGATGAGCGGCACGTACCACATCGAGCAGTTCATCGACGGTCCCTTCACCGACGACCTCTACTTCTGCTCCCCGATCCACTTCCTCCCCGGCCTCGACGGCGAGGCCCTCGAGGTGCTCCGCCGCCGCGTCGTGATCCTCGCCTCTGGGAGCGGCCGGTGGGAGGACGTGGGGGAGTCCTGGGCGGCGGCGAAGGCCTTGGGGGACAAGGGCGTGCCGAACCGTGTGGACGACTGGGGTCCGTCCTACGACCACGACTGGCCGACGTGGTGGCAGATGCTTCCGCTCTACCTCGACGACCTGGTCCCGTGAGCCGCGAGGTCCGGGCGGACCTCGCCTCCGCGCTCGCGGACGTCGTCGAGGCCGGTATGCCGCGCGCCCGCGACGAGCTCGCGCGTCTCGTCGCGCTGCGCTCGGTGGCGAACCCGGCGATCGAGCCGCCGAGCGAGTGCGCGGCGTCGGCGCGGCTCGTCGCAGGCCTTTTCGTCGAGGCGGGTGTCGAGGGCGTCGAGGTGGTGGAGGCGCCGGACGGCTCCCTCCCCGTCGTGGGCCGGAGCGCGGGACCTCCCGGCGCACCCAGCGTCGTCCTCTACTCGCACCACGACGTCGTCCCGGCGGGCGACCCGCAGGCCTGGGGGACGCCCCCGTGGGAGCTCACCGACCGCGACGGCCGCTGGCACGGTCGCGGATCCGCCGACTGCAAGGGCAACCTCGTCGCCACCCTCCTCGCGCTCCGGGCCCTGCGCGAGGTCTGCGGCGCGTGGCCCCTCGAGGTGGCCGTCGTGTGCGAGGGCTCCGAGGAGCAGTCAAGCGGGGGCATGGAGCAGCTCGCCCGTGCGCGACCGGAGCTCGTCGCCTGCGACGCGTTCGTCCTCGCCGACACGGGCAACGTCGCACTGGGCCAGCCGACCCTGACGACGTCGCTGCGCGGCACGGGCAGCGTCCTGGTCAGCGTCACGACGATGCAGCGCCCGGCCCACTCCGGCATGTTCGGCGGCGCGGCGCCGGACGCGCTGCAGGCGCTCATCATGGCTCTCGCAACCCTGCGCGACCAGAGCGGTGAGACGACCGTCGACGGGCTCCGCAACGACGGCGTCTGGGACGGCGCGCCCTTCGACGAGCGGCGCTTCCGACAGGACGCCGCCCTCCTCGACGGCGTGGACCCGCTCACCGGCGGCGCGAGCGTCGCAGACCGGCTCTGGGCCCGTCCGGCAGCGACGGTCCTGGCCATCGACTGCCCTCCCGTCTCCCGGGTCACCGCCGCCGTCCAGGGCAGCGCCCGAGCGGTCGTCAACCTCCGGGTGCCGCCCGGGAGCGACGCCGCCGAGGCCCAGGGACTGCTCGTCGAGCACCTCCGCAGGCACACCCCGTTCGGCGCCCACGTCGAGGTGACCCCCGTCTCGCTCGGGCAGGGCTTCCGGGCCCCCACCGACGGGCCCGCGCACGCCGCGATGCGGCGCGCCATGGGTGCCGCCTTCTCCAGCGAGGTGGTGACCACCGGGCAGGGAGGCTCCATCCCGCTCGCCACGACCCTCGCGCACCTCCAGCCCGCGGCCGAGGTGCTCCTGATGGGCGTGGAGGAGCCGGAGTCGCGCATCCACGGGCCCAACGAGAGCGTGCACCCCGAGGAGCTCCGGCGCACCGCCCTCGCGCTCGCCCTCTTCCTCGCGGACCTCGGCGGGATGTGGTGACGACGACCGCGGGTCCGCGGCGGTGCACCGCACGCTGACCCCTCCACAGACCGGGGGTCGCCTCCCGCTGACCCGTCCACAGACCGGGGCCGCCTCCCGTTGACCCCTCCACAGACCGGGGCCGTCGGGCCCCGCCGTCCACAGGGTGCCGGGGCACCGCCCCACGGACCCGCCCACCACCCGACGCTCTGGACATGGACCAGTGGACCAGGCTGCGGGCCCACGCCCGTGCGCTCCGGCTCGAGGGCGACACGATGCGCCAGACGGCGTTCCGGGTGCGCGTCCTCGCCGCGACGGTGCGCTGGCAGTCGCCCGCCGCGGACGCCTTCCGGGACCGGGTCGAGACCCGCGCGGCCGCGATCGCCTCCGGGGCCGAGGCACTGCACGCCGCCGCGCAGCTTCTCGACCGGCACGCCGACGCGGTGCAGGAGGGCCACGAGGGGCTGCGCCGGGTGGCGGCGGACCTGACGTGAGCCTGGACATCCGCGGTGGCCCCGGAAGCCTCGCCGTGGCCCTCGACGACCTCGCCGCCGCCGCCGCCCGGCTGCTCGACTGGGCCCGGGAGGTCGAGCGGGTGGCACTCGTCGTGGCGAGGGTCGCGACAGACCCCCTGCTGGTCGCCACCGTCCCGCTCAGCCCCCGCACGGCGGCGACGGCCGAGGCGCGCCTCGCCCTGCTCTGCGGTCCGACCGGCCTGCCGGGCGCCGCGGTGCTGACCAGATTGCTGGCGGCCGAGGTCCGCTCGGCGGTGGCGGCCTACGCCGCCGCCGAGGACGCGGTGCGCGTGGCGGTGGAGCGCGCCCAGGACGCCGTCATGCTCACCATCGGCATCGCCGCGCCGGCGGTCGGCGTCGCGGCACTGGGCCTCGAGCTCGCCGGCGCCGAACCCGGCCGGCTGCTCGACGAGGGCCTCTTCCGCTGGCCCGCGGCGGCCGACCTCGCCGGTGGCGCGGAGGGGCTGGTCGCCGGTCTCGCCCTCGACCCGTTCACCGCACCGCTCCTCGCAGCGGCGGGGTGCGGCCCGGCCACCCTGCCGCAGACCTACGAGGCCGGGCTCGGCTGCCTCACCGTCGCAGCCGGTGGAGCCGCGCTGCTCTCCGACGGCACCGGTGTCGCGGTGGTGCAAGAGCCCGGCCCCCGCGGTGGCAGCGCCCCCGCCGACCTCGGCGACCTGCTCGCCGACGAGGCGGCCCTGAGCGACGCGGAGCACTACCCCGCCCGAGTGCGGGTCGTGGAGGTTCCGCAGGCCGACGGCAGCAGCGCGTGGGTCGTCGAGGTGCCCGGCACCCAGGAGTGGGGCCCGCGCTCCGACGGCAACCCGTTCGACCTCACGACCGACGTGCGGCAGATGGCCGGACAGGCGACCGTGGCGGCCCTCGGCGTGGAGCGCGCCCTTGCGGCGGCCCGCTTCGAGTCCGGACGCCGCACCGGCCGCGACACCTCCGCGGAGCCGGTCCTGCTCACCGGCCACAGCCTCGGCGGCATCGTGGCCGCGGCGCTGGCCGCCGACCCGCGCTTCCGCTCCTCCTACCCCGTCACCCATGTCGTGACGGCCGGCGCGCCGGTGGCGCGGATCGCGGTGCCGTCCAGCGTTTCGGTCCTCTCCATCGAGCACCGCCAGGACGTGGTGCCACGGCTCGAGGGGGAGCCGAACCCCTCTCGCTCCGGCTGGCTCACCGTCACCCGGGACGTCGGGTCCGACCCCGCGGCGCGGGGCCGGGCCTCCGGGGCGCACAGCGCGAGCCTGTATGCCGCGACCGCCCGTGAGGTCGACGCGTCCCGGGCGCCCTCGGTCGCGGCCTGGCGCGACTCCAGCGCGCGGTTCTTCCACGCCGCGCCGGGCACCGGGCCCGTGGTGCGGGACTACCGCGTGGAGCGGCTCGGTCGTGCCCCTCCCGCGCAGTGACACAATCCGGGCCATGAACCCGTCGACCGCCCTGGCGACCGTGCTCGTCGACGAGCTCGTCCGCCAGGGCGTGCGGCACGCCGTGCTGTGCCCCGGGTCGCGCTCGGCGCCGCTCGCCTACGCGCTCCAGCACGCCGCGCGGCAGGGCCGGCTCGAGCTGCACGTCCGGGTGGACGAGCGGTCGGCGGGCTTCCTCGCCCTCGGTCTCGGCAAGCTGTCGCGGTGCCCTGCGGCCGTCGTGACGACCTCCGGCACCGCGGTGGCCAACCTCCACCCGGCGGTGCTCGAGGCGAGCCACGGGCTCGTGCCGCTCATCGCGCTGACGGCCGACCGGCCGGCGGAGCTGCGGGGGACCGGTGCCAACCAGACGACGGTGCAGCCGGGCATCTTCGGTGCGGCCCTCCGCTGGAGCGGCGACCTCGCCGCCCCGGAGCGACGCCCCGGCCAGAACGCCGTGTGGCGCAGCACCGTCGGCCGCGTCGTCGCTGCCGCCCGTGGTGACGCCGGCGAGGCAGGACCGGTCCACCTCAACGTGGGGCTGCGCGAGCCCCTGGTGCCCGACTGCCCCGGCGGCGAGCCGTGGCCGGAGGACCTCGACGGGCGGGCGGGCGGACGGCCCTGGGTGGTGTGCGACGCGCCGGACCCCCTCAGCGCGCGGGGGTGGCCCGGACCGAGTGCCTCCGACGCCCCTGGCGCCCACAGCCCCTACGGCGGCGCCGGTGCCGCGGGTGAGGCCGCCACGCTCGCCGCGGTCCCGCGCACCCTCGTGCTCGTCGGGGACCTGCCCGACCCGGTCCTGGCCGACCGCGCCGTCGAGTGGGCCCGCGCCAGCGGGGCGCCCGTGGTGGCCGAGCCGTTCGGCTCCCACCCGAGGGACGCCGTGATCCCCCACGGGCCGGCGCTGCTCGGGGCGGAGGGCTGGCTCGCGGACCACCTGCCCGAGCGGGTGGTCGTCGTCGGGCGGCCCACCCTGGCGCGGCCGGTCTCCGCCCTGCTGAGGCGGCCCGGCATCCGCGTCGAGGCGGTCACCGCGACCAGCGGCTGGTCCGACCCGTCACACGTGGTCTCCACGGTCCACGCGCTCACAGTCCTGCAGAACCCGGTACCGGGCATCGACCGCGAGTGGGCGGCCGCCTGGACCGACGCCGGCATGGTCGTCGCGAAAGCCGTTGCCGCAGAGCCGCTCCCATGGCCCAGTGGCCTCGCCGTCGCCTCGACCGTCCTCGAGAGCCTCCCAGCGGCGGCGACGCTGTTCGTGGGCTCGTCCAACGCCGTCCGTGATCTCGACCTCGCGGGCGCGCGCGGTGGCGGGCTGGTGACCGTCGTCGGCAACCGCGGCCTGGCCGGCATCGACGGGTGCGTCTCCACGGCCGCGGGCATCGCGCTGGCGGACGACCGGCCGGCATACGCGCTGGTCGGCGACCTGACCCTCCTCCACGACGCGGGTGGCCTCCTCGCCGGGCCGCTCGAGCGGGAGCCCGACCTCACCCTCGTCGTCGTCAACGACGACGGGGGCGGCATCTTCACCCTCCTCGAGCCCGGTGACCCCGCACGGTCGGACGACTTCGAGCGCGTCTTCGGCACCCCGACCGGCACGGACCTCGCGTCGCTGTGCGCGGCCCACGGCGTCCGCCACGTCAGAGCGGCGACGCCCGAGGAGCTCGCGGCCGAGGTGTCCGCGGAGCCACGCGGCCGGACCGTCGTCGAGGTCCGGGTCGAGCGCGGCAGCCACCGGGCCGCGCACGCGAGGTTCCGGGCACTCGTCGCAGCCGCCCTGGAGGGGCTCGCCTGAAGGCAGCCCGGCCCGGCTCGGCGCCCCGCTAACGGCCCGGCTCGGCGCCCCGCTGACGGCCCGGCTCGGCGCCCCGCTGACGGCCCGGCTCGGCGCCCCGCTGACGGCCCGGCTCG
>JAICIN010000020.1 GCA_025924375.1 Dermatophilaceae bacterium | reverse complement strand
CGGACTCGTTCCGGATGGAGCTCGCGCACGCGCTGCTCGCGCGGGAGCTGTTCCCGGAGGCGCCGCTCAAGTGGATGCCGCCGACCAAGCACATGACCGGTGACGTCTTCCGCGGCTACCTCCTGGACGGCTTCTTCAACCTCGCCGGGGCGATGACGGGGCAGGGGATCCTGCTCGTCGGGATGATGACCGAGGCGGTGGTCACCCCGTTCCTGTCCGACCGCGACCTCGCGCTGCAGAACGTCCGCTACGTGCTCAACGCGGCCGGCGGCCTCACGGAGGACTTCCACCCGCCGCGGGACGGGTTCATCCAGGAGCGCGCCCGCGAGGTGCTCTCCGAGGCGGTCGCCCTCCTCGAGCGGATCACGGGGGAGCCCGGCCGCGCGCCGCTGCTCCAGGCCATCGGCGACGGCACGTTCGGCCTCATGCGCCGTCCCGCAGACGGCGGCAAGGGCCTCGAAGGCGTCGTCCGCCGCGCGCCCGGCTACGACAACCCGGCCATCGCGATGCTCGAGACGGGCAGCACCCGGTGAGCGGCGAGCGCGTGCGTACGGGAGTCGTGCGTCCCGACGTCGTGCGCCCTGATGTCGTGCGCCCTGATGTCGTGCGGCCCTACGGCGACACGACGGGCGACGGCATGGTCCAGGTGTCGTTCACCCTGCCGGTGCCCCACGACAAGCGGGCGGAGGGCGCGGCCCTGCAGCTCGCCTCGAAGATGGGCCTCGAGCCGGCCCTCCTCGTCCACGCCAAGGCGATGGGTCCGGACTTCACGTTCTTCGTCGTCTACGGCAGCGTGCGGCACCTGGTGGACCTGCGCGAGGTCACGGTCGTCGAGCGCGAGTTCCCCCTGCTCACCCCGTCCGAGGTCAACAAGGCGATCAGGAGCCGACTGCGGCGCAAGCTCGTCGTCGTCGGCGCGTGCATCGGCACCGACGCGCACACGGTGGGCATCGACGCCATCCTCAACATCAAGGGCTTCGCGGGGGAGAAGGGCCTGGAGTACTACCGGGAGCTCAAGGTGGTGAACCTCGGCGCCCAGGTCCTCGTGCCCGAGCTGGTGTCGAGGGCCCGGTCCGAGCGCGCCGACGTCGTCATGGTGAGCCAGGTGGTCACCCAGAAGGACGCCCACCTGCAGAACACCGCCGTCATGAGCGCCGCGTTCCGCGAGGCCTACCCGGCCGGCGAGGTGCCCCTGCTGGTCGTCGGCGGCCCCCGGTTCGAGGAGGGCTCGGCGGGTCGGCTCGGCGTCGACCGGGTCTTCGGCCGGGGCACGACCCCCGCGGAGGTCGCGAGCTACCTCGTCCACGCCCTCGTCGACGGCAAGGAGCAGGAGCAGCCATGACCCGTCCCGAGCCCGGCCTCTCCGTCCTCCACCGCCGCTACGTTCCCTACAGCCATGCCCACTACGCGGGCAACCTCGTCGACGGCGCCTACTCCCTCGCGGCCTTCGGCGACGTCGCCACCGAGATGTGCATCCGCACCGACGGTGACGAGGGCCTGTTCGCGTCGTACTCCGACGTGCAGTTCCGAGCGCCGGTCCGGGCCGGTGACGTGATCGAGGTGGAGGCTCGGCTGGTCCGCGTCGGCACCCGGAGCCGGGAGCTCGAGCTGGAGCTGCGGGTCGTCGCACGCGGCGCGCCTGAGCGCTCCGCCTCGGCGGCGGACGTCCTCGACCCGCCGGTCGTGGCCACGACCGCGCGGGGGGTCGTGGTCGTCCCGGGGCCGTCGGAGGGCTGGGTCTGAGGCCTGTCCATCGGCCGAACGCCCGAGACAGATCGACCAGTGCCCGGCGTGTCGGGGCCGACACGCCGCAGTCGGCGAGATTTCTTGCCGCACAACGGATTTCGCCGATCCCCCTGACCTGCGTCAACGCGTGTTTGTGCAGGTGGCGGTGGGGTTGACAGTCCCGGACGCGCCGGTAGGTTTGCCCTCGGTTGTCCTTCCGGATCCGCTCTCCGGAGGGCATCAGCAGGGGACTGGAGCACGGCAGGACGGTGGCCAGCGCGCGCGGCCGTCGGCGAGCCAGCCGTGGGTCCGCCCTCCTGTCTGCTGCCCTTCGGTGAGGTGGTGGTGGGACGGCAGCAGGGCCCGCGCGCTTAGTAGACAACAACCCGGCGTCGATAGCCCATCGCCCGGCGGGTTGGTCCCAACGGCAGCGCGGGCCCTGCTGTGTCCTACCGTTGAGGGGTGCCTCGTGACCGGATCCCCGCCGCCGGCCGCGCCGTGCTCGCGGTCGCGGCGGGGCTGGCCATGGCAGCAGCCTTTCCCACGATGGACCTCTGGTGGCTCGCCCCGGTCGGCGTGGCCGCGCTCTCGGTGGCCGTGCTCGGCGCGCGCGCTCGACTGGCCGCCGGCCTCGGCCTGCTCGCCGGCCTCGCCTTCTTCCTGCCCACCCTGTCCTGGACGGGCATCTACGTCGGCCACCTGCCGTGGTTCGCCCTCGCGACGACGGAGGCCCTCTACGTCGCGGTGATGTGCCTGCTCACCGCGCTCGTGCAGCGGCCCCTGCTCGCGGGCCGGCTGCGGCCCTTGGCGTATGCCGTGGTGCCGCTGATGTGGGTGCTCCAGGAGTGGGCCCGCTCCAGCGTGCCGTTCGGCGGCTTCCCGTGGGCGCGGCTCGCGTTCAGCCAGGCCGACAGCCCGCTGGTCCACCTCGCCGCGTATGCCGGTGCGCCCGGCGTCACGGCGGCGGTCGCCGCCGTGGGCGTGCTGCTCCACGCGGCCGGCTCGGCACTGTGGCGCACGTTCCGGCCGGTCCCGGGCCCACCGGCATACCGGCTCCTCGGCGTGGGGCTGACCGCCTGCGCCCTCGTGCCCGCCCTGGCCTCCCCCCTGCTGCGGCCACCGACGGAGGGGCGGCCGGTGCGCGTCCTCGCCGTGCAGGGCAACGTGCCGAAGGCGGGGCTCGACTTCAACGCCCAGCGGCGCAAGGTCCTGGACAACCACGTGCAGGCGACCCTGCGTGCCATCCCGAGCCTCGGGGGCACGCCGCCCAGCCTGGTGGTGTGGCCCGAGAACGCCTCCGACATCGACCCGCTGCGCAACCCCGACGCCGGGGCCGAGATCCGGCTCACCACCGACGCCGTCGGCGCGCCGCTCCTGCTCGGGGCGGTGCTCGACGAACCGTCTCCCGACGTGTCGAACGCGAGCCTGCTCTACCGGCCCGGGGGTGGCGCGCCCGAGCGCTACATCAAGCAGCACCCCGTGCCGTTCGCGGAGTACATCCCGTACCGGAGCTTCTTCCGGCACTTCAGCGACAAGGTCGACCTGGTGGCCGCCGACTTCGCAGCGGGCGACCGGCCCGGCGCCTTCCGCATCGAGGACAGCGGCCACCCCTACTGGGCGATCCCGACCATCTGCTTCGAGGTGGCCTACGACGACCTGATGCGAACGGCCGCGATGCAGCCCGGCAAGCGGGAGAACGTCCTCGTCGTGCAGACCAACAACGCCACCTTCGGGCGCACGGCCGAGTCGGAGCAGCAGTTCGCCATCTCGCGGCTGCGGGCGGTCGAGCACGGCCGGTCGGTCGTGCACATCTCGACCGTCGGGGTCAGCGGGTTCATCGCACCGGACGGAACCGTCTCCCACAAGACGTCGTTGTTCACAGCAGCCGCGGAGCTGGGCACGCCGGTGGTCCGCTCCTCCGTGACCGTCTCGGACCGGATCGGCGACCTGCCCGAGTACCTCGCGCTCGGCCTGGCGGCCGCCATCGCCGCGCTGGCCCTGTGGCAGCGGCGACGGCCCGCTAGGGTCGTGGCGCCCACCCCCGAGAAGGAGGACCTCGTCGTTGTCTGACCGACCCGCCGCCACCCGCGAGCCAGTCCGCTCCGTCCTGGTCTGCATCCCCACCTACAACGAGCGCGAGAACCTCCCGAGGGTGGTGCACCGCGTGCGTGCGGCGGTCCCCGACGCGGACGTCCTGGTCCTCGACGACAGCTCGCCCGACGGCACCGGCGAGGTCGCCGACGAGCTGGCCAGGGCCGACGAGAAGGTCCGGGTCCTGCACCGGCCCGGCAAGGAGGGACTGGGGGCCGCGTACCTCGCGGGCTTCGCACAGGGGCTGGCGGAGGGCTACGACGCCATCGTGGAGATGGACGCGGACGGCTCCCACCAGCCCGAACAGCTCCCGCTCCTCCTCGAGGCGCTGGACGAGGCCGACCTCGTCATCGGCTCCCGGTGGGTCCCGGGGGGGTCGGTGGTCAACTGGCCCCTCCACCGCAAGGCCCTCAGCGTCGGGGCGAACCTCTACACGCGGGTGCTCCTGGGCATGGGGGTCAACGACGCGACCGCCGGCTTCCGTGCCTACCGCGGCAGCGCGCTGCACGCCATGGGTCTGCAGGACGTCGCCTCGCAGGGCTACTGCTTCCAGGTCGACCTGACCCGGCGCGCCGTGCGCCTCGGGCTGCGGGTCGTCGAGGTGCCGATCACCTTCGTCGAGCGGGAGGTCGGGGACTCGAAGATGAGCCGCGACATCATGCTGGAGTCGCTCCAGCGCATCACCGGCTGGGGACTGCTCCACCGGGCCGGACAGGTGCGCCGGGTGGCGCGCCGGGAGCCGAGATGGCACCGCCTCTAGGAGGGGCCGGGGGCCGCCGAGGGTCCTCCGGAGGCGCCGCGGCGGCGCGCCGGCGTCGCCGGCGGCCGCGGTGGCTGACCGTGATCTTCGTGCTCGTCCTCGTCGTGCCGGTCGTCGAGATCGCCGCGATCATCGCCGTCGGCAAGGTGATCGGCGCGTGGCCGACCGTGGCGCTGCTCGTCCTCGAGTCGCTGCTCGGGGCCTGGGTGGTGCGTCATGAGGGCGCACGGGCCTGGCGGGCGCTGACCGGTGCGCTGCACAGCGGGCAGATGCCCAGCAGGGAGCTCGCCGACGCGGCGCTCGTGCTCGTCGGGGGGACGCTGCTGCTCACCCCCGGGTTCGTCACCGACGTCGTCGGGTTCTTCTTCATCCTGCCGTTCACGCGTCCGCTGGCCCGGGGCTTCCTCGAGGCGGCCGTGGCCCGCCGGCTGCTCGCCACCATGCCGAGGCGCTGGGGCGGCGGGGGCGGTCCTCGTGGTCCGGGCGGCCGCGGGGGTGGCCCGGACGTCGTCGAGGGCGAGGTCCTCTGAGGCTCCGGCACCAGGCGCTGCGCCGGGCTGGTGCCGTGGAGCGGATCGCGCATCGCGCGGACGCCTCGCGGGTCGATCTGCTGGGGTCACGGCAACAGCAGATCGACCCATGACGCGCTTGAGGGCCGGGTCCCGTGACAGGACCCGGCCCTCAGCTGCCGGATGCGATGCCTCCACTGGAGCGGTGCGCGGCTGTGCGCCCGATGGAGCGCTGCGGCTTCGCGTCCCGCGGAGCGGTGCGCGTCAGGCGGAGCGGTGCGCGGCTGTGCGTGTCAGGCGGAGCGCTTGCCGCGCGGCTTCTCCCCACGGGACTCGCGCAGGAGCGTCAGGCGCTCCTCGAGCAGCTCCTCGAGCTCCGGGATGGAGCGGCGCTCGAGCAGCATGTCCCAGTGGGTGCGCTGGTGCTTGACGGGCTTCGCCTCGGGCGCGGGCCCGTCGACGAGCCGGGCGTCGGCGCCGCAGCGGCACTCCCAGGTCGGCGGCACGTCCGCCTCGACGGAGAAGGGCAGCTCGGTACGGTGCCCGTTGGGGCACACGTACGCGGTGATGCGACGCTCGCTCGGGACGACGTGCTCGTCCGACTCGAGGCTCAGCGCACCGAGGTTGCTGCCACGCAGTGATCGTTCGGCCATGAGGGGATCTCCCAACGTGCTGGTTCCCGGCGGCGGTTGGCTCTGCACGGGTACATACGGGAACGACGGCAGCCCGCGCATTGTTCCGACGCCGAGCCACGGGGCGTGGTTGGCTCCGTGTGGCGCTGGTCACCTACCCGGCCGTCCGGCGAACATGCGACGGGGCGGCATGGGGCGCGTCACACGACGCGGGGGAGCTCGTTACCAGCGTCGAGGATGCCCTGGCGCACGTCGACCTTGGCCAGCAGCACCCCGCCGACGGCGAAGAAGGCGATCAGCGCCAGGATGGCCCAGCGGTAGGAGCCCGTGAGCTGGTGGACGACCCCGAACGTCAGCGTGCCGAACCAGCTCGTGCCGCGCTCCATCGCCTGGTAGAGGCTGAAGAACTCCGCCTCCCGGTTCTTCGGCACGAGCTGGGAGTAGAGCGAGCGAGCCAGCGCCTGGCTGCCCCCGAGGACGATGCCGATGAGCACGGCCAGGGCGAGGAAGAGCAGGAAGGCCCGGGCCGGCACGAAGAAGGCGATCGTCACGGTGACCGTCCAGAGCACCAGCGAGGCGAGCACGGTGCGCCACGCGCCGAACCGGCCCGCGAGCCGGCCGAAGAGCAGGGCGCCGAAGAAGGCCACGAACTGCACGAGCAGGATCGTGGCGATGAGCTGGCTCTGGCCAAGCTTCAGCTCCTCCGCGCCGTAGAGGCTGGAGGAGCCGATGACGGTCTGGATGCCGTCGTTGAAGAAGAGGTAGGCGAGCAGGAACAGCATCGTCTGGGGGAACTGCCGCAGCTCGAGCAGGGTGTCGCGGAGCTGGCGGACGCTGCCGGTGACCATGCCGGCGTCCCGCGCGACCTCGAGGCGCTCGACACCGCGCAGGTCCCACATGCCCTTGACGGGGATGACGGTGAACACCGCCCACCACAGCCCCGCCGACAGCAGGCTGACCCGCACGGCGGCCGACGTGCTGAGCCCGAAGGTGTCGTGGAGGGTCACCAGGGCGAGGTTGAGGGCGAGGAGCAGGCCACCGCCGAGGTAGCCGAGCGCCCACCCGCGGGACGACACGGCGTCGCGCTCGTCAGGGCCCGCGATGCGGCAGAGCAGCGAGTCGTAGACCACGAGCGAGGCGCCCAGGCACAGCGTCGCCACGATCATGAGCCCGACCCCGAGCTGCCAGTTCGTGCCCGTGACGAGGAACATCAGGGCCCCGGCCAGCGCCCCCGCCCAGGCGAAGCCGCCCAGGAGGCGGGCCGGGCGCGGCGACCGGTCGGCGATCGCGCCGACGAAGACGAGGACGACGGCCGAGATGATCGTCGCCGCCGTGACGGTGTAGGGGACCAGCGAGCCCGGGTCCACGGGCACGCCGAGCACCCGCAGGTCGGTGTGGCAGGTGCCGCCCTCCGGCAGCCCGGGGCAGGCAGCGGCCTTGGCGACGGCGGTGAGGTAGGGCGCGAAGAGGACGGTCGCGGTCGTCGTGACGTAGGCGGAGTTCGCCCAGTCGTACCAGTACCAGGACCGGCGGTACCGCTCGTTCCCCTCATGGGCGGGAGCGTCGTCCCTCACCTGCGACGTCATGGGAGCAGGGTGGCACACCGTATGCCGGCGGGCCGGCCTCCGTGCCGAGGGCGCGGCGCGCCCGCGGTCACCCGAGCGCCGAGGTGACTACCCGGCATACTCCCAGTGCCACGGCTCCGGCAGGGACCCTCCCGCTCCGGCCCAGTCGGGGTGGTACCACCCGTAGAGGGAGGCGTGCTGGACCATCCAGAGGTGGGCGGCCGTGCCGAAGCTGTTGATGCCGCCGCACAGGTCGACGGCGAGCCCGAGGCCGTGGTGGCTGCGACCCGGGGTGGCGGCCCACCGGCCGCGGTCCATCTTCACGTCCACCTGCTCCGCGAGCGAGCGGTAGGAGTCGGTGACACAGATCGGCGAGCCGGTGTCGCGCTCGTACGCGCGGCTCATCGCCGAGAACGTGGCGGCCGCCGCGGGGCGCAGGCTCTCCCCGGGCGCCTTGTAGAGCGGGCACAGGCCCGAGGACGGGATGCGGCCGTTGGGGTAGGCCTTCTCGTCGTCGCTGCAGGCGTTGCCGGGGTCCGCCACCCCGACGAGCTCGGACGCGGAGAGCGACGCGCGCAGCTCACGAGTGGCCCGGAACCCCTCGATCGAGCCCGACGAGAGGAGCTTGCCGGCGACCGACCCCGCCTTCGACACCTGGTCGGCGTGCAGGCTGCGGACGGAGGCGACCTGCGCCTTCTGCTGCACGATCACGGCGTCGAGCTGGCGCTTCGCCTCGAGCGCGGCGGCCGTCGCGTCACCGGCCCGGCTCGTCGCCTCGACGGCCCGGGCTGCGGCGTCCCGCTGGGCCGCGGTCTCCGACCGCACCCGCTCGAGGGCGTAGGTGCGCTCGTCACTGAGGTAGCTGAGCTGCGCCATCGGGTCGCTCGCCTCCGCGACCGGCTTGCTGAGCATGTCGAGGATGGCGGACATGTCGCCGAGGGAGCCGCCGCCGCTGTAGATGTGGTAGGCCCACTGGCCGAGCGCGTCGCGGTCGAGCTGCAGCTGGGTGCTCAACTGCTGGAACTGCGCGACGGCACGGTCGGCCTCGCCGCGCGCCTCGCGCTCCGCGTCGCGGGCCTCCCCGTAGGCCTGCAGGAGCGTGTTCGCCTGTGCCGAGAGGCGCTCGAGGCGGTCGGAGGCTGCGGCGAGCTTGGCGTTGCTCGTCTGCAGCTGCGCACGCAGCTGGGCCGCGGCGGCGAGCTGGTCCCTCAGCTCGGTGTCGGTGAGTCCCTCGTCGGTGCCTGCACGGGCGCCCGCGGTGCGGCTTTGCGTGTGGGTGGTTGCGCTGGCCTTCGTGTGCTGACGCTCCTTGGCCGACGCCACGGGGGCTGCGGCAACGGCGAGGGTGACGAGGATTGCGACGCCTGCCGCACCCCTGCGGACCAGTCCTGCCGCCACCCGATACCCTCCGGCCTCTCGTTGTCGCGGATTGCCCTGCAACACAACAAGAAGCGAGCCTAGACAGCGTGCCGGCTGTGTGTCTCTAGTCCGAAGGGACGGCGCCGCCCAGCTCTTTGGCCATGAGTGACACCACCTTTCCGGGGGACCCGAGCCGGCCGACCTCCGCGAACCCGCGCCGGCGGTGGAAGGCGAGCGAGCCCTCGTTGGGCGGCTCGAGGTTCACCTCGAGGCCCAGGCGCCCGGCGTGCACGGCGTCGCGCTCGACCGCGTCGTAGACGGCCGAGCCGAGGCCGAGCCGGCGGAACCGGGGGTCGAGCACGATGCGGTCGAGGTAGTGGAACCCGGTGCCGTAGCGCTGCGCGAACCAGCGGTAGTTGGGGGAGTCGTAGGCCGTCCCGGGTGCGAAGGTGAGGACGAACCCGACCACCTCCCCGCCGGCGAGGACCACATCCGCCCGGTGCGCCCACTCCCGCAGCTGCACGAGCCGTGCCGCGTCCATGGGGGCGAGCAGGTCGACGTCGGCCTCGTTGAGCGCGAGGACTGCCGCCACGTCGCGCGACGTGATGGGGCGCAGGAGCGTTGCCACCCGTGGAGTCTCGCACCCCGCACACCCGGCCCGGCGAGCGGGCGAACCGGGGCGGGCTCTCCGGGTGCCCCGGCATACGGGCCCTGCAAGGATGCGCCCATGACCCGCGAGACGCAGGCGGCGACGCTCGTCCGCTCCGACCACGTCGTCCTCGTCGGCGGGGGAGTGGCGGTCGTGCTCGCCGCCGTGACGCGCTTCGTGCCCGTGGGGGACGTGCTGCCGTTCCTGTGCTCGGCCGCGGCGGTGGCCCTGCTGGCTGCGCTCGTGGGCCGCTCGGTGGACCAGCTGGGCGACCGCTTCGGGCCCGGCGCGACAGGAGTGCTGCAGTCGGCCCTGGGCAACCTGCCCGAGCTGTTCATCGCGCTGTTCGCGCTGAAGGCGGGGCTGGTCGGCGTCGTCCAGGGCGCGCTCATCGGCTCGATCCTCGCCAACCTGCTGCTGGTCATGGGCCTGGCGTTCGTCGTGGGTGGGCTGCGCCACGGGACGCAGGCGCTCGGCTCCGAGCGCGCCCGCAGCACCATCGTCCTCATGGTGCTGTCCGTGGCCGCGATGGTGGTGCCGTCGCTGGCGCACTACGTGCACACGCCGGCCGAGCCGCACGAGAAGTCGCTGTCGCTCATCGTCTCCGCCGTGCTGCTCCTGCTCTTCGTCCTCTACCTCCCGGCGTCGCTGCGCCGCGGGGCCGGGCGGGAGCCGGAGGAGGCGACCCAGCAGGAGCCGCCCCGGTGGCCGCTGTGGCTCGCGATCGGCCTGCTCGTCCTCGCCGCCGTCCTCGCGGCGCTCGTGTCCGACTGGTTCGTGACCGCGCTCGAGCCGGCCATGAAGGCGCTCAGCATCTCCGACGCGTTCGCGGGGCTGGTCGTCGTTGCGATCGCCGGCAACGCCGTCGAGAACGTCGTGGGGGTGCAGCTCGCGGCCGCGAACCGGTCCGAGTACGCGTTCTCGGTCATCATCAACTCCCCGATGCAGATCGCCCTCGTCCTCGCGCCCCTGCTCGTGGTCCTGTCGCAGCTGCTCGGGTTCACGACGCTGACGCTGGTGTTCCCACCGATGCTCATCATCGCGGTCGTGGTGGCCGTGGTGCTGTCGGCCTTCATCACCTTCGACGGGGAGTCGACCTGGATCGAGGGGGCCGCCCTCATCGCCGTCTACATCGTGATCGCCGCCGCGTTCTGGTGGGGCTGACGGAGCCGTCGTCCACACCCGTCGGCGCGCCGGCCCCACCCTCCCCAGCACCGGTGCCGACGATTCCCCACGGTTGCCGAGGGATCCACGCTGGGGCGCATGGACGAGACAGGGGAGTGGGTCAATGAGGTGCGACTGGTCGGCCGCGTCAGCGGTGCTCCCGAGGAGCATGAGCTGCCCAGTGGCGATGTCGTCGTGCAGCTGCGGGTCGTCGTGCCGCGACCGGACGGCACCGCCGGCGCGAGCGTCGACACGATCGACGTGGCGTGCTGGAGCGGACGCACCCGGCAGGTGGCGCGGCGGCTGCAGGCTGGCGACCACGCCGAGGTGACCGGCGCGCTGCGGCGGCGGTTCTTCCGGGCTGGCGCCGCGACGGTGAGCCGCTACGAGGTGGAGGCGCACAGCCTGCGGCGGGCGAAGGCGGCCGTCGCCGCCGGCTGAAGGCAGCCCGCCTGGTCGCCTCGTGCAACTACCCGTTGCGCCGACACGGCTTCGGTGTTAGAGCGGAAGTAGACGATCCCTCGATCGCCGTCCCAACGGGAAGGGGTCCATCCATGGATCTCAACTTCGCCGCCTCGACCTACCCGCCGCTCGCCCTCGGCTTCTTCGGACTCGGAACCGGCTACCTCATCTACGGGCCCCAGGAGCTCTTCGGGTGGCCGGCGCGCGACGAGGCCGTCGACCGCTCGACCGGGATCTGGGGGATCTGGCTGCCCGGTTTCTGCCAGTTCGTCACCGGGATCATCCTGTTCATCGGCCTGACGTGGTTCAACGTCTTCAAGGAACCACCCCTCTACATGGCCGCGCTGGCGTTCAGCGCGTACGGCATCCACTGGTTCGCCATCGGGTACAACCGGTTCCAGCGTGGCGACCCACGGCCCAACGCCGGAATGACGGTGGCCTTCACCGTCATCTCGGTCACCGGGGCGCTCGTGTTCTTCATCGCGGGCGACTGGCCGGTCGGGCTGCTCTTCTGCGGGCTGACCCTGATCTACGTCAGCGACTTCTTCGCCAGCATCCGCATCCCGCTCGGCGAACGTGCGCTCGGCTTCTGGCACCTGGTCACCGGCGTCTGGCTGATGTACCTCATGTTCGCCACTGCCATGAACTTCGCGGTCCACTGGCACCTGCCGCTGTAGCACGGACGCCTGGACCCAGTGGTCCGAGGACAATCGACCGGCGGCCGGTCGACATCCCCTCCGCGGCCGCCCCCGAGAGTTGGCTCTCGGCGTGGGGGCGAACATCGCGCGGGACGCGCCGCGCGTCCACTAGACTTACGAGGTAAACGGAGCGGACGGACGCCGCGATCCGACCGAGTCCCTCGCCACTGTCTGGAGGGCTGACGCAGGGACGGGCACGGTGTGATCGTGGATGACAGGGGCATCGGGGATGCCAGGCGCCCGCGGCGCTGTGGCCTGTGGGGCGCCGCCCACGCTCCACAGGACGGCACGGCCGTGACACGGACCGCTGCCTCGTGAAGCGGCTGCAGCAGGGCTTCGTCCTCGGCAGGCGCTACGGACTGACCCGCCGCGTGGCCTCCGGCGGGATGGCGGACGTGTGGGCCGCTGACGACGCGGTCCTGCGCCGGGTGGTCGCCGTCAAGGTGATGCGGCCGGACCCCGGGCACGAGCAGGAGTTCGCGCGGCGCTTTCGCGACGAGGCGGTGAACTCCGCTCGGCTCCTGCACTCCAACATCGCCACGGTGTTCGACTACGGCGAGGACGACGGGTTGGCGTACCTCGTCATGGAGCTGGTCGACGGACAGCCGTTGTCTGCGTTGCTGCGCGAGCGTGCCGCGCTGCCGCACCGGGATGTCCGCTCCATCGTGGGGCAGGCCGCGCTGGCCCTTGGGGTCGCGCACGAGGCGAGGGTGGTCCACCGGGACGTCAAGCCCGCCAACATCGTGATTCGCCGCGACGGGTTGGTGAAGCTCACCGATTTCGGCATCGCCAGAGCCCTGGACGCCAGCGGGCACACGCGGCAGGGCGAGGTGTTCGGTACGCCGAACTACATCAGCCCGGAGCAGGCGATGGGTGAGCCCGCCACGGGCGCGAGCGACCTGTACGCCCTGGGGGTGGTGGCTCACGAAATGCTGTCCGGCAGCCGGGCCTTCGACCGGGGCACCCCGGTGGCGACCGCCCTGAGCCACGTGCAGGATCCGGCGCCTCCCTTGCCCGCGGGAATACCGGAGGACCTGGCCCTGGTGGTGGAGGACTGCCTCGCGAAGGACCCTGCCGATCGTCCGCCGAACGCCAGGGCGGTGGCGCTTCGACTGGGGTTGGGCGACAACGAGACCATGGGCCTGGGGCTCGGGCTGGCGTGGTACGTCCATGGCACGGACCCTGCGGGCAGCGATCGCGAGCACGAGTTCGACCACGACGCCACCGCGCCCTCACCACTGAGCGGTCGAGCCCTCACCGCGTGAGGGGCCGATCGCACGAGTCGAGCGGCTCGGTCATGGGTGGTCTACACCGAGCGCCCCGGGGGCGCCCTGGCTCCCTCGTTAAACGCCGATAATCGACATTATGTCAGGTGCCGTCTTGGCCGGTCCTCCCCGGGCCGCCGGCGGGACGGCAGCGGTCAGCCGACCTTGTCCGCGAGGCGCCGGACGGTGGTCACGTTGCGGAACGTCGACGGCTGCCCGAGCGCCCGGTTGAAGACACCGGGCTTGACGAGCGAGTCGCTGATGCCGCCGCTGGTGTGCCAGAACACCTCGCGTCCCTCCACGAGCAGCGTGTCGTAGTCGTTGGACAACCCCGCCACCGCCGCCCGCACCGTCGCCGACGGCACGGCCTTGAGGAACCCGACCTGCACCTTGTGGCCGCCCTCCACCGCCCCGAACGGCTCCGCCACCGCCAGGCGCTGCAGCTCCTCGGGGGTCCGCACAAAGGTCTCCACCTCGTACCCGAGCGCGTCCGCGAACGCCTTCTCCAGGGCCTGCTCCACGTCGGCGGGCTCGGCGTCCGCGCTGAGCAGGACGTTGCCGCTGGCGATGAAGGTCGACACGTCACCGAAGCCGGCGTCGGCAACCAGCGAGCGCAGCTCCGCCATCGTCACGGTGTGGCCGCCGACGTTGATGGCGCGCAGGAACGCGACGTAGCGGCTCATGGGTCCGACGCTACCCAACTAGAGTCGCGCCGTGGAAGCGCTGCTGCTCGGGCTGAGCATCGGGTTCGCAGCGGGTATCAGCCCCGGTCCCCTGCTCTTCCTCGTCATCACCTCGGCCCTTCGTGGTGGCTGGCGCGCGGGCGCACTGGCGGCCTGCGCCCCGCTGGTCACCGACCTCCTCGTCGTCGCGGGCACCCTCCTGGTCCTCGACCACCTCCCCCACCGGGCGCTCGCCGTCCTGGGCGTCGTCGGTGGCGTCGTCGTGGCCTGGACCGGCGTGCAGACCTACCGCGACGCCACACGGGCCTCCCTGGCGCGCGGCCGTGAGCCGGCGCCCCCCGCGGCGCATGCGCTGCGGCGCGCGGCGACGGTGAACCTCCTCAGCCCACACCCGTGGATCTCCTGGGCGACCGCGCTCGGCCCGCTCACCCTCCACACCTGGCGGGGCGGCCACGGCGCCGCCGTCGCCCTGGTCGCCGGGTTCTACGTCACGCTCGTGGGCGCGAAGGTCGCCGTCGCGGTCCTCGCCGGGGGCACCGGCCACCGCCTCGGCGACCGCGGCTACCGCCTCGCGCTGCGGGTGGCCGCGGTGCTGCTCGTGGCCGCCGGGGCCGCCCTCGCCGTCGAGTTCGCCCCCCAGCTCCGGTGAGACCTCGTATGCCGGGTGGGCACCCGGCATACGCCCGCGGAGGTAGGCGCGCGGTCACCCTCCGGGCGACGCCACACGCCCGCCGGCCGCTCTAGGCTGGCGAGGTGGACGTGGCCGACGACCTGCCGCGGGGGCGGCGGTGGGGTGGCCCCCCGCGGTGGCGTCGTGGCGGCCCGCCACCTCGTGTGCGCATCGCTGCAGCCGTCCTCCTGGCCCTGCTCCAGCTCGCCGGCACGCGTGGCGCGGCGCACGTGCAGACCGGCAGGCACGCGGTGGACGCACTGGCGGTCGCACTGCTCGTCGCCGGGCCGGCCCTGCTCGCGGTCCTGCTCCCCCGGGTCCAGCTGACCGCGCTGGCCGTCGGCGCGGTCGACGTGGCCTACCTGGTGCTGGGCTACCCCTACGGGCCGGTGTTCGCCAGCCTCGTGGTGGCCCTCGTCGTGGCCGTGGCCGCGGGACACCGGGCCACGGCCTGGGCGGTCGCCGGCGCCGTGGTCGCCTCGGACGCCCTCCACGGCGGCCTGCTCGTTGCCGGTGGCTGGCGCTGGGGCTCCTTCGTGGGGGTCGTCGGCTGGATGGTCGTCGTCCTGGCGGTCGCCGAGGTCGTCCGCGTCCGCCGGGAGCGCGGCCTCGCGGCACGCGCGGCCGCGCACGAGGTGCGGCGGCGGCAGGCCGGCGAGGAGCGGCTCCGCATCGCCCAGGAGCTCCACGACGTCGTCGCGCACCACATGTCGCTGATCAACGTCCAGGCCGGCGTGGCGCTGCACCTCGCCGACCGCAGCCCCGAGCGGGTCGAACCGGCGCTCCGCGCGATCAGGGACGCCAGCAAGGAGGCGCTGACGGAGCTGCGCACCCTCGTCGACGTGCTGCGCGGTGACGAGGCCGCGCCCCGCTCCCCCACCGCGACGCTGGACGCCGTCGACGACATCGTGACGCGCAGCCGGCACGCCGGCCTCGAGGTGACGAGGACGGTCACGGGCAGCCCCTCACGCCTGCCCGCGGCGGTCGACCTGGCGGGCTTCCGGATCGTCCAGGAGGCCGTCACCAACGTCGTCCGGCACTCCGGCGCCCGCCGTGCGGTGATCGCGCTGGACTACCGCGCTGACGCGCTCGTCGTGACGGTCGACGACGACGGCCGGGGCCGCACGACGGCAGAGGCGTTGTCCGGCAACGGCATCCGCGGAATGGAGGAGCGAGCGGCGGCCCTCGGCGGCCGCCTCGAGCTGCGGCCCTCGCCGCTCGGCGGGCTACGCGTGGAGGCGGCGCTCCCCCTCGTCACCCCGGGAGGTGGCCGGTGATCCGCGTGGTCCTTGCCGACGACCAGGTGCTCCTGCGCGCGGGGCTGCGGGCCCTGCTCGACGCGGAGGACGGCATCGAGGTGGTCGGCGAGGCCGGGGACGGGGTGGAGGCGGTGGGCGTGGTGGGCGCCGTCCGCCCGGACGTCGTCCTCATGGACATCCGCATGCCCGGGATGGACGGGCTGGAGGCGACCCGCCGCATCGTCGCCGACCCTCGCCTCGCGGACACCAGGGTCATCGTGCTCACGACGTTCGACCTCGACGACTACGTCTTCGAGGCGGTGCGCATCGGCGCGAGCGGCTTCCTGGTCAAGGACACCGAGCCCGTGGAGCTGCTCCGTGCCGTGCGGGCGGTGGCAGCCGGCGACGCGCTCCTCTCCCCCGGCGTGACCCGCCGCCTCATCGGCGAGTTCGCCTCGCGCAGCAGGTCCAGCGCCGACGAGGCGAAGGCGCGCCTGGCCCCGCTCACCGACCGGGAGCGGGAGGTCGTCGCCCTGGTCGGCGAGGGCCTGAGCAACGACGAGATCGCGGAGCGTCTCTACCTGAGCCCCGCGACGGCCAAGACGCACGTCAGCCGCGCGATGGTGAAGCTCCGGGCACGCGACCGTGCCCAGCTGGTCGTCCTGGCCTACGAGTCCGGGCTCGTACGCCCCGGGTGGTCCACAAGCTGACGGCTACCCCGCAGGGAGCACGACTGGTCACTCCCGCAGGGCGATTCGCGCACGACGTCACCCGCCGAGGATGGATCCTGTCAGACACGACCGAGCAGGAGGCACACCATGACCCCGATCCTCGCCAGCACACCCTTCGCGGAGGGGCACTGGAACGGCCCCGGCCCGTGGTGGCCCATCTTCCCGCTGCTGTGGCTGCTCTTCCTCGTCGCCCTCTTCGTCACCCTCGGCATGCTGGGCCGGCGTCGCTGGCGGTACGCCGGGCAGGAGGCCGGCCGACGCGCGGGCGAGGCGCGGCTCGCCGAGCGGTACGCCTCAGGGGACATCGACGAGCACGAGTACGAGCGCCGGCTGGCCACGCTGCGCCGGCTCGGCGGAGGCTCCTGAGCACGGGTGAGCGGCGGACGGCACGGGCACGTGCCGCACCTCGTGCCGCACCGCGTGCCGCACCGCGTGCCGCCGGGCGCACCCTCTCGTAGCGTTGCGGCATGGCCCCCGACATCCCGGCATACCGGCTCAACGACGACACGACGGTGCCGGCCATCGGCTTCGGCACGTACCCCCTCCGCGGTGAGGACGGCATCGTCGCGATGGTCAGCGCCCTGCACGCCGGCTACCGGCTCATCGACAGCGCCGTGAACTACGGCAACGAGCCCGAGGTCGGCGAGGCGGTCCGCCGCTCCGGCCTCCCGCGGGAGGAGGTGCGGGTGACGACGAAGCTCCCCGGCCGCTTCCACGCCTACGACCTCGCGCTCCGGTCGCTGCGCGACTCCGCCGAGCGGCTGGGGCTCGACCGGCTCGACCTGGCGCTGGTCCACTGGCCCAACCCGGGCCGCGGTCTCTACCCGGAGGCCTGGCGCGCGCTCGTCGACGCCCAGCGCGACGGCCTCGTCCGCACCATCGGGGTCAGCAACTTCACCCGGGAGCACCTCGACCGGATCATCGACGACACCGGTGTGACGCCGGCGGTGAACCAGATCGAGATGCACCCCAACTTCCCGCAGGTGCAGATGCGGGCGGTGCACGACGAGCTCGGGATCCGCACCGAGGCGTGGAGCCCGCTGGGCAAGGGGACGGTGCCCTTCGACGCCGACCCGGTGCGCGAGGCGTCGGAACGTCTGGGGGTCAGCCCGGCCCAGGCCATCCTGCGCTGGCACGTGCAGCTCGGCTCGCTGCCGCTGCCGAAGTCGGCCAACCCCAAGCGCCAGCGGGCGAACCTCGACATCTTCGACATCGAGCTCACCGACGCGGAGGTGGCCTCGATCACGGGCATGGCGCGGTGGGACGGCCGGCGCTTCGGCGGCGACCCGGACACGCACGAGGAGATGTGAGCCGCACCCTGGTCGGGATCTCCGGCTGGCGCTACGCGGGCTGGCGCGGTGACTTCTACCCCAAGGGCCTCCCGCAGCGCCTCGAGCTCGGCTACGCCGCGGAGCGGATGACGTCGGTGGAGGTCAACGGCTCGTTCTACTCGTTGCAGCGGCCGACCTCGTATGCCGCGTGGGCGGCGGCCGTGCCGGACGGTTTCGTCTTCGCGGTCAAGGGCGGCCGGTTCATCACCCACATGAAGAAGCTCGTGGACGTCGAGACGCCGCTCGCCAACTTCTTCGCCTCCGGCGTCCTGGCCCTCGGCGCGAAGCTCGGCCCGGTGCTGTGGCAGCTGCCGGAGCGGCTCGCCTTCGACGCCGACCGGCTCCAGGGCTTCTTCGACCTCCTGCCCCGCACCACCGTCCAGGCCGCAGAGCTCGCCACACGACACGACGACAAGCTCAAGGACGACCGGGTCCTCACCACGACGACCGTCGACCTGCCGATCCGTCACGCGCTCGAGCCACGGCACCGTAGCTTCGAGAGCCAGGAGGCCCGAGAGGTCCTGCGCCGCAACGACATCTGCATGGTGGTGGCGGACAGCGCCGGTCGGTGGCCGCAGATGCCCGACGCGACCAGCGACTTCCGCTACGTCCGGCTCCACGGCGAGACCGAGCTCTACGCCAGCGGCTACACCGACGAGTCGCTGGACCGGTGGGCAGCGCAGTGCCGGCGCTGGCTCGAGGAGGGCCACGACGTGCACGTCTACTTCGACAACGACGCCAAGGGGCACGCGCCGTACGACGCCGTGCGGCTGCTCGACCGGCTCGGCGGGACACGGCCCGGCAGCACCTAGAGGAAGGGCGAGGGCTCCCCCGCACCGACCCGCACGACCTCGGGCGTGTCACCGGAGAAGTCGACGACCGTGGTCGGCTCCAGGCCGCAGTCGCCGGAGTCGATGACGGCGTCGACCTCGTGGTCGAGGCGGTCCTTGACCACCCACCCCTCCGTCATGGGCTCCTCCTCGTCGGGAAGCAGCAGCGTGCTCGAGAGGATGGGCTCGCCGAGCTCGGCCAGCAGTGCCTGCACCACCCGGTGCCTGGGGATCCGCACGCCGACCGTCTTCTTCTTCGGGTGGAGCAGGCGGCGCGGGACCTCGCGGGTCGCAGGCAGGATGAACGTGTAGGGCCCGGGCGTCGCCGCCTTGACCGCCCGGAACACCTTGTTGTCGATGTGGACGAACTGGCCGAGCTGCGCGAAGTCACGGCACACGAGGGTGAAGTGGTGTCGCTCGTCGAGGTGCCGGATCCGGACGATGCGCTCCTTGCCCTCCGCGTTGCCCAGCGCGCACCCGAGGGCGAAGCAGGAGTCTGTGGGGTAGGCGACCAGCCCGCCGTCACGGATGATGTGGACGGCCTGGCCGATCGCGCGCGGCTGCGGGTCCACCGGGTGGACGTCGAAGTACCTCGCCATGGAGCAGAGGGTATGCCCACTATGTTGGGCGAGTGCGCGCTCTCGTGAAGGCCACTGCCGGTCCCGGGCTCGAGCTCCTCGACGTCCCGGAGCCTTCGGTCGGTCCGGGAGAGGTCAGGATCCGGGTCCTTCGGGCCGGGCTGTGCGGCACGGACCTGCACCTCGAGCAGTGGGACGACTGGGCGGCCTCGACCGTCCGGCCCCCGATGACGATCGGCCACGAGTTCTACGGCGAGGTGGTCGAGGTCGGTCCCGGCGTGAGCAGCGTGCAGGTCGGCCAGCGCGCCTCCGGCGAGGGCCACATCGTGTGCGGGATGTGCCGCAACTGCCGCGCCGGCCGGCGGCAGCTGTGCATCAACACCATCGGCGTGGGCGTCAACCGCGACGGGGCGTTCGCCGACCACGTGGTGATCCCGGCGGCGAACGTGTGGGTGCAGCCCGACGACCTCGACCCCGACCTCGGTGCGATCTTCGACCCGTTCGGCAACGCGGTCCACACGGCCCTGTCCTTCCCGATGGCGGGCGAGGACGTCGTCATCACGGGCGCGGGACCCATCGGCGTCATGGCCGCGGCGATCTGCCGCCACGTCGGCGCCCGGCACGTGGTCGTCACCGACCTCAGCGACTACCGCCTGTCCCTGGCCAAGAGTGCCGGCGCCGACCTTGTCGTCAACGCAGGCACCACGCGGCTGCGCGAGGCGATGGACGAGCTGGGGATGCGCGAGGGGTTCGACATCGGGCTGGAGATGTCCGGCTCCCCGTCCGCCGTGGCCGACATGCTCGCCACGATGAACCACGGTGGCCGCGTGGCCATGCTCGGCCTCCCGAAGGACCCGTACCCGGTCGACTGGGGCAAGGTCATCACGCACATGATCACCATCAAGGGAATCTACGGCCGGGAGATGTACGACACGTGGTACGCGATGAGCTCGATGCTGCAGACCTCGCCGCTGCTGCGCGAGCGCATCGCCTCCGTCATCACCCACCGCTTCCCGGCCGAGCAGTGGCAGGAGGCGTTCGCCGCCGCGCGGTCGGGACAGTGCGGCAAGGTCGTCATGGACTGGAGCTAGGGAGGACGCCGATGTACGGAACCGTCAGGGACGAGCTGCGCACCACGCTCGAGGAGATCGAGGTGGCCGGGCTCTACAAGCAGGAGCGGCAGCTGACGTCGCCGCAGGCCTCCCACATCACCACCGCGGAAGGCCGGGTGGAGGCGGTCAACTTCTGCGCCAACAACTACCTCGGCCTGGCGGACCACCCCGACGTCGAGGCCGCTGCCGCCGCCGCCCTCACCGAGTGGGGCTTCGGCATGGCGAGCGTGCGGTTCATCTGTGGCACCCAGGCGCTCCACAAGGTCCTCGAGCGCAGCATCTCGGAGTTCCTCGGGACGCAGGACACCGTCCTCTACTCGTCCTGCTTCGACGCCAACGGCGGCATCTTCGAGGTGCTCTTCGGTGAGGGGGACGCCATCATCTCCGACGAGCTCAACCACGCCTCCCTCATCGACGGCATCCGCCTGTCCAAGGCCGCCCGCTACCGCTACCGGAACGCCGACATGGCGGACCTGCGCGCCCAGCTCGAGGCCGCCCGCGAGGCGGGCGCCCACCGCACGGTGGTCGTCACGGACGGCGTCTTCTCGATGGACGGCTTCCTCGCGCCGCTCGACCAGATCTGTGACCTGGCCGACGAGTTCGGCGCCATGGTGCTCGTGGACGACTCCCACGCCGTGGGGTTCGTCGGTGCGGGGGGCCGCGGGACCCCCGAGCACTTCGGCGTCCAGGACCGCGTCGACATCCTCACCGGCACCCTCGGCAAGGCCCTGGGCGGCGCGTCCGGCGGCTACGTCAGCTCCCACCAGGAGGTCGTGGACCTCCTGCGCCAGCGGTCCCGGCCCTACCTGTTCTCCAACGCCGTCGCACCGAGCGTCGCCGCCGGGTCCCTGAAGGCGCTCGAGATCGCCACGGTCGCCGATGAGGCCAGGGAGCGGCTGCGCGCCAACACGGCGCTGTTCCGCAGCCTCATGCAGGAAGCCGGCTTCGAGCTCCTGCCCGGCGAGCACCCGATCACCCCGGTGATGTTCGCCGGCGACGACGGCGCACGGCAGGCCGCCCAGGTTGCCGACGCGATGCTCGCCCGCGGCGTCTACGTCATCGCCTTCTCCTACCCGGTCGTCCCCCGGGGCAGGGCACGGATCCGGGTGCAGCTCTCGGCGGCCCACTCCGAGGACGACATCCGCACGTGCGTCGACGCGTTCGTGGCCGCCCGTGACGAGGTGGGCTGACGCCGCGTGGCGGAGCCTGCGACTCACTCCACGCGGGTCGCGACCGGTGTGCCCAGCTCGACGGTGCGGCTGACCGTGCACAGGCGGTCGTGAGACTGCGCCGCCGCCCGCGGCAGCATCTCGCGGGCCGCGTCCCCGTCCGCCCCCTCCGGGAACCTCACGGTGAACGTCACCTGGAGGTCCTCCATGTGGTTGCCACGCTCGGCGTCCTTGGCCTTGACGCCCGTCGAGGTCACCGTGAACTCGGCCGGCTCGGCGCGCCGGGAGGTGATGAAGTCGACGTCCACGGCGGTGCACCCGGCGATCGCCGTGAGCAGCAGCTCGACCGGGGTGAAGCTGTCGTCGTCGTCGCCGGTGCTGAGGGCGAGGCGCCCGCCCCTGGCGTTCACCGCCTCGTAGGCCCCTCGACCCGTGCGCGTGAGCGTGACCGTGCGGAACCCGTCTGCTGACATGGACCTCAGCCTAGACGCGGGTCGGGCCGACCGGGCCGCCGGTGAGGCCGACCGGGCCGCCGGTCAGGCCCTCAGGGCCGTGACCACGGACTCGCCGATCCGGCGCATGCCCCCGAGCACGACGTCCCTGCTGGCGGGGGCGCTCGCGTCGTCCCAGCAGGCCACGACGGCGAAGGCCACCCGCCGCTGAAGCACCCCGACAAGGCCGGTGTCGGCTCGCGTCCCCGGCACCGTGCCGGTCTTGTTCCACAGCCGCACGCCCCGGTCGGGGACACTGTGCGCGAGCGGGTCGAGGCCGAACGCCGAAGCGACCATGGAGAGGTCGGTGTCGAGCGCGAGCCAGCCGGTGACGCGGTCGCAGACACCCGAGGAGACCAGCTCGCCGTGCTCGAGGCGCAGGACGAGGTCGACGAGCGCGGCAGGTGTGGCCGTGGAGAGCGCCGGCGGGTCGCCGGGCCCGCGGACGTCGCGGACCCGGTCGTGGAGCGTGACGTGGCGTATGCCGTGGAGCTCGGCGAGGTCGTCGATGGCTCGGAGCCCGCCGACGCGCCGGAGCAGGACGTTGGTGGCGAGGTTGTCGCTCACCGCACCGACGAGGGCGGCGAGGTCCTCCGCGGGCAGCCGCTCGACCCGCAGGTGGTGCCACAGCCCGGAGTCGGCCACCTCGTCCTCGGGCAGGGGGCCGAGCAGCTCGCGGGCGCCGAGCCCGCCGTGCTCGAGCGCGCGCGCGACCTCCAGGAGCAGCAGGACCTTGCCCACGCTGGCGGTCGGGAACAGCTCGTGGGAGCGGTGCTCGGCCAGGACCGAGCCGGTGGTGCCGTCGGCGAGGCAGACGCCCCAGCCGATGCCCTCCGGCCCCTCGCCGACGACCTGGGCGACAGTCGCCGCGATGGGCTCGGCCGAGACGACCGCCGTCACAGGTGCACCGCGCCGCGCCCGACCTGCCGGACGAGGCCCCCCACGCGCACCGTCCCGTCGGGACCGACGCGGAGCCCGAGGGTGGACGGCCGGCCGACCTGGGAACCCTGGCTCACCTGCCACGACAGGTCGGTGCGCCCCTGGGCCACGAGCCAGGCGCCGAGGTTGCAGCATGCCGAGCCGGTGGCGGGGTCCTCCACGGCAGCCGCGCCCTGCGTGAACAGCGCGCGTGCCTCCACGCGGCGCTCCCCCACAGGTGCCCACAGGTAGACGAGGGTCTCGCCGCCCCGGGTGCCCATCCCGGCGAACCGCCGCATGAGCCGCGCGTCGCCCACGGCCCGCCGCACCGCCTCCACCGACGCGGCCTGCGCGATGACCTGGCCGCTGCCGGTGCTCACCTGCTGCACCGGCGGCAGGAGGTCGCCGGCGGCGAGGCCGACCGCCGCGGCCACCGCGTCCGCGTCGAGGTCGCGCTCCACGACACCGCGGTTGGCCGTGAGGGTCCAGGTGTCCTCGCGACGGGACACGGGGACCACCCCGGCCGGCATCGACAGCCGGACCTGCTCCCCCAGCCCGAGGAGGTCGGCGACCACGGCGGCAGTGCCCAGCGTGGGGTGGCCGGCGAAGGCCATCTCGTAGCTCGG
>JAICIN010000019.1 GCA_025924375.1 Dermatophilaceae bacterium | reverse complement strand
GCGGGTGGCGGGCAGGCCGACGGACCTGATGGCGCGGACGAGCGAGCCGGGGTCGCCGAGCTTCGGGACGCCGGCGACCACGAGGAGGGCAGCAGCCGCCAGGAAGGGCGCGGCCAGGAAGCGCCACATGGGCCGGAGGTTACCCCGTCACGGAGATTGGGTGCCCAACCGACCGCTACTGGCGTCGTTCGGGCACCCAATCTCGAGAGAGGGAGCGGCGTCCGGCTGAGTGACCGGCCCGCCACACGGAGATTGGGTGCCCAAGCGACCGCTACTGGCGTCGTTCGGGCACCCAATCTCGAGACGGGAGCGGCGTCCGGCTGAGTGACCGGCCCACCACACCGAGATTGGGTGCCCAAGCGACCGCTACCGGCGTCGTCTGGGCACCCAATATCGAGAGGGAGCGGCGGGGGCGTTCAGGCGGGGGTGCCCTTGTCGCCGTCCTCGCTGCTGGTCTCGGCGTCGGTGCCCGTGGCGGTGCCGAGGTCCTCGGCGGCCTCGCCCGGGGCGCCGTCGGCCGTGGACGAGGAGGTGCCGGCCGAGCTGGTCGTCGTGCCGACCGCGTGCTGCGTCGTGGTGAGCGGCGTGGTCGTGCCGGTCGACGACGTGCTGCTCGTGCGGCCGGTCGCCGCGGTGTAGGGGTCGTCGAGCGGGGCGGCCCACGGGTCGTCCTTCGGTGACGTCCGCTTGAGGACGGCGGCGGCCGCGGCGGCAGCACCGACGAGGAGCCCGAGGAGGATCAGCAGCTTGCCGCCGCGCCGCTTCCGCTTGACCACGGCCTCGCCCTTGAGCACCGCCATCGCGTCACCGCTGCGGGCCGCGGCGCCGCTCGCAGTCTCCTTCGCGGCCGCACCTGCCACCGCAGCCGCGGCGATCGCCTCGGCCACCTTGGGGAGGATGTCCTCGACGATCTTGTCGCGCGCGGTGTCGACCTTGGGAGCGAGGTTCTCGACCGCACCCTGGAGCCGCGGAGCCGCGACCTCGATGCCGTGCTCGACATGTGGCTTGGCCCAGTCGCGCGCGGCCCCCACGTGGGGCTTGCTCCAGTCCACCGCCTGCGCGGCGCGCTCGCGGGCGAGGTCAGCGGCGGGGGCGACCTTCCCCGTGAGGGCCGCCACCTGGGCCGCCGCGCGGTGAGCCTGGGCCTGCGCCTGCTGCCGTCGCTGCACCTCTTCGGACTTGCTCTTGGTACGGAACACCCGTGCCTCCTCGTTGAGCCTCTGGTCTGGAGCCTGCGGCGACGACGCCCCCGACGTGCGGGCACCGCCGTGCGCAGCCTTGCGTTCGTCGGTCCCCATCCTGCCGTGTTTCCCCGACCGGGCAAGACCTGGGTGCGGGACCGTCGACCTCGGCGCGCGCAGCCGCGTGCGAGGATTGCCGCATGAACGTGACGCTGCACACGAGCCACGGCGACATCAACGTCCGCCTCTTCCCCGACCACGCCCCGAAGACCGTGAAGAACTTCGTCGGACTGGCCACCGGTGAGAAGGACTACAAGGACAGCGCCGGCCGGCAGAGCCCCACCCCGTTCTTCGACGGTCTCGCCTTCCACCGCATCATCCCGGGCTTCATGATCCAGGGCGGCGACCCGACGGGCACCGGGAGCGGCGGCCCCGGCTACACCTTCGACGACGAGATCAGCCCCGACAAGGACTTCACGAAGCCCTACATCCTCGCCATGGCCAACGCCGGCAAGCGCCCCGACGGCAAGGGCACGAACGGCTCGCAGTTCTTCATCACCGTGGCCCCGACCACCTGGCTGCAGGGCAAGCACGCGATCTTCGGCGAGGTCGCCGACGGCCCGAGCCGTGAGGTCGTCGACAAGATCGCCGCTCTCGGCTCCGCGAGCGGCCGGCCGAGCGAGGAAGTCGTCCTAGAGCGCGTCTCGGTCAGCGGCGTCAGCGACAGCTGACCGCTCCCGCACGTCGACGGCACGGTGAGGTCCGCGCATGACTGAGCCCACGGCATACGAGCAGCAGGCCCCGCCCGTCTGTCCGAGGCACCCGGAGCGGGTCTCCTATGTCCGCTGCCAGCGGTGCGGCCGGCCCACCTGCCCGGACTGCCAGCGCCCCGCCGCCGTCGGCGTGCAGTGCGTGGACTGCGTGCGGCAGCAGGCGTCCGCCGCCCGGTCCGCCACCACGGTGTTCGGCGGGCGCGTCAGCGACCGGCCGGTGGTGTCGATCGCCATCGTCGCCATCTGCGTGGTCGTGTGGCTGGCGCAGCGGACCGTCCCCGGACTCACCACCGACATCGCCTTCATCCCGGTGCTCGGGGAGAGCCAGCCGTGGCGGTTCATCACCTCGGCGTTCGCGCACAGCCCGACGCAGATCATGCACATCGGGTTCAACATGCTGGCGCTGTGGATGGTCGGCGCCAACTACCTCGAGCGGCTCCTCGGCGGGGCGCGCTACGCGGCGCTCTACCTCGTCAGCGCCATCGGCGGGTCGGTGGTCTTCCTGCTGCTGGCCACGCCGCCGCAGGGCCCCGTGGAGACCTGGTCGCAGCTCGGCAGCTGGGGGACGCCCGCCGTCGGCGCGTCGGGTGCCGTGTTCGGGCTGTTCGGGGCACTGCTCGTGCTCAACCGCAAGCTGGGGCTGTCGTCGGCCGGCATGTACGCGACCATCCTCATCAATGCCGTCATCGGCTTCGTCGTCCCGGGCATCGCCTGGCAGGCGCACCTCGGGGGGCTGCTCACCGGTGCCGCGTGCGCCGTGGTCATCGCGGCGACGAGTGAGCCCGGCCGGCGCCGCTGGCAGTGGCCGGGGCTGGCTACCGTGCTCCTGGTGCTCGTGGCGTTGACCGTCGTGAAGTACGGGTTCGCGCCCTACATCCCGGTCGCCACCTGAGGGGTCGCCCTCCGCGTCGCGATCCCGCGTCATCTACTGCAAACGGTGGAGAACCGCCTCCACCGTCGGTATTACACGGCTGTCATTTGTCCCCAGCTGGGGACAACCCTGTGGACATCCACAGGCCGGTCGGCACGGTCAGCGCCACCGGGTCGTCATGGCGAAGCCGGCCATCATGAGGCCGAAGCCGACCCCGAGGTTCCAGCGGCCCAGGCTCGGCACCGGGAACTCGTGGATGCCGCTGATGTAGTAGACGACGACCCAGAGCAGACCGAGCACCATGAGCGCCAGCATCAGCGGGACGAACCACACCGGGTTGCCCACCTTGGCCTTCGCCGGCTTCGGCGGCGGGGTGTAGGCGCGCTTGGCGCGGCCCTTGGACTCGGGCACCGGACACTCCTTCGGGGTCATGCGGGCTTTGGCATAGCGTAGTGGCATGCCTGACCAGCGCCTGACGTGGCTGACCCGGCGCCCCACCGCCTGGTCGGCCCTCGTCCCGCTGGTCGCGCTGCTGGCCGGCGCGCTCTTCGCCGCGAGCGCCTCGACCGCCAAGGGCACCGACCTGCGGGCCCAGAGCGCGAACCTGCCGGACCTCATCCGCCAGCAGACCCGCAAGAACGCCGCGGCGGCGGAGCAGCTCCGGGGCCTGCAGACCCAGGTCGACCAGCTGTCGGCGCAGGCGGCACCCGGTGACGTCAGACTCACCCAGCTGACGAGGCGGGCCGACCAGCTGCGGGAGGCTGCGGGGATGGCCGCGGTCACGGGCCCCACCGTCCGGGTGTCGCTCACCGACGCCCACCTCGCGAGCGACCAGCTGCCCCCCGGGATGACCGTGGACGACATCGTGGTCCACCAGCAGGACGTGCAGGCGGTCGTCAACGCCCTCTGGGAGGGCGGTGCCGAGGCGATGATGCTCATGGACCAGCGGGTCATCTCGACCAGCGCGGTGCGGTGCGTGGGGAACACCCTCATCCTCCAGGGTCGGGTCTACTCCCCGCCCTACGTCGTCACCGCCATGGGCGACCCCAACGCCCTGCGCACCGCCCTGGACTCCAGTCCGCAGGTGCAGATCTACAAGCAGTACGTCACCGCGGTGGGCCTCGGCTACGAGGTCACCACCCAGCGGGAGCAGACCTTCCCTCCGTATGCCGGCTCCCTGAACCTCGTGCACGCGGTGGTGGCGCCGTGACGCGCATCCTCGTCGTCGACAACTACGACAGCTTCGTGTTCACGATCGTCGGCTACCTCCAGCAGCTCGGTGCGGAGTGCGAGGTGGTGCGCAACGACGCCCTCTCCGCTGCCGACGGGGCCGGCTTCGACGGGGTGCTCGTGTCCCCGGGGCCCGGCACGCCGGAGGAGGCCGGCGTCTCGGTCGCCATGATCGAGGGGTGCGCCGAGCGCGCCCAGCCGATGCTCGGGGTGTGCCTGGGCCACCAGGCGCTCGGCGTCGTCTGCGGAGCCACCGTCGGTCGCGCGCCCGAGCTGCTGCACGGCAAGACCTCGCTGGTGCACCACGACGGCACGGGGGTGCTCCAGGGCCTGTCGTCGCCGTTCACAGCGACGCGGTACCACTCCCTGACCATCGAGCCGGCCACGCTGCCCGACGAGCTCGTGGCCAACGGCCACACCGACTCCGGTGTCGTCATGGCCGTGCGGCACACGAGCCTGCCGCTGCACGGGGTGCAGTTCCACCCCGAGAGCGTGCTCACCGAGGGCGGCCACCGGATCCTCGCCACCTGGCTGCTCGGGTGCGGGATGCAGGACGCGCTTGCGCGGGCGGAAGGGCTCAGCCCGCTCGTCCACGGGCTGGCCGCCGCGGGTGCGCCGCCTGCGCCCCGGGGGCCCGCCCCAGCCGTCCCAGCCGCCCCGGCCGCCCCGGCCGCGCCGGCGGTCTCTCCCCCGGTTCCTACTTCGTAGCCGTCGTCGTCGTCGTGGTCGGAGAGGGCGTCGTCGGCGTCGTCGTCGGTGAGCTCTCCGTCGGGCTCGGGGTGGTCTGCGTGGGCGACGGGGTCGGCGTCTCCGTCGTCGGGGCGGGCGCGGCCGGCTTGGCCACCGTGATGGTCACCGACGACCCGAGGTCGACGAGCTTGCCCTTGGGAACACTCTGCCTGATGACGGTGTTCTCGGGCTCCGAGCTGTCGGCGTACTCCGTCCTCGGCTGGAGGTTGGCGTCACCGAGCGCGCTGGCCGCCTGGTCGCGGGTCATGCCCACGAGGTCGGGCACGGTGACCTTGCCGGAGGAGACCGTGACGGCGACCGCGCTGCCGACCGCGGCCGTCGCGTCGGCACCGGGCTCGGTGCTGACCACCTTGCCCTTCTCGACATCGGTGTTGTTGACCGCCTTGGTGGTGCCCAGCTTGAGGTCGACGTTCTCCAAGGCCGTCTTGGCCTCGGCCAGGGTGAAACCCGTGACGTTCGGGACCTGGACCTCGCCCGGCCCACCGGAGACGCTGAGCGTCACCGTCGAACCGCGCGCAGCCTGGCTGTCGGCCTCGGGGTTCTGGTCGACCACGAGCCCCTTCTGGGCGTCGTTGGTCACCACGTCGACCTTGGGGACCAGGCCCGCAGCGCGCACCTTGGCCTCGGCGGTCGCCTCGGGCAGCGTCACGACGGAGGGGACGCTCACCTTCGCGACCGAGGTGGGGGGCCGGTCGAGCCACCCCTTGGCAGCGAGCCCGAGCAGCGCGACCGCACCCACGACGGCCGCGATGAGCAGGACGTAGGCCAGCCCGCGACGCTTCCCCGGCTCCTCGTCGGGGTCGCGGCCGATCGGGGGCAGGCTCGCCGTGTTGCCGTGTGGCTCGAGCTCGGGCTCGGACCCGCCGGCGGCCGGCAGGACCGTGGTGGTCGTACCCCTCGGCATCAGGTCCATGGCGACGGTCGCCTCCCCGCCGGCCGCGCCGAGCGCTGCCGCGGTGCCGCGAGCCGCAGCGCTGATGGGGCGTCCGAGGCGGGCGGCCCGCAGGTCGACCCGGAAGGACGTCGCGTCCTGGTAGCGGCTGTCGCGGTCCTTGGCGAGCGCGTGGAGGACCACCGCGTCCAGGGCCGGTCCGACCTCGGGGTTGAGGCTCGAGGGCCGCGGCGGCGCCTCGCCGACGTGCTGGTAGGCGATCGCGACCGAGGAGTCGCCCTGGAACGGCGGGCGCCCCGTCAGCAGCTCGAAGAGGAGGCAGCCGGTGGAGTAGAGGTCCGAGCGGGCGTCGACCTGGCGGCCCTGCGCCTGCTCGGGCGAGAGGTACTGGGCGGTGCCGATCACCGCCTGCGTCTGCGTCATCGTCGCGCTCGAGTCGGCGACGGCCCGCGCGATCCCGAAGTCCATGACCTTGATCTCGCCCTGGCTGCCGATCATGACGTTGGCGGGCTTGATGTCGCGGTGGACGATGCCCATCCGGTGGCTGTAGGCGAGGGCGTCGAGGATCCCCTCGGTGATGTGCGCGGCCTCCGACGGGTCCAGCGGCGAGCGCTCGCCGAGCAGCTGGCGCAGCGTCTGGCCCTCGACGTACTCCATGACGATGTAGGGGATCGAGACGCTCGCCCCACCGGACTCCTGGAGCTGGTCCTCGCCGGAGTCGTAGACCGCGACGATCGAGGCGTGGTTCAGCCCGGCCGCCGACTGCGCCTCGCGCCGGAACCGGGCGAGGAACGAGGGGTCCCGGGCGAGGTCGGTGCGCAGCATCTTGATGGCCACCGGCCGGGAGAGACGGGTGTCGTAGCCCTTGTGGACCTCGGCCATCCCGCCGCGGCCCACGAGCTCACCGACCTCGTAGCGGCCACCCAGCACGCGCGGTGTCGCGGTCACGGCTTGCCGTCCCCCTTCCCGTGCTTCTTCGTGCTGTTCGGGTTCGGCGTGCCGGGCTGTCCCTGGCCGTTGTCGTGGCCGCTCGTGCTGGAGGTCCTCGCGGCCGGCGTCGCGCCCACCGCCGGGGCCGTCGACGGCGTGGACCGCGCCGGGCTCGTGGTCGTTGATGGCTGGCTCGTCCTCGTCGTCGTGGTGGTCGTGGGGGCTGCGGTCGTCGGTCGGGTGCTCGCCGCGGAACCGGGCGTCTGCTGGTGGGTGGTGGCCGGCGCCCTGCCGCCGTTGCTCGTGAGGACGGCCGCGACGCCTGCCGCGAGGAGCAGTGCCGCGCCGGCGGCCACCGCCCGCCCCCGCCAGGCGGTCGGGCCCTCCCACCGGTGCGGGCCGGACGCCCGGGGCAGCGCGAGCACGGAGGTCGTCGCAGACGTGTGCCCTGCCCCGCGGGGTGGGGCAGCGCCCGTCGCCGACCCGCCGGCCGCGGCAGCCGCGGCCCCTGCCCCACCGGCCAGGGCGGCCGGGGTGGCCGGGGTGGCCGGCTCCTCCGGTGACAGCCCGGGCGGCGCGGTGCCGGCCGGCATACCGAGGCAGGCCGCGAAGGCGGCCGCGCTCTGCGGACGGTGCGCCGGGTCCTTGTTCAGCGAGGCGAGGACGGTCGTGCGCAGCGGCTCCGGCACGCTGTCGGGGAGCGGTGGCACCGGCCGGCTCACGTGCGCGAGCGCGGTCCCGATCATGGACTCCGCCTCGAACGGCCGGCGCCCGGTCAGCATCTCGTGGCCCACGACGGCCAGCGCGTAGACGTCGCTGGCCGGGGTGGCGGGGTAGCCCTGCGCCTGCTCGGGCGAGAGGTAGTGCGGCGTGCCCAGCACCTCGCCGGTCTGGGTGAGCGCCGAGCCCTCGGTGGCCCGCGAGATGCCGAAGTCGGTCAGCTTCGCCACGCCGTCCTCGCTGACCATGATGTTGCCCGGCTTGACGTCGCGGTGGACGACTCCCGAGTCGTGGGCGGCCTGCAGCGCGAGCGCCGCCTGGCTGAGGATGGCCGTCGTCTCCTCGGCGGAGATCGGCGCGCGCTCGGCGATGACGCGGGACAGCGGCTCGCCCGCGACGAGCTCCATGACGATGTAGGCCGCGTGCTCGCCTTCGCCGAAGTCGTAGACCGCCGCGATGTTGGGGTGGGTGAGGGCGGCGCTGTGCAGGGCCTCGGTGCGGAAGCGCTCGACGAAGGCCGAGTCCTCGGCGGTGTCGGGCCGCAGCACCTTGACGGCGACCGTGCGCTCGAGGGTCTCGTCGTGGCCGCGCCACACCTCACCCATGCCACCGACGGCGAGGCGCTCCTCGAGGCGGTAGCGGCCGTCGATCAGCAGGCCCCGGGTGGCGCTCACCGGCCGATCACCGCCTCCATGACCTTCTTCGCGATCGGTGCCGCGACCCGTCCGCCGAACGCCTCGCTCCCGAGCCGTCCGCTGTCCTCGACGACGACGGCCACGGCGACCTTCGGGTCGTCCGCCGGGGCGAAGCTGGTGAACCAGGCGTGCGGCGCAGCACCCTTGGCGTGCTGGGCCGTACCCGTCTTGCCCGCCACACTCACCCCCGGGATCTGCGCGGCGGTGCCCGTGCCACGCTCGACGACCGCCTCCATCATGCGGGTCAGGGCGCTCGCGACCTCGGGGGTGACGGCCTGGGACACCTGCTCGGGCTGGGTGGACTCGATGACCTCGAGGTCGGAGCCGCGGACCGACTGGACGAGGTAGGGCTTCATGACGACGCCGTGGTTGCCGACGGCTGCCGCGATCATCGCGACCTGCAGCGGCGTGACGCGCACGTCGTACTGCCCGATGGCGGATTGCGCCAGCTGCGGCAGGTTGAGGGTCTTGGGCACGCTGCTCGGGGTGACCCGCATGGGGACCTGCAGGGGGTCGCCCACCCCGAACTTCGCCGCCTGCGAGCGGAAGTCGTCGGCGCCGACCTGCATGCCGAGCCACCCGAACGCCGTGTTGCAGGACACCTGCAGGGCGTGCAAAAGGGTCGTCTTCCCGCCCGGGCCGCAGGGCTGGTGGTCGTCGTTGGGCAGGTTGACCGTCGTCTGGGGGAGGTCGAGGGTGGCCGGCCCGGGGATGACGCTCTCCTCGGTCCACTTGCCCGAGGACAGCGCCGCCGCAGCCGTGACGATCTTGAACGTCGAGCCGGGCGGGTAGAGGTCGCCGGCGATGGCGCGGTCGACCATCGGCCGGGTGGGATCGGCGTTGAGCCGCTTCCAGGCGGCGGCGACCGTGGACTGGTTGTGGCCCGAGAGCTGGCCGGGGTCGTATGCCGGGTGGCTGACGAGCGCGAGGATGGCGCCGGTCCTCGGGTCGAGGGCGACCACGGCGCCGCGCTGGTTGCCGAGGGCCTCGTCGGCCGCCTTCTGGGCGGCGGGGTTGATGGTGAGCTCGAGGCTCGCCCCGGACGGCTGCCGGCCCATGAGCATGTCCGTCACCCGGCGGTAGAACAGCTTGTCGGACTGCCCGGACAGCAGCGGGTCCTCGGCGCCCTCGAGCCCGCCACCGGCGCCGTAGGTGAAGGAGTAGTAGCCGGTGACGTGCGAGTAGAGCCTGGCCTGGGGGTAGGTGCGCAGCCACTTCAGCTCGTCGTTGCTCGGCACGGACCTCGCGACCGCCGAGCCGTCGACGAGGACCTGGCCGCGCTCGCGGCCGTAGGTCGCCAGGAGCGTGCGGCGGTTGTCGGGTCGCTGCTGCAGCTCCTTGGCCTGGACGAACTGGATGTAGGTGCTCGAGACGAGCAGCGCTGCGAAGAGCATCGCCACGACCGTGAAGAGACGGCGGATGGGGGCGTTCACCGCATCCTCACCACCTCGGTCCGGGCCTCCCCGGTGGAGGTCGGCCCTGCCTCGCCCGGCTCGGGGACCGGTCGGCGGGCGTGGTCGCTGATCCGCAGCAGGAGCGCGACGAGGGACCAGTTGGCCAGCAGCGAGGACCCGCCGTAGGAGAGGAACGGCATGGTCAGGCCGGTGAGGGGGATGACCCGGGTCACGCCACCGACGACGACGAAGCACTGCAGGGCCACGGAGAAGGAGAGGCCGGCGGCCAGCAGCTTGCCGAACCCGTCACGGACGCCGAGGGCGGTCCGCATGCCCCGCTCCACGAGGAGGACGTAGAGCATGAACAGCGCGAAGAGGCCGAAGAGCCCGATCTCCTCGCCGAAGCTCGGGACGATGAAGTCGGACTCCGCGAAGTAGGTCAGGTCGGGCCGGCCCCGCCCCAGGCCGGTGCCCAGCAGCCCACCGTTCGCCATGCCCATGAGGCCCCGGGCGAGCTGGTCGGAGACGTGCAGGGCCTCCGGCGAGAAGGTGTGCAGCCACAGCAGGACCCGCTGCTGGACGTGGCCGAAGAGGAGGTAGGCGACGTAGGCGCCGCCACAGAAGAGCAGCAGGCCGATGGCGATCCAGGACTTCCGCTCGGTGGCGACGTAGAGCATCGCCACGAAGAGGCCGAAGAAGAGCAGCGAGGAGCCGAGGTCCTTCTCGAAGACGAGGACCCCGACGCTGGCGAGCCAGGCGACGAGGATCGGCCCGAGGTCGCGGGCCCGGGGGAGGGTCAGCCCGAGGACCTTGCGACCGGCGAGGGAGAGCGCGTCGCGCGTCTGCACGAGGTAGCCGGCGAAGAACACGGCCAGGACGATCTTGGCGACCTCGCCGGGCTGGAACGAGAACGGCCCCAGGCCGATCCAGATGCGCGAGCCGTAGACCGTCCGGCCGAGCCCGGGCACGAGCGGCAGCACCAGCAGGGCGAAGCCGACCGCCGCGGCGGTGTAGGTGTAGCGCCGCAGCTGGCGGTGGTCGCGCAGGACGACGAGCACGACGGCGGCGATGGCCACGGCGAGGGCGCTCCAGGTGAGCTGCTTGAGGGCCAGGCCCTGGGCGAGGTCCCGGCCGTGGGCGAGGTCGAGACGGTAGATCATCACCAGTCCCAAACCGTTGAGCAGGGTGACGATCGGGAGCAGGAGCGGGTCGGCATACGACGCGCGCCAGCGCAGCAACAGGTGGAAGGCCAGCGCGATGACGAGCAGGCCCAGGCCGTGGGTCAGCAGCCCGGGCGGGAAGGCGTCGTTCACGGCGAGGCCGACGTTGAGGTAGGCCAGCAGCACGATGGCGACGGCGAGCAACAGGAGCACGAGCTCGACGTTGCGGCCCTTGCGCGGGCGGTAGGAGGAGATGGTGGTCACGCGCTCACCCGCCTCCCACGCCGCAGGTGCCGCCGGCGGCCTTGCGCGACACGCAGACGACCGCCTCCTTGCGCAGGCTCTCCACGAGGGTCTCCGCCTCGGCGAGGGTGTCGACCGAGACGGTGGCCTGCACCTTGCTCCGGTAGAAGTCCGGCAGGTCCTCCACGGAGATGGCGGTCACCTGCCTCGAGTGCGACAGGTGGAGCGGGCCGAGGTCCTGGGAGACCCCCTGGAAGATCGCGACCTGGCCACCCTGGACCCCGACGAAGTACTGGCGCTGGGTCCAGGAGTAGGCGGCGTAGGCGCCGGCACCGAGCACGGCGAGGACGACCAGGACCACGGCGCCGACCCGCAGCCAGCGCAGCCGACCCGACCGCGGGCCCTCCTCTGCCAGGGTCAGGTCGTCCGCCTCGTCGTCCACGCCGGCCGCTTCCCTGGAGAGGGCCGCGGCCTTCTGCGCCGGGGTGACGGGGATGGCGCGCGTGCCCTTCCGGCGCACCGACGCCGCCCCCACCACCTGGGGCACGGTCGACGGCGCACGGACCGTGTCGAGGTCCACGACGTCGGCGACGACGACGGTGACGTTGTCGGGAGCTCCCGCGCGCAGCGCCAGCTCGAGGAGGCGGTCGGCGGTCGGTCCGGGCGGCCTGCCCTCGGCCAGGATCTCCTCGATGGTGTCGCGGGCCACGAAGCCGCTCAGGCCGTCGGAGCACAGCAGGTAGCGGTCGCCCGGGCGGCCCTCCCGCACCATGAGGTCGGGCTCGTCGTCCGGTGAGCCGGTGAGGACCCGGGTCACCAGCGAGCGCTGCGGGTGCGACTCCGCCTCCTCGGCGGTGATCCGGCCCTCGTCGACGAGGGACTGCACGAACGAGTGGTCGCGGGTCAGCTGCGTCAGCTCCCCGTGGCGCAGGAGGTAGGCACGGGAGTCGCCGATGTGAGCCATGGCGATCTTGTTCCCCGCCCGCATCAGCGCCGTGACGGTGGTCCCCATGCCACGCAGCTCCGGGGACCTGTCGACGAGGGAGTGCAGCTCGGTGTTGGCCTCGGCGAGCCGGGACGAGAGGTGCGCGGTCGCGTCGTCGCCGCCGTGGCTCTCGCCGTCGAGCGGCACCATCGTGCCGATCGCGACGGAGCTGGCGATGTCGCCACCGGCGTGCCCCCCCATGCCGTCGGCGACGACGAGCAGGTGCGGCCCGGCATACCCGGAGTCCTGGTTCTCGGAGCGCACGAGGCCGACGTCCGAGCGGGCGGCGTAGTCGAGGGCGAGGTCCATGGCCCGAGCCCTACTTCCGCAGCTCGACGGCGGTCTTGCCGATGCGCAGCACCGAGCCGGCCTCGACGCGCTGCGCCGCCGTGAGGCGGTGGGAGCCGAGGTAGGTGCCGTTCGTGGAGCCGAGGTCCTCGACGTACCAGCCGTCGTCACCGCGGTAGATGCGCGCGTGCCGCCCGGAGGCGTAGTCGTCGTCGAGCACGAGCGCGCACTCGGGGTTGCGGCCGATGAGGACCCCCGCGTCGCGCAGCGGAAGGCTCGTGCCCCGCAGCGGTCCCTCGACGACGGTGAGCGAGGTGGGGACGCGGGAGGTGTCGCGGCGGCGCTGCCTCGGCGCGGGTGCGGGGCGATCGGCGCCCCGCTCGTCCGGGCGCTGGGCGGTCCGCTGGGCCGTCCGGTCGGCCCGGCGGTCGCGCCGCTGGGGCGACCGCGGGACCACCCGGGTGCCGTAGATGTCGCCGCGGAGCACGCCCACGACGCTGAAGACGAAGACCCAGAGGAGCACGAGGAGCCCGAACCGGATGATCGTCAGGGTCAGCTCACTCATCCGTGGTGCTCACCGCCGGCCGCCGCGGTAGGTGACCGTGGTGCGGCCCGCCGTGATCCGGTCGCCGTCGGCGAGGCGCTGGCTGCTGATGCGCTCGCTGTTGACGAACGTGCCGTTGGTCGAGCCGAGGTCGCGGATGCTGGCGACGAGGTGCGGGCCGTCGTGGGTCACCCGGATCTCGCTGTGGCGGCGGGAGATGCCCGGGTCGTCGAGGATGATGTCGGCGCTGTCGTCACGGCCGAGGACGGTGATCGCGCCCATGAGCGGGTAGCGCTCGCCGTCGACGTCGAGCCAGGGCCGGTCGGCCGGGTTGACGCGGCGCGGCGCGGCCGGCGCGACGACCTCCTGCTGCGCCGTGGCGACGGGGGGGATCGCCGCCTCCGCGACCGGGCCCGCGGGTCGCTCCGTCGGCCGGGGCGCCGGCTGAGGCGTCTGCGGCGCCTTGGCGGTGCGGTCGCCGCCGGGACGCCGTGCCGTGGAGGTGCGCAGGCGGAAGACGCCGGTCTCGAGGTCGTCGCTGGAGGCGAACCCGACCTGGATCGGGCCGCCGGGCTGGTAGCGCTGGGTGTCGGCGTGCTCCTCGGCGGCGGCGACCAGCTCGGTCTCCAGCTCGTCGTCGTAGGCCGAGAGCCGGTCGTAGTCGGAGGCGCTCAGCTCGACGGTGAAGAGGTTCGGCACGATGGTGCGGCCGTGGCCCAGGATGGCGGCGCGGTCGTCCATGGCACGGCGGATCGCGCTCGCGATCTCGACCGGCTGGACCTCGGACCTGAAGGCACGCGCGAAGACGCCGTTGACGGCACGCTCGAGGCGTTGCTCGACCCGGTCGAACAGTCCCACCGCTCGTCTTCCTCTCGTCGGTGCTCGGCTCACGATCGTAACGGGCCGCGCTGGGGGGCCCGGCCAGGCGAGCCGGTGGGGCGGGGAGCCGGTTTGGCGATCATCGGGCGCGTACCTCACAATGTGGTGTCCACGCGCAAGTGGCGGAACGGCAGACGCGCTGTCTTCAGGTGGCAGTGTCCTTACGGGCGTGGGGGTTCAAATCCCCCCTTGCGCACCAGACGCGAAGGACCCCCGACGCTTCACCGGGGGTCCTTCTCGCTTCTCCCGGCACGTGGGAGGGGGGAGGTGCGGCGAGGAACGAGCCGCGGTGGCAAGCGCACCGCGCGGAGGACGCCTTGGCGTTGGCGGTGCCGCGGCTGCGCTCGGCCGTGGTCCCCGCATACCCCCCGGCCGCGAGACGGGGTAGGCCCTGCGCCGTCCCGGGACGGCCGTCCGACGCTCACGCGAGTGCCCTGACCACGAGACCAGCGGCCAGGCCGAGGGCGGCGCACACCCCCAGGGTGCGCAGCACCGGCCACTTCAGGCGGAACAGCAGGACCGCCGCCGTCAGCGCGATGCCGACCGCGACCGGTCGCACGGTGCCGAGGTCCGGCACCTCGAGCCGGGCGAGCCCGAAGGTGCGGGTGGTCGTGGACGCGAAGAGGGTGTGGAGGGCGAAGAACACCGCGAGGTTGGCGATGACGCCGACGACGGCGGCGGTGATACCGGTCAACGCCGAGGACAGGGCGCGGTTGCCCCGCAGCCTTTCGACCCAGGGGGCGCCGACGAAGACGAAGACGAAGCAGGGCACGAAGGTGACCCAGGTGGTCAGCAGCGCGGCGAGGACGGCCGCCGCCCACGGGTCGAGGGCGCCGGGGTGCCGGTAGGCGCCGACGAAGGCGACGAACTGGACCACCATGATGAGGGGGCCGGGGGTCGTCTCGGCCAGCGCCAGGCCTCGGACCATCTCGCCGGGCGCCAGCCAGCCGTACACCTCCACGGCCTTCTGGGCGACGTAGGCGAGGACGGCGTAGGCCCCGCCGAAGGTCACCAGGGCGGCGCCCGAGAAGAACAGGGCCTGGTGGGTGAAGACGCTGCCGCCCCCGGTGAGGGCCACGACCGCACCGACGGGCACCCCCCAGGCGGCCACGCCGACGGCGAGCACCTTCACGGCATGCGTCCGGCTGGGCGCCTCGGTGTGCAGGGCGTCGTCGGGGATGAGCGGGGCCCGGCCGGCGGGGTCGGCGTCGTGGCCGACGGCGGTGTGCATCGTGTGCGGGGCCCACCGGCCCAGCGCCCAGCCGATGCCGGCGGCGGCGGCCACGACGAGCGGGAAGGGCACGGTGAAGACGGCGAGGGCCGCGAAGGCGGCCACGGCCAGCGCGACGAGCGCCGGGTGACCCAGGGCTCGGCCCCCGACTCGGACGACGGCCTGGGCGACGATCGCCAGGACGGCGGGCGCCAGCCCGGCGAACAGTGCGGTCACCAGCAGGGTGTTGCCGGCGGCCACGTAGAGCGCCGACAGGGCTAGCAACGCTGCGACGCCGGGCAGGACGAACAGGATGCCGGCGACCAGGCCGCCGCGGACGCCGTTGAGCAGCCATCCGACGTAGATGGCGAGCTGCTGGGCTTCGGGGCCGGGCAGCAGGGTGCAGTAGGACAACGCGTGGAGGAAGCGCTTCTGCCCGATCCAGCGCTTCTCGTCCACGAGCGTGCGCTGCATCACGGCGATCTGCCCGGCCGGGCCGCCGAAGGTCTGCAGGGAGATGGCGAACCAGGCCCGGACGGCGTCCCGGAACGGGATGACGTCACGCTGCGCCCCCGTGGTTGCAGGGGAGCTGGGTGCGTCGGCCGGGAGGCGCCCCGGCGCCGCCGCCCACGTGGGCCCGAGCGGCGGGTGCCGGCCCGTCCGGCGCGGCGTGCTCACGCCGGTTCCCTCCCGATCAGGAACTGCCGGCGGAAGAACTCGTAGGCGCCGTCGAAGAGCGGTCCGGTCAGGGTCAGCACCCGCTCGTCCGCCGCCACCATGGACAGGCCGCGCAGCGCGAGGTCGAACCCGGGCGCCTCCGGCGCGTCGTAGCGGCCGTCGTCGACGTCGGCCTCGTGCACGAGAGCGGCCAGCCGCCAGAGAACGGGGTCGGTCAGGTCGTGCCGCCTCAGCAGGGTCTCGAACGTGCAGTCGTCCCCGTGGTGGGAGTACTCGACCCCGGGCATGTCGAAGGGGGTCGCGTCGTCGGGGACCTCGGAGGCGTCGGCGACGAACACGAACTGCGGCTCGGGGTCGATGAACCGGTGGATGAGCCAGGCGCACGCGGCCCTGTCGATGTGCACGCCCTGGCGGGTGGCCCACTTCACCGCCGCGCTCCTCTCGTCCTCGCCGAGGCACCCGCGCCGGGCGCGGACTGCGCCAGGCCGGCGGCGAGGGCCTCCACGGCCGAGACCGCCGCGTCCCGCTCCGGTGGGGGGAAGAAGTCCCGGCGCCGGACCCGCCTCAGCTCCTCGCGCAGGCGCCGCGCGGCGCGGCGCCTGGCCGGTTCGTCGAGCGTGGCCGAAGCGTGCGCATCATCACGCACCGCGGCGTACTCCGCGGCCCGCTCGGCGGCCATGGCGGTGGCGAGCTGGCGCTCCTGGGCCACGGAGGCGGGCCGCGCCAGCCAGATCCCTGCCGTGCCGGCCGCCTCACGAACCTCTGCCGCGAGCCAGTCCAGCTGCTCGCGAGTGCGGGCGTCGGCGGGAAGGGCCACCAGGCCGTCGGCGAGCTGGGCGACCCCGAGCCGGCGAAGCTTTCGCCACACCGCACTGCGCGGCGTCGACGGCTCGCGCGGAAGCCGGTACGTCAGGAGCACCCACTCGCCCGGACGCGCACCACCGCTGGTCGGCCCCACCAGGTCATGCAACCACGGTTGCGTTACATCGTCCAGACCGTGCCTGTCGTCCGCGTGGCCGAGCTCGGCCGGGGCGTGCACCCTCCTGGGCCGGTCACGCCGCTGTGTGCGTCTGCCCTCACCGGGCCTGCTCCGGCACCGGGTTCGGAAGGCGTTTGCGGCGTGCCCACCGCCACAGCGCAAGGTCGTAGCCGGCTTTGACGATGCCGGCGACGAGCAGTGGGGCGCCCAGCGCGACGTTCTGCAGGGCGCCGGCGACGAGCGGACCGACGGGACGGACGGTGTACCGGGCGGCGTTCGTCACCGCCGCGGCGCGGGTGCGTTCCGCAGGGGTGACGACGGTCATGACGAGTGCCTGCCGGGTCGGCACATCCATCTGTGACAGCGTCGTGCGTGCGAGCAGGAGGATGGCTGCGACCGGGAAGCTGGGTGCGAACGCGACCGAGGCGAGCAGCACGTTGCTCGGCAGGTGCGTGCCGACCATCGTCGGGACGAGTCCGAACCTGCGCGCGAGCCGCGGGGCGAGCGCGACCGAGAATGCCTGTACCACCGAGACGGCGAAGAACAGCCGGCCGAGGGCGCTGACCGAGACGTGGTAGCGGGAGCCGAGGTAGTAGGCGAGGAACGCGGTGGTGACCAGCCCGCCGCCACCGGCGTCGACCGCGAACAGCGCGGCGAGGCGCCGCACGGTCGAGCGAGACGCGACCAGCCGGGCCGGCCCGAGACGCGACCAGCCGGGACGCCCCGCCGGACCGGCCGGCATCTCGACCGCAGGCGACATGCGAGCGGCGAGCAGCGCGCCGGTGACCCCGACGGGGATGAGCGCCGCGAACAGCCAGCCGTGCACCACCGCGTGCTCGCCCGCGGGGCGCACGCCCGGCACCGCGGCGGCGAGCGCGCCGAGCGCACCCGCTGTCGCACCGATCGCGTTGTACATCCCGTACACCCGTGAGGTGCCGGCGTCGTCGGCGGCGAGCATGGCCTGCTCGAGGGTGGTTGCCGGTCCGTTGTCGACGACGTCGGTGGACAGGGTGCCGGTGAGCGCGACGACCAGCAGCGCCCACAACGGTGCGCCGGCGGCGACGACCGCACCGGCGGTGGCGACCCCGAGGAAGAACAGGGCGTAGCTGCGGCGCCGACCGACCCGGTCCGCGATGGCGCCGACGACCAGGGAGGACACCGCGGTGCCGGCGACGAGGGCGGTCAGGACGCCACCGACGGCCAGGTGGCTGTAGCCGCGGGCGGTCAGCAGCGCGCCCAGGAGCACCGCGGTGAACCCGTACCCCGCGGCGCGCACGGCCTGGCCTGCCACCAGCAGAGTGGCGTCACGGCCCAACGGCCACCGCATCCTCACCGCCCCGGCGTGCAGGTGTCCAGGGCCGCCACGGTGTGCGGCCGGCCGCGGCGCGGCCTGCAGGGCAGGACATCGATCAGCTGCCTCTCCGCGGTGCCACCAGTGGTGCGGTGACGAGCAGTCCGGGCCGGCCGTGGCCGGCGTCGGGAACCGGGAAGTACCCCCGGCCGGTCGCCGGGTCGACGGCCACGACGTGGGCGTTGCCCGCGAAGCGGGCCCGTCCGGTGACGCGCCCGGCCGCAACCCCGGTGTCCACGGTCGTGACGACTCCGGACTCCGCGGCCACGTACAGCAGCCGGCGGGCCGCATCGAACGCGAGCACGTCCGGGCCCTCACCGACGTCGAGGTGCCCGAGCGGCGTCAGGCCCGGCAGCGCCAGGATGACCAGCTCGTTGTTGCCGTCGCAGCCGACGAACGCGCGGCCCGCCGCGACGAGCAGCCCGTGGTCATGGTCGCAGCCGGGCACCGGGACGCGGCGCGTGACCGCACGGGTGCGCGGGTCGAGGACAGCGACCTGGTCCCGGGTCTGGACGTCGACGAGGACCCGGTCGGCACCGGGGTCGTAGCGGACGTTGCCCGCCTCGCCGCCGAGCGGCACCGTGGCGACCTGCTGCCCGGTCGCCGCGTCGAGGACCGTCTCGACACCCCCGTCCTCGTCACTGACCCACACCTCGTTCGTGCTCGGCACGTACGCCAGGCCGTCGGGAAACCGCCCGGCCGGCGCGCGGGCCAGCACCCGGCCGCTGGCCTCGTCGACCATGACGACCTGCCCGGCGCCGGCGACGCTGGCGAACACGCGATGCAGCGCCGGGACGACGACGACCCCGGTCACGCTCGGCAGTCCGTCCACGGTGGCGACGACCTGGTCGGTGCCCGTGTCCAGCTCGAGCATCGTCCCGTCGCCCATGTGGTCGATGAACAGGCGATGCCCGGCGTCGTCCAGCGCCTCGTAGTCGAAGCGGCTGTCGTGCCCCGGCAGGGGCACCGTGGCGACGGTACGCAACGGCAACGCGATCGCCGCGGCAACGGGTCGGGTCAGCTGCCGGGCGAGCAGGAGCCCGGCCCCGACGACCACCGCCAGCACCACGACCGCGAGCAGCACAGGCCCCCGGTTCGTCGGCAGCCGGCCGCGCATCACTCGTCTCCGACGGCGCGTGCTGAGCGGCGACGCATCCACCCATCATGCAACCGGGGTTGCACGTCCTCAAGACCCCGCCACAGCCTCCGCCGTGCGCTTGCGCCGCGGCCCCGACCCCGGCCGCGCCGCGGCTCGCGCTCGGCCGCCGCACGGCATACCGCAGGGAAAGGGCCCCGGCACCAGGCGGTGCCGGGGCCCTGCCCACGCTGTCCGTCGTGTGGTCAGCTGACCGCCTTGAGGGCGTCAGCGATGCCCTCGCCGTAGAAGCTGTTGTCCTCGACCCCGCCGACGCAGGCGGCGCCACGCGTCGTCGTCGTGCAGGCGGTGTCCTGCGCCTGGGCACGCACCATCTCGACGAGCTGGGCGGGCGTGGCGTCCGGGTGGGCGGACTTGAGCAGCGCCAGGACGCCCGCGACGTGGGGCGACGCCATCGAGGTCCCGCTGAGCCTGGCGTAGCGGTGACCCGGGTACGTCGAGAGGATGCTCGAGCCGGGGGCAGCGACGTCGATGACCCCGAGACCACGGTTGGAGAAGGACGAGAGGTCACGCGTCTGCGTCGTCGAGGACACCGTCACGACTCCGGGCGCCTCGGTGGGGAGGTCCTCGCAGCTGCTGTTGAGGACGCGGCTGACCGGCGTGGAGTCGTTGGGGCTGCTGGTGTTCGTCGTCTTGTTGGCGAGGTCGTAGGCGCTGTTGCCGGCCGCTGCGGCGCTGACGACGCCCTTGCTCTCCGAGTACGCCACCGCGCGGCGCACGGCCTCGCGCGCCGGGGCCTGCTCGGGCTGGTCGCCGCACCAGAACTCGAACGGGTCGACGTAGTAGCTGTTGTTGGTCACGTCCATGCGGTGCTCGGCCGCCCAGACGAAGCCGCACACGGCATACTCGGGGTAGATGAACCCGTCGTCGTTGACGACCTTGACCGAGGCGAGCCGGACGTTCGGCGCGACGCCCACGATGCCGACGCCGTTGCGGGCCGCGGCGATCGTGCCGGCGACGTGCGTGCCGTGCCCGCTCGTCGTGGGCTCCGAGGCGCCCGGGGTGGTGTCGGGCCGGCCGGCGTCGATGCAGCTCACCGAGTCGGCAAGGTCGAGGTTCGGCGCGAGGTCGGGATGGGTCGACTCGATGCCGCTGTCGAGGACGCCCACGACCACGCTGCGGGCACCGTCGGTCACCTCGTGCGCGGCGTCGGCCCTCAGCTGCACCATGTCCCACTGCTCGCCCTCGGCCGGGTCGGACGCGGGAGCGGCGTCGTAGACCTCGCCGGCCACGTAGCCGCCGACCGTCGGCTGGCCGCTCGCCTTCTTGTATGCCGCGGCGCCGCGGCTCCCGGGGGTGCGGGGGCTCTCGGTGGTGGCGGGGGTGCCCTCGCTCACGGCGACGGTGCGGGTCGGCCCGGCGGACGCGACGGCGTGGCCCTTCGCGAGTCGCACGACGTCGGTGCGGAAGGCCCCGTTGGCGGAGTGGGCCACCACGACACCGATCTGCGGCCAGGACTGGACGACCACTCCACCGGCATCCCGGACGGCCTGCTCCGCGAGGCGCGTCTGCCCGGGGTTCGCGACGGTGGTGTTGACGACGTAGCTCATGAGCATCCCGTCGGGGGTGGCGACGGGGACGTGGGTCGAGGGTGCTTCGTCGTTGCCGGCCGCGTGCGCGGGACCTGCCACGAGGGAGGCCGCGAGCATGGCGCCGCTGGTGAGGGCGACAGCAAGGCGGGGACCGGTCAGGGCTTTGTGCATGACGTGACTCCTGGGTGAGGGGCGTGACTGCGACGCAGCGATGGCACAGCGTGTCCGCGAGAACCTGCCACGCGCCCACAGGGAAGGCCATGCCCGGGACGATCTCTTGGCCAGAGATTTACGCCTCGCTGACCACCCGATGACCCGGGGGGCCCGGTGTCAGGACTCGACGATCGAGCGGACCAGGCCCCGCTCGACGTCGGCCAGCGAGGCGTGGCTCCAGTGCGGGTCGTTGTCGCGGTCGATGAGGAGCGCCCGCACGCCCTCCGGGAAGTCGGGCTGGGAGACGAGGTGCTCCCCGACCCGCAGGTCCTGCGCCAGGACGTCCTCGAGCCGCGGCAGCGCCGCGGCGCGGCGGATGGCGGCCAGGGTCACCGCGACGGCCAGCGGCGAGCGGGTCTGCAGGACGGCGGCCGACTCACGGGCCGCAGCGTCGGGGTGCCGCTGCAGTCTCTGGAGGATCCCCACCGGGTCGTCCCCCGCGTAGCACTCGTCGACCCACGGGCGCGCTGCCATGAGCGCGCTCTCGGGGGCCCGCCTCCCGACGGTCGCGTCGAGCGGCGCGCCGCGCGAGAGGCGCTCCACGAGCCGCGGGAGCTCCTCGCTGGGAACCAGCGTGTCGGCGAGGCCGACGGCGATCGCGTCCGCACCGTCGACGGTCGCGCCGGTCAGGGCCAGGTGCGTCCCGGTCTCGCCCGGTGCCCGCGAGAGGAGGAAGAGCGCCCCGACGTCGGGGAAGAAGCCGATGCGGGTCTCCGGCATGGCGACCTGCGAGCGCTCGGTGACGACGCGCAGCGAGCCGTGCGACGAGAGGCCGACGCCGCCACCCATGACCACGCCGTCCATCAGGGCGACGAACGGCTTCGGGTAGGCGTCGATCGTGGCGTTGAGCCGGTACTCGGCGGCCCAGAACGCCACCGCGTCCTGCGGCCGGTGGAGGACCGCCTCCCGGATCTCCCGGATGTCGCCTCCGGCGCACAGGCCGCGGTCACCGGCACCCGCCAGGCACACCGCCTGCACGCGGTCGTCGTCCGCCCAGTCGTCGAGCTGGGCCTGCACGGACGACACCATCGCCGCCGAGAGGGCGTTGAGGGCCCGGGGACGGTCCAGGAGGATGCGCCCCAGCGACCCGCACACGGCATACCGCACGTCCTGGGTCGCCCCGGGACGGGGCGCGAACTCGTCCATCGGCACTCCCTCACGGCTCTGCTCCGCGGCGACCCTAACGGGAGCCTGCCGGCCGTCCACAACCACTCGGCGAGCAGTGGCGCACCGGCGGGGACAGGCGCACACTGAAGTGAGGCCGCGAGACGTCCTCGCGGCCGACACGTCGTGGGAGTGGTCATGCGAGGAAGAGCCGTTCAGACGCCAGATTTGGTCCCCGTCCTCTCGCCGGGGAGACACCGGAACCCCCGCAAGGGCGCGTGCTTCATGGAGATGGCGTCCTTCCTGGCGGGCGAGCGGTGGAGCGACCACCCGTCGTGCACCCACCCGCTCCTCGCGGGTGCGGCCCGGCGGGTCAACGACAGCGTCGGTGAGGAGGCGCGGGCCGACCTCGTGCCGCTCATCCCGTCGGTCATCGGCCTCACGGGCGAGGACCCGAGGATCGCCGCACGTCTCGCGCTGAGCTGCGCGACGGCGGCGCTGCCCTATGTCTCGGCCTCGCGGCAGAACGTCCTCGCCGTGGGCGTCCAGACCTGCGAGCGGATGCTGGCCGGCCTCGAGGGCCGCCCGGAGACGTCGATGACCGCCACCGGTCGCGCCGCGCTGCACCGGGCACCGGACGCCGAGCGGTGGGCCTCCCGCCACGTCCGCCCGGGTCGGCTGTCCCAGCGCGTGTTCGTGCGCCAGACCGCCCCCCATGTCGTGGCCTACGCGATCGACGGGCTGGCCGAGGCGTGCATCGACGACCGCGACGGACGCCTGGTGGCGCTCCTGCGCGAGTGCATCGTCCAGGCCAAGGCGGTCGTCGACCAGCTCGCGGCCGAGACGGCGGCAGCGGTCGCCCACGACGCCCCGGTGGCCGCGCCGGAGCGCCACGGCTCGCGCCTGCGGGCCTGACGGACGTCTCGGGGTGTCCCGCGGGCGACGTCCCCCGGGACACCCCGTCATGTCCTGACCTGGGCGCGGGCGCGTCCCGGTCGAACTTTCGACTGACCGCGGTGCCATCCTTCGCGTGATGGCCGGGCGGCTCCTCCTTCCTAGCGTCGAGACAGACCTCGACGCGAAGGAGAACCGCTCGCCATGCACCACCTCTGGACCCGCCTCACGGCGGCCGTCACCACCCGCCGCGGCGCCTGGGCCACCCTGGGTACGGCGCTGCTGCTCACCCTCGGCGCCGCCGCCGCCCTCGGCTCCGCCGCAGCACCGGGAGCAGTGGGCTCCCTGCCGTCATCATCGGAGTCCGCGGCGGCTGCCCGGCTCGAGCAGCAGCTCCCGGGTCACCGGCTGTCACCCGTCGTGGCCGTGTTCACCCGCACCGACGGTGTGCCGTTGGGCCGGGCCGGCGTCGCGGCCTCCACCTCGGTGGGCCGACGGGTGGCGTCCTCGGCGGGGCAGCAGGCCGGGCCCACGGCGGTGTCGCAGGACGGCCGGGCGGCCATCGTCGCGGTGCCGGTGGACAGCGAGCGGCCGAACAGCGAGATCGCGGGGACCGTCGCGTCGCTACGCGACGTGGCCCGCGCCTCCGCGCCGCCCGGCGTCG